>CAYUQN010000042.1:0-13550 GCA_964446815.1 uncultured Oscillospiraceae bacterium | reverse complement strand
CCTCAAGGTTGCTGACGCAATGATGGCACAGGGTGTTGTCTGATTTTTAAATCAATTGAATTTTCAGGGAGAGCAATTGCTCTCCCTTTTTAAATACTCAAAGCTTTTTTCGAAAAAGCTGTAACCTTTTGCCCTGTTCGGTGTCTTATATACGAAAGCAGTCAAAAACGAAGGAAAGGAGTGAGACCGGTGAAAAGCGATGCCGTTGAAGCCCTGTTCAAAAAGCACTATAACGAGGCACTGCTGTATACGCTGTCGCTGTGCAAGGACAAGAGCACGGCGGAGGAGATAGTGTCGGAAGCCTTCTTCCGAGCACTTGAGACCGCAGACGACGAGATACGCAACTTCAAATCATGGTTGCTTACGGTATGCAGGAACCTGTTTTACAATGAACAGCGTCGGCACCGCCACCATGAGGAACTACCGGAGGAGCTGTCCGGAGAGCGTGATGCACTCATAAATGAGATCGTCCGCCGTGAGGATTATCGGGCACTCTACCGTGCGATAGGGCTCCTGCCGCAGTTGCAAGCGGAGGTCATAACTCTGTTTTACTTCGAAGGACTCAGCGTAAACGAGATATCTCAGATAACCGAAAAAACAGCGGATCACGTCAAGGTGATCCTGTTCAGAGCAAGAGAAGCATTAAGAAAAAAGTTGGAGGTATGAATATGGATTTTGAAAAGGCATATCAGAAATTTCTCGACGGAACGGCGAGTGACGAGGAAGTCGAATTTGTACGAAGTGAGATAAAGAAGGCAAGGAAGCTCACCGAGATCATCGACGGGGAACGCCCGGAGGTCATAAGCGAAGCAAGCGATGAGGCGTATAAAAAGGCGGCGAAGAAGCACCGCACCAAGACCATAATAACGATCGTCTTTGTTTCCCTGCTTGCGATAGCGATATTGGCAGCAGCCGCAGTGCTCATAATCCACGGCGTAACGACCGATAAGGCGGATACCAATACCCGCATGAGCCGTGATGAGGCAAGGGAGCTTGCGATAAGCTACATTGAGGAGCATTACGCAGACGTGCCCGGGGAGATTTTTGTTGAGGACGTTGAGTGCGATCTTGAGTCCGGACTCGATATCGACAAGGCATATTACGAATACAGTGTTGAGCTCAAAAAGGGCAACATGGAGTTCGAGGTCGAGATCAACGGCCACACCGGTGAGATAATCTACGTCGATGCCGACTACGATGACTGATATAAGACAGTAAAAAAGTACGCAGAGCGATCTGCGTACTTTTTGTTTCCTATTATTCCTCGGGGGCTGCTTCGGCTTCCGCTTCGGGAGCTTCGGACTCGGGCTCGGTCTCAAGATCGACGACCTCGACCTCAACATCTCTTTCCCTTGCGGCGGCGATGCTTTCCTTTGCCTCGTAAAGCTCGACACGCAGTGCCTCGATCTTCTCGTCCATTGCCTTGAGCTCATCGAAAAGGGGAACGAAGTAATCCTCGGGATCGTTGCGGTGCTGATCGAAATACAGTCTGCCGATCTCAATGAACACCTTCTTCTGCTCCTCAAGCTCACCGTTAATACGGACATTGAGCTTTGCGATGTTGGCATAGCACTTTGCTGTGGTGCTGCCTCTGTCATAAACGTCACGGACCTTACCGGACTGAGCGACATTCTTGATCTTTTCCTTTGCAAAGCTGCTTATGGCACTTGCCGTGCCCTTGATCATACTTCTGTAGTTTGCCATTATTCAGACTCCTTTTTATTGATATTTACATACATTTTTTCGGGATCGGGCTTTTTACGAGCCATTACGATCATAGCGGCGAGGGCCGCCACCGCACTGACTGCCGCAAGAAGCTGAGATACACGGATATCGGTACCTGCTATGTAAAGACTGTCGGTACGCAGACCCTCGATCCACGCCCTGCCCAGACCGTACCAAAAAACATAGAGCAAAAAGACCTGACCGTCATATTTACGTTTGCCCTTCTTCGACCAGATATGCAAGATGATGAGCCCGACGAGATTCCACAGGCTTTCGTACAAAAAGGTCGGATGAACATAAATGGTGCGACCGCTCGGATATGTAAGCCCCATACGACAGAAGATATCGGTATCCGCACCGAAGGCCTCACGGTTCATGAAATTGCCCCAGCGTCCTATCGCCTGACCTATTAGCAGACCGAAGGAGGTCAGATCCGCCATTGCAAAGAAGGGTATCTTCTTCACACGGCACCATATAAGTCCCACAATGAGTCCTGCGATTATACCGCCGTATATTGCCAGACCGCCGTTCCATATCTCAATGATCTCCGAGGGGAACATCGAATAATAATCCCAACGGAAAGCGACATAGTAGAGCCTTGCACCGACTATGCACAGAGGGATGACCCACAGCAGGAGATCGAAAAGCTCATCGGCATCTATACCGAAAACGTTGGCACGCTTTGCACAATAGAGTGCCGCAAGGACCATACCGAGAGCGATGATAACACCGTAAAAATAAATATCTCTGCCGAAAAGCTGAAAGCTTGCGGGAGGGTTCAGTGTCAGATCACCGAACATGGGGAAGCTTATCGAGGCATCCCTTAAAATCGTTGCCGTAACAAATGTCATGATCTCACCTCAAGAGGACGCAGAACACTGAGGGCGAGCCTGTCCTCGCACAAAGTGTCACATATAAATTGCTCACATTCTTCCTTGCGAATGTCACCGAGAAGCTCAAAGGCATCGAGGCTGCAGTAGCCGTTGAATGCGGAGGATGCAAGAGCGGCACACAGACTGTCAAAATCCTCAAGACCTCTGAGCCTTGCACCGTAGGAGGCACGCCTTGCACGTTCAAAGACCTCATCGTCAAGTCCCTGCACTCTGACCCTTTCGACAGCCTCAAGCAGCTTGCGGCGGACATACTCGGGATCGGAGCTTTCGCCCCCTATAAGCACCGTTGCGGTGCCTGCGGAATACTCCGCCTCAAAATCGTAATCACGGTTGAGCTTGCCCTCGTTGTACAGCTCGTTGTAGAAATCACCGGAGACACCGAGCAGGATACGCAGAGCAAGGGAGGATATGAGCTTTTGCCTCTGCAAGGCCTTGCCCTTTTCGGGAGTGAAGCGACAGCCCATCGAGAACTGGGGAGCGGAAAGCTCCATGCGCCTTTCACTGTACAGTGATGAGGGAGCCTCATCGGGCTCATAAAGCTCCGTCTCCGGTAGCTCAAAGGAGGGGAGCTGAGCCAAACATTCCTCAACGACCGCAAATACTCTCTCGGGATCGAAATCGCCTGCGGCACAGAATATCATGTTGTTCGGGCGGTAGAACATACCGTAGCAGTCGTAAAGCATTTTATCGTCGATCTTCGAAATACTTTCGACCGTACCTGCGATCTTGTCTCTGACAGGGTGCTTTGAGTAGAGCATACGCATAAGCTCATAGAATACCACTGCCTCGGGGCGGTCGTCGTACATACCGATCTCCTGAGCGATTATGCCCTTCTCCTTTTCGACCGTCTGCGGTGTAAAGTAGGGAGTGGAAACAAAGCTTGCGAGTATGCGTAGATCGTCCTCAAAGCCGTCGGTGCAGTCAAAATGATAGACCGTGGTATCGTTGGAGGTGTAGGCGTTGGGATTGGCGCCGTTGCCGGAAAGAGCGGCGATAGCGTCAACGCCGTCGGGCATATCAAAAAGCTTGTGCTCAAGATAATGAGCGACACCTGCCGGAGTCTCCATTGCCTCACCGCCCAAGGTGAAGCGGCGGTACGCTCCGCCATACCTTACGGCGATCATGGCAAAGCTCGATCTGAAGCCCTTTTTCGGCACGGCAAAAAGCCGCATACCGTTTTGCAGCGTCTTTTCATACAGCGTTTCGCCTATATTTTCAAACTTCCGTATCTTCATCACATTCACCTTCCTCACCGTTGGGACGGAGGCAGTAGACCGCATCGAGAACTGTGCTGCCGGCAATGGCAATGACCTCCTCGGCGGTAACGTTTTCGGCAAGCTCCGCAAGAGCCATGGGGTCGCAATCCACACCGTCAACGGCGTTTGCGAGATAGAAGCCCTCAAGAGCACCCTGAGAATCGGCACAGGAGCGGAGCTCCGATGCCACACAGCTTCTTGCGGCATTGAGCTCATCCTCCGTGAAGTCGCCGCTTTTTATCGCATCGAGTTGACGCAGTATCTCATCACGCACGACCTCGTACTTATCGGCATCGATACCGGAGTCTGCGATAAGGAGACCTTTGTGGGTATCGGTGAGGGATGAGGCGTAGTAGCAAAGCGACATTTTCTCACGAACATTGTCAAAGAGCTTGCTTGTAACACCGCCGCCGAACATGGCATTGAAAACATAGATCGACGGAAGATCGGGCTCCTCCATACACTCACCCAAACGCCAGCCCATAACGAGCTTGGCTTGGGTGACGGACATCTCATCGCAAAACTCACGGACACCGTCCTCAACGGAGTTCATACGAATATCGGTGCCTATCTCGTAATCTATCTCACCCCTCGGGAGGGTACAGAGAACGTCACTCAAAATATCCTCAAGCTCCGAAGCGGAACGACTGCCGCAGTAGAATACCTCAAGAGGTGAGCTTGCAAGCAGATTGCGGTAATGCTTTGTCAGACGGCGGTAGTATATGCCCTCGGCACAGTCCTCGGTACCGAAACGGGGGACGGCAAAGTCCTCATAGCAGCACATCTGTTCAATGAGCCTTTGCATGGCATAGCCGCGCTTGTTATTTATCTTGCTTCGAATGGTATCGAGCAGCTTTTCCTTTTCGCTTTCAACGTATTGAGGCAGGAGCAGACCGCCCTTGGTATTTGGATGCAGCAGCATCTC
Organism: uncultured Oscillospiraceae bacterium; assembly: GCA_964446815.1. Classification (GTDB taxonomy): domain Bacteria; phylum Bacillota; class Clostridia; order Oscillospirales; family Oscillospiraceae; genus F23-B02. Next base: position 8,751 of record CAYUQN010000042.1, on the reverse strand, counting down.
CGCCGTCAAAGAGGCAACGCTGCGGGTTATCTCACTGCCGTCGGGGAGATATGCCTCATCAGGAAAGCTTGCGAAAAAGCCGATGCTTTGTATCTCACCGATGCGGCGAACAACGGGTTCTATACAGCTACCGTAAAGCGAATCGAGCTCATGGGAGAGCGACTGCATATCCGGATGCCTTGTAGTGCCTCTTTGAAGCACAAAGGGTATGAGTGCGTTTAAAGAGGCGGTCTCGCGCTCAAGCTGAGTCAAAAGATTAAAGCTGAGACAGCCGGTTTTGAACTTATCGGACTTCAGTGCGGTGAGCCATACGCCGGGGAGTATCTCCGTTCTTACGCTTTCCATATTCAAGCCTCCTTGATGTTTCGAAGGTAATACGGTATTATAACACATTTTTCTTAATATGGTATACCCTTTCCGTCGTATTTTTCACCGTCAAGGAGAATTTCTTCACGGCTTATGCGGATCTCATGCCCTTTAAGTCGTATCGTGCAGGGCTTAAAGTCATCGGGAAGCCGAGGACGGATATAAAGAGAGCCGCAATAAAGCCTAAGTCCCAAGAGCTCCTCGGTGACGGTACGAAAATACCATCCGCTCGATCCCGTGTACCATGTCCAACCGGCCTCACCCTCATGCCCCAAGGCAGAATAAACATCGGCAGCCAAAACAAAGGGTTCCGCCTCATAGCGCAGGGGATCGTGCCCCTCGGGTAAGAGATCACGCAAAATGGCGGCACCCTCGTTTTCACGACCTCTGCGAAGACAGGCAGCGGCAAGCCAGACGGCAGCATGAGTATACTGACCGCCGTTTTCACGAAAGCCCTTTCCGTATGATGCGATATACCCGGGGTCACGCTCCGGCATATAAAAGGGCGGAGTGAGAATATTCACCGTACCGAGCTTCCTGTCATAGAGCTCACGGAGGGCACTGTCAAGCGCAATGTCAACACGACTGTTGGAGGCATCACCGCAAAAGGCAGCCCAGCTTTGGGAAACTGAATCGATGCGGCATTGAGGGCTTGAGGCAGAGCCCAGAGGCTCACCGTCCTTCCAATATCCCCTCAGATACCACTCACCGTCCCAAGCACTGTCGGCTGCCGTGCCTATCCTTTTTGCAGCAGCACGGTAGCAGTCGGGTTCGAGTTTACATAACATCAGAAGAAGATCTGCAAAACGCTTGACAGTATGAGCGAAAAACCAGCTCAGCCAAACGCTTTCGCCCTCTATCCTATCCATACCGTCGTTCCAGTCACCGCTGCCGAAAAGCAGTAGCCCGTGAAGCCCGACCCCACGCTCCAAAACACGGTCTACGGCACGCTTGGCATGGCTCAGAACGCTCTCGGAGATATCGCTCACAGGCGGCATTTCATAGCGGTCACGCTCCTCGGCAGAGAGGGGAGGAGAGTTTACATAATATTCACAAGCGTCGCATATAGAGCAGTCGCCGGTCTTTTCGACATATTCGCAAAGAGCCCAAACGAGCCATAGCAGATCGTCGGAGCAGCGAGTGCGAACGCCCCTGTCGCCGTCGGGGAGGGAGTGCCACCAGTGCATGACATCGCCCTCAAGATATTGGTGAGCACAGGCGGTGAGTATCTGCCTACGGGCTATCGATGGGTCAAAAAGCATTAGATTTACAGCGTCTTGGAGCTGATCACGGAAGCCTGTCGCACCGCCGCTTTGATAGATCGAGCACCGACCCAAGAGCCTACAGGCAAGAGTCTGGTATATCGCCCACGAGCTCATATAGCGATCAAGAGCGGCATCGCCGCTTTTCATTTTGAAAACAGAAAGCAGACCTTGCCAATGCTTCTTGGTACTTTCAAGCTCGATGAAGGCACATTCGGGTTTACATAATTCAAATAACACATCCGACTCGCAGCTACCGCAGGCGATGACCGTTACCGCACTTACGGGAAGACATGCGCCGAAGATGGGATAGGAGCCCAAACTCTCTCCGTCCTCCGACTGCTTCATCCAAGAATACAGATCCACACAGGTGTAAAGCGGCATTGAGCTGAAAGCCGCACGGAACTTTTCGGGGTAGGGTGAGCGATCACTCACGGCTTCGAATATGCGGTTTACATAATTTACTGACACTGCATTTTTGTCCGCCGCCGAAGCCCCCATTTGCAGGGGCAGCTTCCAGGCTATCTGCCCCTCGATATTGCCGCACAGCTCAATGAGCAGCACCCTTGCGTCGATGCTCGGCGGCACGAAAGCCGTACACTTTAGCCCGACATCACCTAAGGAGCACTCCCATCTTGCAAAGCCCAAGCCATAGCATATCCGACGCATGGCACCGTCATCATCCGCAAAGAAGCAGATACGCCTACCGCCGCAAATATACTCAAGGCTCTCGTCGGGGTGTTCGCCAAAGGGATCGTTTTTCCACGGACTCACCGCCATTTCTCTTGAGTTGTGAAGCCACATATTGCCGCAGCCGTTGTCGGCGGCAATATAGCCAAAGCGACCGTTCGTGAGCATATTGCACCATGCCCTCGGCGGCAGACGGTTGACATAATATATAAACGTTCCGTCCTCGGAATGATCGTATTCGATCTCCGTATCGGGATATCTTTTGTGACGCTTCGGTAGCAGGAGCCTGTCGGTGTAGCGTGTCATCTCGACGTTAGAATTTGCCGTCACCGAGGCACAGCTCATGATATCCGCCTCGGCACATTTCGGTACGATGTGTATGCTTCCGCCCTCGCCCATAAGCGGCTCAAGGCCAAAGGCACAGAGTGTATCACGCACGGCACTGTAGACCGGCCTGAAATAATCTCCGCCCTCATCGCTTATCAAAACGAGATCGTGCTCCATGCCGCAGGAGGTGAGAAAACAGCTTTCCTTGACCTTGCCTTTAGTATCCTCACGGCTCATACCGAGAGGAGAGCAAATGATGGGTCTGTCACCGGAAATGCCGTATTTCCAAAGCTTTTCCTTAGCAACAAAGCAGCTTTGCCGCATAAAAAAGTGCAGGGGAAGAACGCTTTCCATGGCACTCATAAGCTGCTCCTCGGTCATCTTCAGGGACGAGGCATAAGCTCCGGTCATCGCCGCATACTCCGACGGCCCCACGCAAAGCATCGACCTTGCGCCCTCGAATGCTTCCTCCTCACTATTGCCTACGCATAGGCAAAATCGGAGAGAAAGCCTGTCACCGGCACCGAGCCTTACACGGTGCTTTGCACTCACATAAGGCTTCGACAGAGCCCCGATACCGCCGTTCCTGTCTGCCGAAAAGCTCATTTTACGATCTGAGGTGAGGCACAGCCACAGCTCTTTTTTATCGCCCCTCGGCAGCCTGTGAAGCATGAGACAGTCATAGCCCACGCTTGCCGCCATACCCAATCTCCAATAGGCAGGATGGTTTACATAATCATTTTTGCAAGCAAGCACCGGCTCAAAGCAAAGCTCTATCTCCACCTCACCGAGATCCTCTTTTGCGTGAAGCTCCAAGAATCGCAGCTCACCGCAGCGACTTCCCGATACAGCAAGGCTCATTTCGGATATGAGCGTATCAGTTTCGAGCCTGTAGCCGCAATCCTTTTCCCCCAGCTCCCACAGCGTCGAGAGATAGCTAACATTTGCCTCCGGAAGCAGGGAAAATGTCTCCTCCCCACGGTGGAGGAGTATCTCCACCCCGTGCCCCTCCCCGACGGGGATGCTCGGTGATGCGTATACGAGAACATCACCCACGGAGGCGTAGGCAAGACCGCTTTCGGTTGACATAACACTGTAAGCACCGTTAGTCAGCAGACAGCATTTCGGATGCAGAAAGTCGAAATCCTCACCCCGTCGCTTAAAGCTCCGACGTTCATGGGCACCGTCAGCTATGCTTTCCTTGTCATGAAGCTCCAAAACGATGGGTGATATCGGAACCTTTTCGCAGAGTAAGCCCCTGTACGCCGCAATGCATGGCTCCGACATCATGTGACGTATCACAGCCTTATCGGCAATGAGATTTGTAATTGCAAGCAGGCTCATACCGAGATGATGAGCCATGAACGACCGAACCGGCTCACCGCCCTCGGATAATGCCCTACAGGGCGTGAGATCAAGAGCCTCAATAAAACCGAAGCGAGATCGAAGCCCCGCCCTTTCCATACGTTTAATATTCCTCAGTGCGGCATTGGGGCTGACCGTGAGAGCCAAAAAAGCCGAGTACGGCGATATCACAAGCTCCCTGTCCTGCCCACGCTTTAATGCCAAAGCCGAACACCCGTGAGCCTTGTAGCGATATGAAAGCGAGGGATCGAGGGAGAAGAACGCACTTTCGGATATCCCCCAAAGCCCCGATGAGCTGCGACGGTGACGCTGAACGAATAGGCAGTATTCATCCGTTTCGTAGATGAGGCTGTTTCGGTAAAGCGGCAAAAAGAGCTCCGGCATAAGATACTCAAACATCGTACCGCTCCAGCTTGTCATACCGGTGTAGCCACGGTAGCGACGCATGGCACGGCTCAGTGCTTGCCAATGCTTTTTGGGGACATCGCCCCTTGCCACCGAAAGATAGCTTGTAAGCCTTGCCTCACTTGCAAGGAGATCATAATGAGCGGGGGAGGGAGCATCGGATTCGGCATCGATACCTATACGCATAAGCTGCCGCTTGGGATCGAAGAATACCGAAAGCTCCATCGGTGCCATAAGTGCCTCAACACGCTTTGCCGCAACGAAAAAACGGTGCTCATACAGTCCGTTTTTCAGCACCGTTAGACAGGCAAGCAAATTGCCGCAGTCGACGGTGGATAAATATTTCGGGTGCAAGGGTCTGAGAGTACGGGTGTCGTACCAATTGTAAAGATGACCGTGCTTTTTCGGCATACGCTCAAGGGTGCCCAGCATATTCTCGATGAGCTCAAGCCCCTTGCCCCGATCTATACCGAGCTCTACCGCACAAAGAGCGGAGCAGAGAGCAAGACCGATGTTCGTGGGAGATGTCCTGTGAGCTATCCCGATAGGAGGCTGTAACTGAAAATTGTCCGGTGGCAGGTAATTTTCCGTCTCGGTGCAGAATGTCGAAAAGTACGCCCATATCTCCCTTGCAATGCCCAGAAGATATGCCTTGTCATCGGCGGATATTTTGCCGCCGCCGTCACATTGAACGGAGAGGGCACGGAGCATTAGCGGTGAAATGAGCCACAAAAGCCCCACTGTGATCCCGACGATACCGTCTGCTGCAAATATGAGCAAAATACCGGACAAAACACAAAAGCACATATTTTTAAAATATGACCCGAGGCCGTTTTTTCTTCCGCCGCTTTGAGCGGAGGTCTCCCACGCCAATAGCCCCTTACCGGAAATAAGCATACGCCAAAGAGCGGTAATGGCGGCACTCAGGCATATCCAAGCCTCATATGGCAGCAGCCAAAGCCTGATGACCGCCCTCAGCAAAGCCTCGACAATGCCGCCGAATACCGAACTGTGGTAGCGCATCCTACGGCTTTTGTCGCACAGTGCATCGCTTATCGAAATTATGAGCCCAACCGCAAGGGAAAGCAGCGATGCCCATAAAGCCAAGCTAAGCCCCCTTGCACCGAATATCAGCCCCAAGCAGACCGCAAGGAATACGGAGGGCATAACGAGAGACCGCCTCAGACTGTCAAAAAGCTTAAAGCGATCGATATCCGAAAGTCCGCAGTCTCCGGCGAATATCCATGCTGCATTTTGCCAATCTCCCCTTGTCCAGCGATGGAGACGGCGATAGTAGGCGATAGGGTTTTCGGGAAAGGAATCGCAAAACTCGACATCACTCATGTAGCCGCCGTTTAAATACGCACCCTCGATGGCATCGTGAGAGAGCACCCTGCCGCTTGGTATATGAGCCTCGGAACAAACAAGCAAGGCCTCGGCATCTATAAGCCCCTTGCCGTAGAAGCCGCCGCTTTTGAACATATCCATATAGAGCTCACCGCACAGACCGCCGTATACTTCGGTGCCTCCACGCCCTGCGAATATCCGCGCAAAGTCGTTGCGATAAACCGAGCACAGCTCCGTGCCGATACGGGGGTGGATGATGCCGAAGCCGGATACCACCTTACCCTTTTCCCTGTCGAGAACGCATTTGTTCATCGGATGCAGTGCCGCTGCAATGAGCTCGCGGACGGAATCGGGAGCGGTCACGGTATCGCCGTCAAGGGTGATGATATAGCGTGTACCGCAAAGCTCTGAGACCTCACCGACAGCGGCGTAAAGCTCGGGATCCCTACCGCAAAGCAGCCCTGCCAATGCAAGCACAGCACCCCTTTTGCGCTCAAAGCCCCTGAATACTCCGTCCTCGGAGCAGCTACGAGGCCTTGTAAAAGCGTAGAATCCTCCGCCGTATTTTGCATCCAGTGCAGCGACCTCGGCTTTGAGTGCCGCAATGACGGAGGCATCCCTATCCTCTACCGGAGATTTCGCCTCGGGAAGATCCGCAAGTATTCCGAAGCTGAGATTACCGCTTCCGTCACGGTTTAAAAGGCTTATCTCCTCAAGCCGCTTTGCCGCCTCCCTTGCGTCATCTGCCGATGCTATGAGCACCGAGAGCACGCAAATGCTTCGCCCCTCATCGGGTATCCCAGCCTCGATATCCATCCTCGGCAAAAAGCGAGGTCTTACAATGAGAAGCAGCAGCCTGTCAAGCAACACCTTGGTGAGCTCCGATATCGGCAACAGCAGGAGGATCGCCGCAATAAAGCTGTGCGATAAAAAGCCGCAAAGCAGAGTCATGAACAGAGTCAGCAGAATGTTTGCGGCAATATAGATCAAGGGGCTTTTCGCCCTGTCCCCCTCAAACAGTGAAATGCCTATGTGCTCGGACTTTGCCATTGCCTCTTTCAGAAGCTCGGCGGCACAGTCAAGCTCGCTCATGCCACGGCTTTCCGAAAGCATAGAGAGCCTTTCACGGTAGTACTCACGGCTTTTGCGATCCATCTTTCCATAGGTTCCGGTGGGATCACGAAGCAGAGTTTGCTCTGTGAGATCGACGGCATCGCAAAGAGAACTCATGTCGATCGACTCTATGGCGGTAAAGGCGGTGAATACCGCCCTTAGATCATCGACAAAACGGTCGGGGTCACTGCTTCTCGAAAGCTCGGTGCAGATCACCGAAAGCCGCCGCAAAAGAGCGTAACGCAGTGCAAGGTGAAAGAGCAGAAGCTCATCACGCTTCAGCACCGTGACGGTCTGAACGCCCTTTAAAAATTCCCTGCAAGCGTCCTCCGTCACCGAAGCCGATACTGCGGCGACCAATCTTTCGGAGAGCAAAAATATCAAAGCGCCTTCATCACAAGAGCGAAAGACCGAGTGATCCTTAACGGCACAGCGAACGAGCTTTTCCTCCCGAAGAGCAACATAACGGTTGTCGCATATCCACTCTCCGGCACTGCTGCTTTGACGATTTACGATTAGCCTATAGGTCTTTTCTATTTCCCTTGCAGCAAGCGACAGCTCATCGAGCACCGATGCCGCTTTGAGCGTACCGGTAACACGGTAGAGCCTTGCCACGCTCACACCGAGCTCAAAGAGCTTAGAGTGCAAAGCGAAATTACCACTGTCCATGCGATAGCCTCCGTTAAAATGTATGATCGACCACTATTTTTTCCTTGAAAATTTACAGTTATACAAAATTTTAAAGAGACAAGGAAAAACACTTGACAGCCGCAGATCGGAGTAGTATACTCTGTAAAGTCGAAAAGCTTTACAGGAGGTCATCGCCGTGAAGGACGGTTTTGTGAGGAATACAATGCTGTTTGATTTTTACGGTGAATTGCTGACGGATAAGCAGCGTGAGTACTATGACCTTCATTATAATGAAGATCTTTCCCTTGCGGAGATAGCGGAGCAAAGCGGTATCTCGAGACAGGGAGTGTGGGATATGATCCGCAGAGCCGAAGCCGCCATGCAGGCGATCGAGGACAAGACGGGGATCATCCGCCGCTTTGAGGAGCGTAACGAGCTCATTGACGGGATCGAGAAGGAGCTTTCCGATTCGGGAGCACTTACGGATACGGTAAAGGATAAGCTCTCGAAGCTCAGATTTTAGGAGGCAACGATATGGCATTCGAATCATTGTCGGACAAGCTGTCAGCTGCCTTTAAAAAGCTCAGAGGTAAGGGCAGACTCACCGCCGCCGATGTCAAGGAGGCGATGAAGGAAGTCCGCATGGCATTGCTTGAAGCCGACGTAAGCTACAAGGTGGTAAAGGAATTTACCAAGAACGTCACGGAGAGAGCAAGCGGAGCGGATGTGCTTGAGGCGCTGTCTCCTGCACAGCAGGTCATCAAGATCGTCAATGAGGAGCTCATAAAGCTCATGGGCAGTGAGAACCAGAGATTGACGATAGGCAGCAGCTCCCCGAGTGTGGTCATGCTGGTAGGTCTTCAGGGTGCCGGTAAGACGACGAACGGCGCAAAGCTTGCGGCTTATATGAGAAAGCAGGGCAAGCGTCCTTTGCTCGTAGCCTGTGACATTTACCGTCCTGCCGCAATAAAGCAGCTTGAGACGGTCGGTAAGCAGCTTGACATTCCGGTGTTCCAGATGGGAACGGTAAATCCGGTGGATATAGCAAAAGCAGCTATAGAGCACGCCAAAAAGCACGGTAACGATCTTGTCTTTCTCGATACCGCAGGTAGATTGCATATAGACGAAGCACTTATGCAGGAGCTCTGCGATATCCGTGACGAGGTCAAGCCGGCGGAGATCATGCTTGTTGTCGATGCGATGACGGGTCAGGATGCGGTCAATGCCGCAAACGCCTTTAACGATG
>CAYUQN010000041.1:0-13590 GCA_964446815.1 uncultured Oscillospiraceae bacterium | reverse complement strand
GGAAGTACTCACGGTCACGCTCAAACTTACCGGAGCAAATACGCATGAAAGCGATTCTGTCACGGTGAGCCTTGTTCATATTCGCCTGTATCTTAAACACGAAAGCGGAGAACTTATCGCTCATGGGATTGACTATCTCGTCACCTGCGATCCTCGGCAGGGGAGGCATAGTCATATCGAGGAAGCTTTCGAGGAAGGGTTCGATACCGAAGTTGTTGAGAGCGGAACCGAAGAACACGGGAGAGAGCTTACCGCTTCTGACCTCATCGATCGAGAACTCATAGCCTGCACCGTCAAGCAGCTCAATGTCATCGGTAAGGCTCATACGGAGCTTTTGACCGATGAGCTCGTCCAGCGTTTCGGTATCTTCAAGGGAGCACTCGATCGCACGGATCTTGTTCTGACCTCTGTGAAAATCGTTGAATGCCAGTATCTCACGCTTCTCACGGTCATAAACGCCCTTGAAATCTATACCGCAGCCTATGGGCCAATTCATCGGATAAGTCCCGATACCGAACTCGTTTTCAAGCTCCTCCATGAGATCATAAGGACTTCTCGCTTCACGGTCGAGCTTATTTATAAATGTAAAGATGGGGATATGCCTCATGGCACATATCTTAAAGAGCTTTCTTGTCTGCGGCTCAATACCCTTTGCGGCATCGATGACCATAACGGCACTGTCCGCCGCCATAAGCGTTCTGTAGGTATCCTCGGAAAAGTCTTGATGTCCCGGAGTGTCGAGAATGTTGATACAGTATCCCTTGTACTCAAACTGCATGACAGAGGAGCTTATGGATATACCTCTCTGCTTTTCAAGCTCCATCCAGTCGGAGACCGCATGACGTGCGGTGGCCTTACCCTTAACGGAGCCTGCAAGCTGGATCGCTCCACCGTAAAGCAGGAGCTTTTCGGTGAGGGTGGTTTTACCTGCGTCGGGGTGCGATATTATTGCAAATGTACGGCGACGCCGTATTTCGTTCATAAGCTCAGACATTATATTTCTCCAATGCTATAATTTAACCGCAACATAATAACATATATTAACCGAAAAGCAAAGCTTTTTCTTTATTTTTATGAACATATGTGGTATCCTTGAACAAATAACGTACAGGAGGACAGGAAAATGACCGATATAATTAATCCGTATAAAAAAGCGGAGCTTTGCGGCGTAGAGCTACAGTCGAGAATAATCCGCTCAGCGACCCACGAGGGCATGGCAGACGAGAAGGGCTGCCCCGATGAAAAGCTCATTAAGACCTATGAGCGTTACGCAAAGGGCGGTGTCGGACTTATAATCACCGGCTACATGGGAGTATCTCAGCAGGGCAAATGCCCGCTGTATAATATGACCATGCTGAATGATGACAGTCTCATTGCACCGTGGAAGGAGCTGACCGACAGAGTCCATGCGGCAGGAGCACCGATATTTGCCCAGATAGCACACTCCGGCAGACAGACGAGAAAGAAGATCACCGGAGAAAAGACCGTTGCACCCTCCGCCATCCGTGATTTCCTGTATTGGGAGCGTGTACCGCATAAGCTTACTGACAGTGAGATAGAGAAGATCATCGCCGATTTCGCAGCGGCAGCAAGACGAGCCAAGGCGGCGGGTTTTGACGGAGTGCAGATACACTGTGCTCACGGCTATCTTTTGAGCGAGTTCTTGTCCCGACATACAAATCATCGCCGTGACAAATGGGGCGGAAGCTTGGAAAACCGCTTCCGTATCATTGAGGAGATAATCAAAGCTGTGAGGCGTGAGGTCGGTGATTATCCCGTCATCGTAAAGATGAACTGCTTTGAAAAGGCATTTGACGGTATTAAGACGTCGGAAGCCGTGGAGATCGCAAAGCTCATGGATAAAGCCGGTGTTGACGGCATCGAGGTATCCTGCGGCTTGGTAAGCGAGGGCTTTAATATGTCGAGGGGCGGCTTCCCGTACCCCATCATGTGCAAGGATAATTTCCGCTTCGAGATGTTGCCGGAGTTCACATGGGGCTTCATTAAGCCCTTTATGCAGATGCTCATGGGAAGTCCCAAGCCCATCCGCAACTACAATGTCGCAGCGGCACAGATAATTAAAAAGGCAGTGTCCGTCCCCGTGATAGTCTGCGGCGGCATCAGAATGAAAAAGGATATCGAGAATATCATCATGACCGAAAAGGCGGATTTCGTCTCGATGTCACGACCCTTCATCTGCGAGCCCGAGCTTGTGAATAAATTCAAAACCGGCGAGAGCAATTCGGCACGCTGCACAAGCTGCAACTACTGCCTCATGGGAGCGGAACGCCGTCCGCTTCGCTGTTATTACGGAACCCTGCCGACAAAGGATTGATTTTATTTCGATATATGTCAAAATAATACTTGCAAATTTGATTTGATTGTGCTATGCTCTCATCATAAGGAGGGCATAGCATGAATTACAATACGATTTTTAATGCAGTAAATGCAAACGAAATGAACGAAAAGCTCAAGAAACTCAATGCCTATTTCGATACCGAGATATCAAAATGTCATGACGATATCAAGCTGCTTTCCGCTGAGAGCAGGGAAGATGAGGCAAACTTTGAAAAGATAAAATGCAATGTCTATGAGATATTCAAAACGGTTCTCGGCGTTGCGGCAAAGAATGAGGGAGCAGAGCCCGATAAGGTTAAAGGCTTTTTCCTGTCAAGACTGGAGAAGATACCGTCAAATTGGCAGGCAGCTTATGAGCTTGCCCAAAAGCATAACGATGAAATCGCAATGCACAGGGAGTCACTTAAGCTTGAGACGGCGAAAAAGATACGAAACGAATTTTGTACCGTGTGGGGGGAAGAACGATGACCGAGACGGAAGCGATAGCACTGTTCAAGTGCTTGTCGGACAGGTCGAGACTTCAAATACTGAAGTCACTTGCGATAGAGGATATGTACGTTGAGCGACTGTCGGAGCGGCTGTCACTTACTCCGTCGACGGTATCTTTCCATCTGAAAAAGCTGACGGATGCCGGAGCGGTGACGTCGTATAAGAGCCAGTATTACACCATGTATTCGCTGAACAAGGAAGTATTTGAGACGAGCATATTAAAGATAATACAGGAGCGATCCTCCGAATCCGACCTCCAATCACAGCGAGACGAGGCATACCGCAAAAAGGTGATAGACAGCTTCTTCGAATACGGCAAACTGAAGTCGATACCGAGTCAGCGTAAGAAGGAGCGGATAGTCCTTGAGGTAATAGCCGAAGCCTTTGAGTATGATCGGATATATACGGAGCGAGAGGTCAACATCATAATAGCCGATTTCAACGACGATTTTTGCACCATACGCCGAGACATGATATCGGAAAAGCTACTGGATCGCTCATCGGAAGGATATTGGAAAGTCAGAGATTGATTTTTGTAAAAGTATAGTATAAAATGTATGACATCCACAAAATTATAGGAGGATGAAATGGCAGGGGAAAAAAGCGAGATAAAAGTCAAGAGCCTTCATAAGGCATTGAGGGTCTTGAATTGCTTTGCGGAAAAACAGCCTTTGGGCATCACGGAGATAAGCGAAAAGCTTGGGCTATATAAGAGCAACGTGTTTGATATCGTATCGACCTTGACGGCGATGAATTATTTATCGAGGAACGAGGAATCGGGAAAGTATTATCTGGGCAAAAGCCTTGTAAAGCTCGGCAGAGTCGCGGAGGAGCATTTCAGCTTTCATAATGTTGCGGCACCGCATCTTACTCAGTTTTCAAATGAGATAGGGGAGATAACCCATCTCACAGTCCCCATAGGCTATCAGCTTTATTATATGGATTCCGCCAGACCCTCCGGCAGTACCCCCTATATATCCGCAGTGCTCAGCAACAGCTATGACAGTCTCAATTGCACCGGCTCCGGTAAGGCGATGCTGTCCCGTATGCCCGATGAATTTGTCGAGGAATACCTGTCACAGCCCATGCAGAGACAAACGGAAAAGACCATAATCGACCCCGATAAGATGCGAGAGGAGCTTATAAAGATCCGTGAGCGCGGCTATGCGGTGGACGATGAGGAGTATGCGATCGGCTTGCGTTGTGTTGCTATGCCAATAGTCGACGGCAACGGTGAAGTGCTCGGAGCCATGAGTGCAAGCGGTCCCTCAACGAGATTTACCGAGACGAGGCAGCAGCAGATAGCGGAGAAGCTCAGAGTACATATTTGTGAAATTCAAAACAATTTGTGATACTGACTAAAAATTTGTTCACAGTTTTGTAGCAAGTGTTAATTGCAGCGACAGCGATATTGTGCTAATCTTAGTATAGTATAAGGAAATTCAGAACGCAGTTCTGTTATACAGAACAAACGCTTCTGAAGTGCTTGTATTGGAGTTACCAAGCGGTGGCTCCAATAAAAAAGTTCTATTATACAGAACAAGGTTCTCGATATCAGAATGTGCGGAGGTGACGCCGATTAAATCACACTCAAGATCCGGCGACATACAAACAGTAAAAGAAAGAGGAGAAATAAAATGTCTAAAAAAACAAAACGCTTCCTGTTATTATTTGCGCTCGGTATAGCATACGGCTTCATGTATGTTATGCCCTACATGAAATCCAGCTTTTACGATCAGATGATAACCGCAATGGGCTGCACCAATGCACAGCTCGGCTCTCTGATGACCGTATACTGCATCAGCTGCACCATTTCTTACCTCCCCGGCGGTTGGATAGGCGATAAGTTCAATCCCAAGCCCGTCCTGCTTATCTCGATTTTCGGACAGGCTGCACTCAGCTTCCTGTTCATGTTCACCTACAAGAGCTACGTAATGGCACTCATCATCTGGGCTCTCATGGGTCTCACCGGTGGCTTTGCATTCTGGCCTGCGATCATGAAGGGCATCCGCATGACCGGCACCGATGAGGAGCAGGGTCGTATCTACGGCATCTTCGAGGCACTCAACGGCGTTGCATCTCTCTTGCTCAGCTTCATTATGATCGGCGTTATGGCAGTTGTCGGCGGCAGTGACCTCATCACCGGCTTCAAGAGTGCACTTGCATTCATGGGCGGACTCTCCATCGTATCCGGACTTCTCGTTCTTTGGCTCATGCCCAAGGACGCTGCATACGGTCTCACCGAGGAAGAGAAGAAGAAAAAGATCACCCTCAAGGATTATGTATCCGCATTTAAGATCCCCGGCGTATGGATTATGGCGGTTCTGGTATGGTGCTACGTCACGATCTCAGCAGTTGCAAGCTACCTCACCCCCTACAGCACCAATGTTCTCGGAATGTCCGCGGCAGCTGCTGCAAGTATCGGCACCATCCGTACCTACGGTTGCCGTCTCATCGGCGGTCCTCTCGGTGGCTACATTGCCGATAAGGGCTTCAAGTCCGTATCCAAGGAACAGCTCCTCGGTCAGCTTGCTTGCCTTGTGACCATAGGTGCATTCCTTATTCTCCCCGGCGGTACCTCCAACGGCATCCTCATAGCACTGCTCCTTCTCGTCGGTGTATCTATGTTCCTCTGCAAGGGCACCTACTTCTCTATTCAGCCCGAGATGGGCATCCCGACTCACATTTCCGCAACCGCAGTAGCAATTGCCACCTTCGTAGGATACATCCCCGATATGTTCGTTCACACCATGTTCGGTAACTGGATCGACGCAAGCGGTGACGCAGGCTACACCAAGATCCTCATCTACGGTGTTGCCACAGCACTCCTCGGCGTTATCGCCGCAATATTCGCAATTTCCCAGTCCAAGAAGGTAGCTGCAAGGAACGCAAAAGCAGCGGCATAAGAAAGACAATAAAAAGAGGAAAATAATGAGCAAAGTCAAATTAAACATAAGCCGCTGCAAGGGCTGCGGCTACTGTGTCGCAGAGTGCCCCAGAAAGGCACTCAGCTTCAGCGGCAACATCAGCGATAAGGGCTACGATACCGTACAGGTAAACGATGAGCTCTGTGTCGCTTGCGGTTCATGCTATCGCGTGTGCCCCGACAGCGTATTTGAGATTTTGGTTTGAAAGAGGTGTAAATATGGCAAAAGTTCTTATGAAGGGCAATGAAGCCCTTGCCGAAGCTGCAATAAGGGCAGGCTGCCGATTCTACAGCGGCTACCCGATCACACCGCAGACCGAGATCCTCGAGTACCTTTCATGGCGTATGGACGAAGTGGGCGGCACATTCGTACAGACCGAATCCGAGCTTGCCGGTGTCAATATGCTCCTCGGAGCAGCGGCAGCCGGAGCAAGAGCACTCAGCAGCTCCGCAGGCCCCGGCTTCTCGCTGAAGCAGGAGGGTATATCCTATCTCGTAGCAGCGGATCTTCCTGCGGTAGTTATAGACGTTATGCGTATAGGCACCGGACTCGGTGACATCGCACAGGGTCAGGGCGACTACTGGCAGCTCACCAAGGGCGGCGGTCACGGCGATTATCATACGATAGTCCTTGCACCTGCAAGCGTTCAGGAAAACTGCAACATGATGGAGACCGCATTTGAGCTTGCGGAGAAGTACCGTCACCCCGTGCTTATAGCCTCCGATGCGGCGATAGGTCAGATGGTCGAGGGCGTTGAGCTTCCCGAGATGCATGAGCACGATATCGACACCTACGACTGGTCGGTACGCGGCTGCAAACACGGTACCGCACCGAGAAAGATCCAGAATACATACTACACACGTCCCGATTACGTTGAGTACCTCCGTGCAAAATACGCCGAGATGGAAGAAAACGAACAGCGTTGGGAATCCTACATGGTAGAGGATGCAGAGGTCGTTCTCGTGGCATACGGCATAAGCTCCCGTATATCCAAGGAAGCAGTCGAAGTTGCCCGTGAGCAGGGCTTTAAGCTCGGTCTTATCAGACCCATAACTCTGTGGCCCTTCCCGGTCAAGGCATTCGAGGAGTGCAAGGCCGCAAAGGCACTGATGACAGTCGAGATAAACATCCTCGGTCAGATGACCGACGACGTAAGACTTGCCGTCAAGAACAGGCTCCCCGTTGACTTCTACGGTACCTTCTTCGGACTTCCCGAGACCGAGGAGATAATCGAAAAGGCAAAAACGCTTCTGGAAAAGGAGGACAAATAAATGAAACTCAAAGCACCCGAATGTGTATTTTCCTCTGCCGGCTTCTGCCCCGGATGCGGACACGGCCTTGCAAGCCGCCTCATAGGTGAGGTAGCCGAGGAGCTCGGTATCGTTGAAAAGATGGTATCCGTTGTCGACGTTGCCTGCTGCTCCTTCAATATCGATTACTGGAATTTCGACACCATCATGGCTGCTCACGGACGCGACATCCCCACGGCTGTAGGCGTAAAGCATATCCGCCCCGACTGTGCGGTGTTCGCGTATATGGGTGACGGTGCTTCCTATTCCATCGGCATGGCGGAGACCATCCATGCAGCACTTAGAAACGATAATATCTGTGCATTTGTCATAAACAACAGCGTATTCGGCATGACCGGAGGTCAGATGGCACCGACCACTTTGCCCCATGAGAAGACCGCAACATCTCCCAAGGGTAAGGATCCCGAGAGATACGGTACCCTCAGCGGTCTTGAGCTCGTAAAGACCATGGACGTTGCATATGCAGCCCGTGGTGAGCTTGTCGGCTCCGCAGGTATGATAAACGCAAAGAAGCTTATCAAGAAGGCGTTTATGCACCAGCTCAACGGCGACGGCTTCAGCATCGTAGAGCTGCTCAGTCCCTGCCCCACGAACCTCAACCTTCCCCCTGTGAAGGCAAAGGAGTTCGTACATAACGAGATGACTAAGTACTTCCCCTTGGGAGAATTCGTTGACAAAGGAGGGAACAAGTAATGGTAGAAATGATATGTGCCGGTTTCGGCGGTCAGGGTGTTTTGACGACCGGACTGATCATAGCACACTCTGCGATGATGCTCGGTAAGGAGATCACATGGTATCCGTCCTACGGCTCCGAGATGAGAGGCGGTACCGCCAACTGCACCATTAAGATCAGCGAAAAGTCCATTGCAAGTCCCTGCACAAAGCACCCCGACATCGTATGTGCAATGAACGCTCCCGCAATAGACAAGTTCGAAGCGTCCATAAAGGAGGGTGGCTACCTCTTTGTCAATGCATCCTTGGTACCCGATGACAGACAGTACAGAAACGATATCAAGGTAGTAAAGGTCCCCATGTCCGAGATAGCACTTGAGCACGGAAATCCCAAGGGAGCAAACCTTGTCCTGCTCGGTGCAGTAGCATCACACACCGGCATATTTAAGGTCGATGAGCTGGATGAACAGGTCACGGAGTATTTTGCAAATAAGGGAAAGATCAATCCCAAGAACTCCGAATGTCTTAAAGCCGGTGCCGCCCTCTGAAGCAGCTTAGCTGCAAATTGACCGAATCATTCGGTAAATCGGAGGAAAGACAATGAACGCTATAGATATTTCGATAATACTAGCATACTTCCTGTGCATGATCCTTTTGGGCCTGTATGCGAATAAAAAGCAAAAGGATGCCGACGATTACTACGTCGGAGGCAGATCCATGGGCTCACTCAAGATAGGAGCACTGTGGATGGCAGGCTGGATAGGCGGCTCATCCGTCATCGGCACCTCATCCAACGCATACAGCATGGGAATAACCGCTGTCTGGTATGTTGCCGCGATAGCAGGCGGTTGCATTATATTCGCTTTCGTGATGGCAGAGCCCATAAAGCGGATAAGCCGGAAGCTCAATAACATAACCCTGCCCGAGCTGCTGACGAGCCGATACGACGAAAAAACGGGCGTCATGTGCAGCATCACCACCATACTTGCGATGATCGGCTATACTGCGGCACAGTTTGTTGCAGGCGGATCGATACTGAACGTGCTGACAGGCTGGGATCTGCGTATCTGCTATATAGTTGCTGCGGTCGTAATAGTCTTTTATGTTGCTACTGGAGGCTTGCTTGCAGTAACATATACGGATATAATTCAGATGCTCCTGCTCATCCTCGGTGTTGTGGTGATAGGTGTACCCGTGTTGGCGAATACGGTATCGGGCAGTGGGATGAGCTTTTCCGATCTTCCCGACAGCTACTTTGACCTCGGCACATGGGGCTGGGGAACGATCATAGCATTGGCACTTTCAACGATGCTGACCTTCTTCACCAGCATGGACAGCTATACCAGATGCATTGCCGCAAAGGATACAAAGAGTGCAAAGCTCGGTACGATCTATGCGGCGATAGCGGTGCTTATAATCGCCGGAGGAAGCACCTTCCTCGGAATGGCGGGAAAGCTGCTGCTACCCGATCTTGAGTCCTCCAATAATATTCTTGCGACACTGATGGTAGAGGTGCTGCCCCATGGCCTCAAGGGACTGATCCTTGTAGGCGTATTGTGTGCCATAATGTCCACTGCGGACATATCGGTGCTCACCGCATCGGCAAGTCTTACAAAGGACATTTACCAGAAGTATTTCAACAAAAAGGCATCCGACAAGCACATAATGAGAATGGGGCTTGTATTCTCGATACTTGTCGGCGTTGCCGGAGCTCTGTTCGGATGGTTCAATCAGGATATAATGAACCTTCTGCTGATAACCTTTACGATCAACTCGGCGGGACTTTTCCTACCTGCGATCGGTGCATTCTTCTGGAAGAGATCCTGCGGCACCGGAGCATTTGTTTCCATGGTATCCGCAACGGTGATCGCCATAGCATGGTATATCTGCGGCAAGGTCAGCAGCCTTCCGATATTTCAGCTCGATGCTCTTTGGCCCTCCCTCGGTGTTTCCGCCATTCTCTACATCGTCATATGCCTGAGCCACAAGCAGACTGATGAGGAGAAGGAAAAGGCGATGCTGTTCCATGCGGCAAAGAGCGAGGAATAAAAACAAAGGAGTGAAATAATGAAGATAGTATTTGCGGAATACCCCGAAACACGTTACCGTGATATCGACACCGAGGTTTCCTATATGCCCGAGGGCACGGAAGTCGGCTTTGCGGTATATGATGAGAGCAATCTTCAAAAGTACTACGACGATCTTTCCGATTGCGATGCAGTCATAACCGGCTTTGCACCCATCGACAAGACGGCGATTGATCACATGAAGAATTGCAAGATCATCTCCGTTCAGGCAACAGGCTGGAACTTTGTCGAACATGAGTATGCCAAGAGCAAGGGCATAGCGGTATCCGCCATCGGTGAGTATTGCACCAAAGAGGTGGCAGACCACACCATCATGCTCATGCTTGCACTGAGAAAGAGGCTTCCTTACCTTCAGCGTAGAGTAAACAAGGAAAAGGTATGGGAGACCGCAAGCCTTGAAAAGCTGGGACTCAAGGGCGTATACGGACAGACTCTCGGCATAGTCGGCCTCGGCAAGATCGGCAAGGCAGTTGCCACCCGTGCTCAGGCGTTCGGAATGAGAGTTATCGCAAACGATCCCTTTGTTCCCGATTCCGACTTCGAAAAGGTCGGAGCGGAGAAGGTGAGCATAGAGTATCTTCTCGAAAACTCCGATGTCGTTTCGAGCCATATGAATCTTAACGACACCAACGTCAACTATTTCGATGCAAAGAAGTTTGAAATGATGGCGGCGAAAAAGCCCATATTCCTCAACGTCTCCAGAGGCGGTGAGGTGGATGAGGCAGCCATGCTCGAGGCACTTGACAGCGGCAAGATCCTTGCAGTGGGACTTGACGTTCTCGTAAGCGAGAGCCCCGATCTTAGCAATTGCCCCTTCATAGACCGTGAGGACTGCATCGTAACACCGCACAGTGCGTTCTTCTCCGATGATTCCATCGAAGCCTGTGAACGCATCTCCACCGAAAATGCGGTATACTACATAAACGGTCAGCCCGAAAAGGTATTCAAACTCGTACAAGACCCCAAGGCATAAGGAGATCGATCATGGATAAAACAAACGCATTGCCGCTCAGTGGCGTAAAGGTCGTAGAGCTTGCGACTGTCGTTGCGGCACCCACCGCAGGACGTATGCTTTGTGCATACGGAGCGGAAGTCATAAAGGTCGAAGGGCTCACCGGAGACAATCACCGTCGCTGCGGCGAATTTGAAATGGTGGTTTGCGAGGACTACAAAAACCCCCTGTTTACGATACAAAACAGCGGTAAGCGTTTGACCTCCATAAACCTAAAATCACCCGAAGGCTTAGAAGCGATGTACAAGCTGCTTTCGGATGCGGACATATTCCTCACCAACGTGAGAATGCCCTCTCTTGTAAGACTGGGACTCGGCTGGGAAACCTTGCACGAGAAGTTCCCCGGACTTGTATACGGACATTTTTCCGGCTTCGGTCTCAAGGGAAAGGACAGTGCAAAGCCCGGCTTTGACATGACCGCATTCTGGCTCAGAAACGGACCTCTTGCCGATTGGCAGGTTCCCGGAAGCTTCCCCTTTACCCCGACCTATGCTTTCGGTGATATGGCAACGAGCTCGGTGTTTTTCTCCGGACTCCTTATGGGACTCATAGGAAAGCGAAGCACAGGCAAGGGGACGCTGGTGAGCGTTTCCCTTGAAGCAAGCGGCATATGGTGCAATGCCATCGGCGTTGTATCCAATCAGCCGCCCTTTGGCGGAAAGCGTGATAACGATCCCATGAGACCCGGTGATCCCTTCTACCACTTCTACAAATGCTCCGACGGAAAGTATATCGCAGTGTGCGATAACGAGTACAAGGCAGATCTGCCGAAGTTCGCAAAACTATTCGATCTCCCGTGGCTGCTTGAGGATGAAAAGTACGCCACCTTGGAGAACCTCTCTAAATCCAATGCGACGGCGGATGTGGTGAAGGCGATGAACGATATTCTGTGTACAAAGCCCAGCCATGAATGGATCGCTTTTCTCGAGGCGAATAATGTCTCATGTGAGCTGATGCGGAGCATTGAGGATGTGCACCGTGACTGTCAGGCGATCGACAACGAGTACGTTGTACCCGTTGAATTCAAAGACGGATTAAAGGTGATGATGCCGTGTCCGCCTGTCAAGTTCTCGGACTACGGCATGCGGGAATACACACCTACCGGAAGGCTGGGCGAGGACACGGACGAGGTGTTCTCGGAGCTTGGCTACAGTGCCGAGGAGATAGAAGAGCTCAGAAAAAACAACACGATAATTTAAAGGAGTTACCGTCATGAAAATTGTTCTTGCTGAAGTTCCTTACACAAAGGACAGATATATAGGCGTTGAGCAGTCCTGCTTACCCGAGGGTGCGGAGCTCAAAATTGCCGTATACGATGAGCACAGCAGTGACAACAGTGCGTTCTATGAGGAGATCAAAGATGCCGATATCATCATAAACGGATACGTTTATTTCGGCAAGAAGGAGATAGACGCACTCGAAAAGTGCAAGATCATTTCCTTCCAGTCCACCGGCTACAACGAGGTCGATCTCAAGTATGCAGAGGAAAAGGGCATAGGTGTATGCTCGATACTCGACTACTGCACTCAGGAGACCGCAGAAAACGCAATGGCACTTATGCTCAATCTTCAGCGTGGCATCCGCAGATATGACAGAAGCATACAGCAGGATCACGTTTGGGATTACCTTGTTGCAAAGGATATGCACTTAAAGCGTATTGCAGGTCAGACCATGGGCATAGCGGGTCTCGGCAGAATAGGCCAGTCCGTAGCACGCAAGGCACAGAGCTTTGACATGGATGTCATCGCATACGATCCCTTCCTTCCCCCCGAGATCGCAGAGAAGCTCGGCGTAAAGCTTGTTGACTTCGATACCCTCCTTGCGGAATCCGATGTCATCTCCATCCACATGAACCTCACCGATGAAAACTATCACATTTTCAACAAGGAAGCCTTTGCAAAGATGAAGAAGCGTCCCATAATCGTCAACGAGGGCAGGGGAGCACTTGTATCCGATGAGGCTATCGAGTGGGCACTCGACAACGATCTCATCAGAGGAGCGGCACTGGATATGCTCGAATCCGAGAATCCGGATCTGAGCACCTGCAAGCTGCTTGGCAGAGATAATGTTATACTCACACCCCACAGCGGTTACTACTCCGAGACCTCGGATTACCTTGTTGCAAAGTACAGCATGGACAATGCTCTGTACTACTTTAACGGTGAATACGACAAGGTGAAGGTCATGCGTAACAACGTCCGTGGATGATCGGATAGCTTTAAAACTCACAGTGAGAGACCACTGTGAGTTTTTTGTTGTTTCATAATGGAATGGAAATTAAGCCCGGTTATACAGGGGGAAAGGAAAATAGCTTTAGCATCAGCACCCCCCCTATTGCACGGTATAATGGCAACGGCTTGGTGAGTGCGCTATCAAAAGCAATAGGAGGTTTTAAAACAAATAAGAAAGACGAGAAGAACGAAATTAAAGGCACAGAACCTCAGACCGGATAAGCATGAAGAAATACTTTGCCCTTTTAAGAGTTTAAGTTCGCATTTGCGACTTTTGCAGTCTATGCAAACACCGATTTACCGGTGGGTATGATCATTCAAAATGACCGGCGGCAATATATCAGCTTGAAAGATAGTACGAAGAGCCTTTTTTGACAAGCTGATATATTACCTCGCCTTGACACCGTGACTCAAATGTGGTATAAAATATTGTGCTCAATAGAATATACGGAGAGTTACCGAAGCGGTCATAACGGGGCGGTCTTGAAAACCGTTAGGCGGCAA
>CAYUQN010000040.1:0-13787 GCA_964446815.1 uncultured Oscillospiraceae bacterium | reverse complement strand
GTCTTTTGTATTGCACTATCGTATTATTTTACGGTTTCTGCTGCGTTGATCGTGTAGGTGGGGACGATCTCGATCGTGATATCGTCACCGGAAAGGTCAAAGCTGCGGAGGATATCCAAATCACCGATCACAAAGGTGAAGGTCTGGATATCGTACTGTGCCATTTCCATGGACACCATCTTGTTTATATCCTGAGCCACGAGCTCATCGCCCTTGTAGACCTTGATGACGTACATACGGAAATCAATAGTCTCGACCATGTTGTTCTGGACCTTGGCACGAACGACGAGATCCTTGCCCTTGAAGAATGCCTCGGGAACGGTGATGGTGATATCGCTTATGGTGCTGACGCTCTCATCACCGGAGCTGAAGATCGGCTGACCTTCCTCGGGAGCAAAACGGGCACCCTTGTAGTAGCAGCTTTCGCCCATCCAGTCACCGTACAGAGCTCTTGCGGAAAGACTGTCTGCATTATAGACCTTCATTTCGTTGACGTTGCTTGTTACCAAGGTATTGGGGATCAGTATCGCCTTATCACCGGCAAAGCAAAGACTGTCATACACACCGCCGCATATGAGGGCGAGTCTGGTGTTGCCGTCCATATCCATGCTGTAGAGATTGCGGTTAAAGGAGGAGAGGCAATAGAAGGTGTCCTCGTATTTGTAAATGCTTCTGTATCTTGCGTTGGTGGGAGAGGGGAAGGTTCCGATCGTCTTAACGACAGCAGGTGCCTGAACGGACATTGCGTAGAGATTGAGGTCATAGTTGCCGTCGGCATCGTATGCGAGGAAGTACATGACGTGACCGTCAAAGAAGCTTGTGTTGATATTGATATCGGACAGCTTTGTGAAGCTTCCGGTTGCTATATCGTAGCAATAGAGGTTTGCCGCAAGAGTAGTCGATTCCTCACCGGAAGTGGGATTCTTAACAGAGATCTCGGTGGCAAGCTTGAAGTAGATGCAGCCGTTCCAGCCGTAGGGGGTGAAGTACATAGCCTCACTGTAGCCGAAGTCACGGATGCTGTGGAAGGCACCGCCTGCGATGACACCGAAGGTGAACTTGTAATCTGTTACCTGCTCGGCATATTCGGTAAAGAGCAGAGCATAGATGCTGCCGTCATAGAAGCAATAGCTCTCGACACCGTAGCCCTCGTATACGGTACTAACATTGTCGGTTGCGGGATCGAGGCAAAGGAGCTTGCCCCGAGCGGTACCGTTTATGTTCAGTGCGAAATAGACTTTACCGTTATAGACGCTTACATTGTCAAGCCTTTCGCCGTCGTTGCAGGCATAGACCTTCTTGAGATTGTCGTTACCGTCGGTGCGGTAGAGGGCATAAAGCTGGGTGGAGGTGTTCTCGAAATATTTGTAGACGCAGTAATAGCTGTCACCCAACTGAACAGCAGGAGCATCGTTTTCGAAGTTTGCCTGATAATCAGCCATGGCGGCATTGACCTTCGAATCGTGACCTACACGGTCGGCAGGCTGAAGCAGTCTTGCAATGACAACAGCGATCTGAGCACGGGTAGTGACACGGTTACCGCCGAAGCTGTAATCCTTCCAACCGTTCATAACACCGGAGGAATACATGAGCTTAACGGAATCGAGATACTCCGAAGGGATGGTATTCAGGTCGGTTATCTCCCTGTCACTTATCGAGGGGAGATCCTCCGCATCGACGGTGCGGCTGAATATGTACGCAAGAGCGTAACGGGGGATAGACACACGGTCGAGGTTAACTCCCTTGGGGCAGCTTGAGGGGATCATGCCCTGTGCCGCACAGTAACGGTAATAGGGGCTGTACCACAGATCGCCGTCCTTGAGATCGATGTTCAGAGCATTACCGTGATAAGCCGCATGGATCCTTGCGGCGATAACTATCGCCTGACCCCAAGTGACTTCGGTCTCCGGACGGTAGGTGCCGTCCTGATAGCCGAGAAGGATCCCCTTGTCATAGGAGACCTTAATGCCATAGTATGCCCAATGATTGACTCCGAGATCGGAGAAGGTGTAGCTCGTCATATCCGCAACATCCTCGAAAACACCGAGGCCGCTTCCGGCATCCGCAGTCGGTGCGGCGGCGTATGCGGTAACGGACAGGAGACTGCACAGCACCAGCACAAGGGCAAGTGTTCTGTAAGATTTTTTCATATCGAGACCTCCGCAGGTTACAAATCGGTATCAAAACAAATTATAGCAGGTTACATAATATTTTGCAATAGGAATTATGACGTTTTTTCGCTTGTAAGGCGGTAATATTGCCAGCAATGGAGCTTGTTTACGAGTTCCAGCTCATGTTCTGTGAGCTCGTCGCTTATCTCGCCGTTTGCCCTGCAAACGATACCGTTCTTGATAATGGGCAGCTCACGGCGAAGCTCACACAAAAATGCGGTGTATGCATCGGTGTATGCGTAATCCGTAAGCTCCATGACCGCTGCACCGAGGTAGCAGGCACTTATCCTGCCGTCGGAGGGAAGCTCGAGAAACTCCGCCTTTTGCTCCATGCTCTGACCCTCGAGGTAAGCGTCATTGCCCCAAATGAGATAGGGCACGGTGCAGGAATCGAGCACCTGCTCGGAGGTATTATTTTCACCGATATCGAGTCCCAGCTCACGGTAGCTCAGATAGTCGGGGCCGAGGTTGGGCAGGTGATCACCGAAGAATACGAGCACGTATGGCTCATCGAGAGAGTTGAGATACTCCGTCAGAGACAGCAGCATATCGGAGGAGCACTTGATACCGTAGGTATAGACCGAGAGATATTCCTCCGCCTCGGGGGACAGCTCAACACTTGTCTGTACCTTGGGAATGTCGATGTTCGGGTACTTGGAATAGTTGTATGCCTGATGATTTTGTATCGTCGTCGCATAAGTGAAGAGCTTCTCGCCGTTGGCGGTTCGAGCTTCAAGCTGCGATTTTAAGCTTTCGAGGAAGCCGCTGTCGGGTGTTGCGGAGGTACCGAGATCGCCTACAAAGAGCTTGTCCTCAAAGCCGAGGAAGCTCATTGCACTGTCCCTGTTGTAAAACCAATTGTCGCCGGGGTGCATGAACAAGGTATCGTAGCCGTTGTCGGTCAAAACATGAGCCATGGAGGGGGTGCTCTTGTGGAAGCTCCTGAGAGCGGAGTTTGAGGTACGGCTGATCATATTCGTTTGCATACCGCTTATAACATCAAACTCGGTGTTGGCGGTGCCTGCACCGAAATTGGGGACGACAAGATGACCGCTTATGCAGTTGTCACTGTTTATGACCTCGTAATAGCCTCTTAGGGGATGCTCCTCCTCGGAGTAGGTGAACACCTCGTTTGAGTTGAGATCGGTAAACGCCTCACACATTATAAATAGCATCTGCGGAGCATCACCGTTCTCGGCGTATAGGGGAATGAACTCGTCGATATAGCCCTTGACCTCGGCTTCGGAGTAGCCCTCCGGCTTATCGACGGAATAGAGCTCGAAATTATAAAGGAAGCAGTAGTTGAATCCAAGCTCATTGAATACTCCGGTGATGTTCGAGGGACTTGTTACCGGAAACTCGGCATAGAGCTCCCTGTCACGGTAGACGGTGAAGAAGCAGAGGAAGAATATCGCAAGGCACAGGACTATCCCCATGACCCTTGTAAGAGGGCGGTGCTTTCTGTTTTTGCCGAGGCACACGCCGAGGAATATCATTGCGGCAGTGGACAGCAGAATGATCGCAACGATACCGAAATGCATATCGAGGCGATACTCCCCCGTAGCCTGAAGTGCCTCACGGAGAAGGGTGATATCCGCAGGGACAAAGGGATCGTCCCTACCGTCGATCTTCAGGAGATTGACATAGTTCAACAGCCCGAAGATGAGATTGGTGACGCCGCCGGAAATAAAGGCATTGCCGCAGCAAAGGTAGAGGATAAGGAGAAATACCGCAATGGGAAGCAGATTGAGCGGAAGCAGCACGGGATTGTGCAGCATGAAGGACAGCGAATACTTAAAGCTGCTCGGTGCTATGTAAATGCACATGAGCAGTATCCATCCTGCGATAAGTATGAGCTCCGCCCAAAAGAAGCGGCCGTGTACGGGTGTTAGTTTTTCTTTGAGTTTTTTCATTGTCATATCAGTTAAGGTTCAGTCCGCTATATCAACAGTATTTGCGACAGCGTTGAAGCGACTCGGTGATGCCTGAACAAAGTCGGGCAGCTTATCCGTATATTTGTATTGCATTATTCATTCCTCCCATCAGCTTATAATATCACAAAAAAAGCATATGTTCAATGCGATTGTTGAGAATGAAGAATGCCGCAAACAAAACTTGCGTTTTGTACTGGAAATTAAAGAAGAAATGTGATATAGTATAATTAAATAATATAATTTATGGAAAAAACAAATTAGTAATAAGTTTTTTGAATCAGGGAGAAAAATGGATCAGCTCAAAAGTGAAGTGAAAATAAAGAGCCTTAAAAAGATGATGGATGTGCTCAATTGCTTTGTCGAAAAGCAGCCTCTCGGGGTTACGGAGATCAGCGAGGCTCTCGGACTCTACAAAAGCAATGTGCACAACATATTAAATACCATGGTGGCGATGGACTATCTTGAGCAAGATAAGCTCACGGGGAAGTACTATCTCGGCCTAAGCGTATTAAAGCTGAGTCGAGCAGTCGGTAACAGGTTCAGCTTCCATGCACCGGCACTGAAGCATATGCAGGTGATATCCGATGAGGTAAATGAGATAGTGTACCTCGGCGTTCCCATGAAAAGAAAGGTTTATTATCTCGATGCCATTATACCGAGCAACGCCGTTGTAAAGGGCAAGCCGAGCCACTCGATCACAAACTTCAGAGATTCGGTCGAAACAATGCACTGCACGGCCGGCGGCAAGGCGATGCTTGCTTATATGCCCGAGGAGGAGCGGGAGGAGTACTTGAGCCAGCCCCTCGAGAAGCAGACAGAATATTCGATAACCGATCCCGATGCATTGCGTCTTGAGCTGCAAGCGATCAGAGATCGCGGCTATTCGATTGATAATGAGGAGGTCGAGCTCGGAACGTGCTGCGTCGCCGTGCCTATAAGAGCAAGAGACGGAAGCATACTCGGTGCAATGAGCATAAGCGGAAGGTCGGAACGGATGACACCCGACAAGTATCCGAAATATGCCAAGATACTAAAGGCTCATGTCTACGACATTGAGGATGGGATATAGCCACAAAAAGATAAAAATGGATAACATAACCAACGCTGTATTGTCTATTGTTTGACAATGCGGCGTTTTTCACTATTTGCAAATAAAAATATTGTTCAAAATGACAGGGAATTTGTCGACAATTATTAAGTTTGCACAAAAAAAGCATTTCAATTTTTACTTGCGAATTTTCCGATTAAGTTTTATTCTATGCTTGCCACCGTTCCACACTATAGAACAAAAAGAGAATCGGTTCCGAAGTGCACGTCGCAACCGAAAAGAAAGTCTTAGTGAGAGAACAGAGAACGGAAATGTTCCAAAGAATAATTAAGGAGGAAAACCAATGAAGAAAGAAACCAGACGTTGGCTTCTTGCACTCTTCGCAATCGGCATGGCGTACGGCTCGGTCTATAATCCGACGTACATCAGATATCTTTTCTATGATGCAATGAAAGCTGCTTTTGATTGCACCAACACTCAGCTTGCATTCCTCAACTCCTTCGGTGCGATCGTAGGCATATTCCTCGGTCTGCCCGGCGGATGGTTGGCAGACAAATTCTCGGCAAAGAAAATCGTTTTTTGGTCGGTATTTGCAAACCTGCCTCTTTGCATCCTCAGCGTTCTGTTCGCACAGACCTATACTGTCCAGCTTATAGTATGGTTCGGCTTCTGCTTCACCGGCGGTTTCGCATTTTGGCCTGCCGCACTTAAGGCAGTACGTCTTTCCGCACCTCCCGAGAAGCAGGAAAGCACCTTCGGCATCTTTGAAGGCGTTCACGGCTTCTCCTCTATGATAGGCAACTTTATCGCGATCTGGGTATTCTCCTGGTTTGCGGATGCGGTCTTGGGCTGGAAAGCGGCAATGCTCAGCATGGGAATCTTCTCTGCAATCGGAGCATTCCTCATGCTGTTCTGCTACAAGGAAGGCACCATCGTTGACGCAAAGGATGTCGAGCCTGTCGAAGTACTTCAGGAGCAGAAGAAGAACGTTCTCAAGGAAACCCTCTCCGTTATGAAGAACCCCGGCACTTGGCTCGTTGCACTTGTTATAGTCGGTGCATATGGCATCTACCTTGCACAGACCTACTTCACTTCTTACTTCACCGGCGTTCTCGGTGCAGCAGTTGTCTTCTCCGCAACAATGTCCAACTTCCGCAGCTATGGTATGAAGGTCATCGGCGGTCCCATCGGCGGTGCAATCGCGTCAAAGCTGAAATCAGCCTCTCTATTTAACGCCATTTGCCTTGTCGCTTGCATCGGTCTGATAATCTACGTTTGGAACCTCACTCCCGATACCGAAAACGTCGTTACGATAGCAACCGTAGTCACTCTCGTGCTTGCATTCTTCTGCCTCATGGCAAAGGGCACCATGTGGGCAACGCAAGAGCAGGCTCATATTCCCAGAGAGGTTGCCGGTACTGCGATCGCACTTATTTCCTATGTTGGCTTCAATGCGACCGAGTTTGCTATCCCCATGCTTTGCGGAAGTTGGCTTGATAAGTATCCCAACGATCTCCGTCATGCATACGACAACATATTCATTCTGCTTATCTGCATTGCATCCGTAGGTGCGGCTGCCGCGATCGCTCTTGTTATCCGCGATAAGAGAATGAAGGCAAAGGCAAAAGCACAAGCACAGGCATAAGACGTAAGCAATTCACCCAATACACCAATTAGGAGGTCAAAAACAAATGGCTAAGATCCTGCTGAACACAAAGAAATGCAAGGGATGCTTTCTTTGTGTGAGCGTTTGCCCCAAAAAGGCACTCTACGACTCCGGAAAAATCAATGAAAAAGGCTACAAAATAATCGCCATCGACGAGGAAAAGTGCGTAAAGTGCGGCTCATGCTACAGAATGTGCCCCGACTACGTATTTGAACTTGCAGACTGAGGAGGTAAAGAAAATGGCAAAAGTATTGATGAAAGGCAACGAGGCATTCGCTGAGGCCTGTCTCCGAGCCGGCTGCCGTTTCTTCAGCGGCTACCCCATTACTCCGCAGACGGAGATCCTTGAGTATATGTCATGGCGTATGGAGGAGGTCGGCGGACAGTTCGTTCAGACCGAATCCGAGCTTGCCGGCGTTAATATGCTGTTCGGCGCAGCATCCTGCGGTGCACGTGCACTCACGACCTCCGCAGGCCCCGGCTTCTCTCTGAAGCAGGAGGGTATATCCTATCTATGTGGCTACGACGTTCCTGCGGTTATCGCAGATGTTATGCGTATAGGCTCCGGGCTGGGCGACATCTTCCAGGGTCAGGGCGACTACTGGCAGCTCACCAGAGGCGGCGGTCACGGCGACTATCGTACCATCGTTCTCGCTCCGGCCTCTGTTCAGGAGAACGCAGACCTTGCATACATGGCATTCGACCTTGCCGAGAAGTATACTCATCCCGTCATTGTCGGCTCCGACGCAGCCATCGGACAGATGGTCGAGCCTGTCGAGCTCCCCGAGATGCGTGAGCACGACATCGATACCTATGACTGGGCTATCCACGGTCGCAAGGAAGGCGAGGAGCAACGCATAGTCATGAATACCTACTACAAGATAGGCCCCGAAAAGTACATCACCTATCTGAAGGATAAGTATGCTGCCATCGTGGAAAATGAGCAGCGTTGGGAATCCGTACAGACCGAGGATGCGGAGATCGTTCTCGTCGCCTACGGCATCAGCTCCCGTGTTTCCAAGTCCGCCGTTAAGATGGCCCGTGCACAGGGCATTAAGCTCGGACTTATCCGCCCCATTACCCTGTGGCCCTTCCCCCAGAAGGCATTCGACGCTCTCGGAGATCAGGTCAAGGGCTTCCTGACCGTCGAAATGAACATCCTCGGTCAGATGGTGGACGACGTTGTCCTCGCCTGCGGCAACAAACGCCCTGTCGAGTACTACGGCGAATTTTCCGAAGTACCGTCCGAGAAGATCATCATCGAGCGCGTACAGGAAATGCTGAAAAAGTACTGAGGAGGTAAGACACAATGAATTTGAAAGCACCTAAAAGCCTCAACCCCGAACAGCCTACCGGATGGTGCCCCGGCTGTGGTCACGGCATTATAATGCGTATTCTGGCAGAGTGCGTGCAGGAGCTCGGCATGGACGAGAAGATGATCCTTGTTGAGGACGTTGCCTGCGGCTCTCTCGGACAGTTTGTCGTTTCTTGGAACAGCATCGGTGCGGCACACGGCCGTCCGATCATCACCGCTGCCGGTGCAAAGCGTGCTCGTCCCGATCATCTCGTCGTTGCCCACCCCGGTGACGGCTCCGCATACTCCATCGGCACCGAGAGCACCATCCACTGTGCACTTCGCAATGAGAACATTCTTGCACTCGTTGTAAACAACTGCGTGTTCGGTATGACCGGCGGCCAGATGAGCCCCGAGTCCCTGCCCGGACAGAAAACCACGTCCTCTCCCTACGGCAGAGACATTAAGAAAAACGGTAATCCCTTTGATGTCGTCAAGACTCTGCGTGAGTTCGACATTGCATATCTTGCAAGAGGCTCCGTAAGCTCTCCCGCAAATGTCATGAAGACCAAGAAGATGATCATGAAGGCACTCAAAAAGCAGCTCAACTGTGAGGGCTTCTGCCTTGTCGAGGTTCTGTCTCCCTGCCCGACAAACTGGGGCTTCCCGGATGACAATGCACACAAGGCACTTGAGTTTATGCACGAGCATCAGGAAAAGTTCTATGAGCTCGGTGAGTTTGTTGACAAAGGAGGAGAAGAATAATGACTGAGATCATTTGCTCCGGATTCGGCGGACAGGGCGTTTTGACTGCGGGTCTTATCCTTGCCGACGCAGGCATGGAGGCCGGTAAGCACGTTACATGGTACCCCTCTTACGGCTCCGAAATGCGTGGCGGCACCGCCAACTGCAACGTTAAGATCAGCGATGAGGAGATCCCCAGCCCCTATTGCGGACTCGGCACCACCGACATCCTCTTTACTCTGAACAACGCAGCTATCGACAAGTTTGAAAATATGCTTCGTCCCGGCGGACTGCTGCTTGTCAACAGCTCCCTTGTCGACGCAGATCGCAAATACCGTGATGACGTTCGCGTCATCAAGGTACCGGCAAACGACGTTGCAGAGGAAGAAAAGAACGTCCACGGTGTCAATCTCGTAATGCTCGGTGCATTGGCATATGCCTCCGAGGATTTTGACGCGGAAGAAATGTGTGCAGCGGTAAACTACTACTTCTTCAAGAAAAAGGGCAAGGAATACCCGAAGAACGAAGCCTGCTTCCGCCGCGGCATGGAGCTTGCCAAGGCACAGCTCTGATAGTGAACTGAAGGTCTCGGCTCGTCTTTACTGCTCCGAGCCGAGGCCCCGATAAAGAAAGGGAAAGAATATGAGCCATTTAGGCTTGACAGACACCATAATTGTCATTGCATATTTTGTCCTCATGATCGTACTCGGCTTGCTTGCGATGAGAAAAAGCAAGTCGACTGAGGACTACTTTGTGGCAAGCAATCAGCTCGGCACCTTTTCTCTTGCCGCAATGTGGATGTCCTCTTGGATCGGAGGTGCATCTATAGTCGGAACAGCAACCGACGGCTATAACCTCGGCGTCTCCGGCGGCTGGTATGTTCTGATCCTTGCCTTGGGCACCTTTCTGTTCGGTATGACCTTTACGAAGCTCGTAAAGCGTCTCGGCTCAAAGCTCAAGGACATTACTTATCCGGCTCTTATCACAAGCCGCTACGACAATCGTACCGGCATTGTCGTCATTGTATGCACATTCTTCGCAGGCATCGGCTTCATCGCAAGCCAGCTCGTTGCTCTCGGCAGTATGCTTGCAACTATGACAGGCTGGGATCCTAGCATATGCTTCCTGATAGGAACGGTCGTGACCATAGCATATTCCGCCATCGGCGGTATACTCGCAATAACCTACACAACGTGGGTACAGTTTATTCTCATTATCCTTGGCACCGTCATTCTCGGTATTCCACTTTCCGCACATGCAATGGGAGGCTTTACACAGGTCTCGACGCTGCCTTCCGAATGGTTCGATTTCGGTCGTTACGGCTGGTCGACTATACTTGCTCTCGGTGTCAGCTCGGTGTTCTCATTCTATACCGGCATGGACAGCTATCAGCGTTCCTTTGCGGCTAAAAGCTCAAAGGTCGCAAGAAACGGTGCACTTTGGGCAGCTCTCTCCGTGCTGTTCATAGCCTTCGGTGCGACCTACATGGGAATGTCGGCAAGGGTGCTTATCCCCACACTTCCCGAGGGCACCAGTGCATATGCGGCACTCGTAATGAACTACTTCCCCACAGGCATCTCCGGTCTTGTCCTCGTCGGCGTTTTTGCAGCTATCATGAGCACGGGTGTCGTAAGCATCAACTGCTGTGCCGCGAACATCAGTGTCGACATTTACAGAGACAGAGTGAACCCCAAGGCAAAGAACTCGACCGTAAAGCTTTTGGCAGTTGCAGCCTCACTCTTTGCAGGCATCGTCGGTGCATTGCTTGCATGGTGGAAGTATGATATAGTCGATTTACTGCTCCTTGCATTTACATTCCAGTCCGCAGGACTTTTCTTCCCGACAGTACTCGGTATGTTCTGGAAGAAGCCCACCGCAAAAGCTGCATTTTGGAGTATGGTTGTTTCGATATGTGTCGTTGTTGTATGGCTCGTCGGTGAAGCAACGGGCATTTCATCGATATTTGAGATCGATGCTCTGTGGCCCGGTCTCTTGGCATCCGGCCTGACATTTATCCTAATGACCCTGCTTTCAAAGCCCACCGCCGAAGAAGTGGAAAAGGCAGAACACTTCTGCAGCATTGCAACCACCGAAGAAGCTTAATGATATCCTAAAATATACAGGAGGTAAACTCTTATGAAAATGGTATTTACAAACGATCCAGGCACCAACGGTATTCAGCACCTTGACGAGCTCAAGTACATTCCCGAAGGCTGGGAGGTCGTAATAGCAGACTATAAAGCAGAAGGCGATAACGCAGAATTTTACAAGCTCCTTGAGGATGCGGACGTCGTCGTCAACAGCTATGTTTATCTCGGCAAGAAAGAGATCGACTCAATGAAAAAGTGCAAGTGCATCTCTTTCCAGTCCACCGGTTACAACGAAGTCGATCTCGACTACGCAGCGGAGAAGGGCATTGCAGTCGCCTCCATTCTTGACTATTGCACTCAGGAAACAGCAGAGAATGCGATCGCAACCATGATGTGCCTCCAGCGCAGCACCCTCCAGTACAACAAGTCCATTCAGGTCGACAAGGTATGGGACTGCACCGTTGCAGAGCATCAACAGCGTATCGAGGGCCAGACCATGGGCATCGTCGGCCTCGGACGCATCGGCCGTCATGTTGCACGTATCGCAGGCAAGGGACTCGGCATGAAGATCCTTGCATACGATCCCTATCTGCCTCAGGAGGTCGCAGAGGCTGCAGGTGCAACTCTCGTTGACCTCGACACCATCTTCGCAGAATCCGACGTCATCTCCATCCATATGGCACTCACCGATGAGAATGTCCATATGTTCAACCGCGAAGCCTTCGCAAAGATGAAAAAGCGTCCCTTCATTATCAATGAAGGCAGAGGCCCCATGATCTCCGAGGAAGCACTCGCATGGGCACTTGACGAGGGTATTGTACGCGGTGCCGGCCTCGATATGCTCGAGTCCGAGTTCCCCGATGCAGAGTATCTCACCAATTGTCCGCTCGTTGGCCGCGACAATGTTATTCTCAATCCCCACAGCGGCTTCCAGTCCGACACCTCTCTTGAGCTTATCTATCAGATCTCCGTTGAAAATGCGATCAAGTGCTATGAAGGCCGCTATACCGATGCATGGGTCGTTCGCAACGGTGTCGGTCTCGACGGTAAGTACATCAAGTAATAACACAGTTCCTTCCTTACTACCTTTTTTCTTCACTACAGCTCGAGCCGCAATTTCTTGCGGCTTGAGCCGGTGAAACAGACACTTACAGAAAGGCACGGCTCCGCGTATCGTCGGAGCAAGCATGATTGAATATGAACAAGGTCGTCGATATAAAAACCGCTATAGATCATGTCAAGAAGAACGACACCGTTCTGCTCGGCGGCTTCGGCAATGTCGGTGCACCGCTGCACCTGCTGTATGAGCTGGCAAAAAGACCGGAGACAGACGGACTTACGCTTGTCAGTGAGGATATGCACTACAGCGGACTTGACTATGTGCAAGGCCCCGAAGCTCTGCTTCGCAGCGGTCAGCTAAAGAAGATAATAGTCAGCTTCCTGGGCAGCCATAAGCCTGTTGAGCAGGCTGTTGCAGAGGGCAAGCTGGAGCTTGAATTTGTCCCGCAGGGAACGCTCATCGAGCGTGTCCGTGCGGCAGGTGCCGGCCTAGGCGGCTTCTACACGCCCACAGGTGTGGGCACCGAAGCTGCAATAGGCAAGGAGACCCGTGTAATAAACGGCAAGGAATACCTCCTTGAGCTACCGCTTAAAGGCAATGTCGCTCTCATCAAGGCATATAAGGCAGACACGATGGGAAACGCCGTGTTTAAGCTCACGGCAGCCAACTACAATCCTGCTATGGCAACGGCTGCGGATACGGTCATTCTCGAGGTCGAGAAGCTTGTCGAGCCCGGTGAAATCGAGCCCGATCAGGTGCAGCTCCCGGGAATATTCGTCGACTATATCGTTGTCGAGGAAGGAGCGATGTTCTGATGGACAAGCGCAGCTTTATAGCAAAGAATGTGGCAGGAATGTTCCATGACGGAGATGTCGTTAATCTCGGTGTAGGTATACCCACGCTTGCAAGCAGCTATGTTCCCGAGGGCATGACCGTCCTTTTCCATGCGGAAAACGGATGCGTTGGAGCCGGTACGGCAGGCGGCTTCCCTTTTGACCTGAGTTCGCGCGAAAAGGTCATCGAATGGATGGAAAGCTGCGGCGGAGAGAACGGTAGCTGGCACACGGTCCACAGAGATCTCTGCAATGCAAGCGGCGAAGTTATAACTCTCATCCCCGGTGCAGCCTGCTTTGACAGCAATATGGCGTTTGCTATCGCACGCGGTGGTCACCTCGATGCAACTGTGCTCGGTGCGCTTGAGGTCGATGAGGAGTGCAATCTCGCAAACTGGAAGATCCCCGGCAAGAAGCTCAACGGTATGGGCGGAGCTATGGATATTGTCAGCGGCGCGAAGAAGGTTATAATTGCGATGGAGCACTGCAATAAAAAGGGCGAACCCAAGATCGTCAAACGCTGCTCGCTGCCGCTGACTGCGGCACGCTGTGTCAACAGTATAGTGACCGAGCTTTGCATAATCGATTGTGAGCCGGGCAAGCTCACCGTCGTAGCAATAGCACCGGGCGTTACCCGTGAGGAGATCATCGTCAAAACCGACGCGACACTATATTTCGCGGATGACATAGCGGAAATGGTGTCGGAGTGATCGATTTCCGCTTTAAATAGCATAAAATTTCATGGTATATAGTGTTTTCCTGTTTTGAGAAAGGGAGCTCTCCGAAATGTCTGCATTCGGGGGGCTCCTGATCGCTTATGAGCAAACACGCATCGACCCTTTCGGGTTCGAATTCCTTACAACGTATGCAAATAAAAAAGATACTCGCTTATAGCGAGTATCTTTTCTTGGCACGCCGTAAGGGATTTACGCTGTTTTGCCTGCAAA
>CAYUQN010000039.1:0-14028 GCA_964446815.1 uncultured Oscillospiraceae bacterium | reverse complement strand
TGTGGGCGAAACATCTCTGCCGTCAAGGAAGCAGTGGACGAAAACTTTCTCAAGTCCCCTCTGCTTTGCCATTTCGAGTGCCGCAAAAATATGCTCTATGTGGCTGTGCACTCCACCATCGGACAAAAGCCCCATGATATGCAGCGCCTTGCCGTTTTCCTTTGCGGCATCCATCGCCTTGACATAGGCGGTGTTTTCAAAAAAGCTGCCGTTTTTTATCGCGTTGCTTATCCTCGGAAGATCCTGAAACACGACTCTGCCTGCTCCGATATTCGTATGTCCGACCTCGGAGTTACCCATCTGTCCCTCGGGGAGACCTACCGAAAGACCGGAGGCGGAAAGCTCGGCATAGGGATTTTCGGCAAATATCGCATCGAGTCTCGGCGTATTCGCTTTCGCTATCGCATTGCCGTCACCATCGGCTGCGATACCGAAGCCGTCCATTATAACAAGTACGGCCTTACTCATTTTCCGCTCCGGTCGCCGCAATTATCGTTGCGAAATCCTGAGGCTTTAAGGATGCTCCGCCGATGAGACCGCCGTCGATATCGGGCATGGAAAGAAGCTCCTTGGCGTTCTTGGCATTCATGCTGCCACCGTAGAGTATGCTTATGCTTCTTGCCGGACGTGCTCCGTATATCTCACGGATGATGCTGCGTATCTCACGGCATACCTCCTCCGCCTGATCTGCGGTAGCGGTCTTGCCGGTGCCTATCGCCCATATGGGCTCGTAGGCTATGATGCAGCGGCGAAGCTCGGTGGCATCGACGCCGTAGAGTGCCGCTCTGACCTGATAGTTTATATGTGCCATGGTGAGCTCCATCTCCCTCTGCTCAAGACTTTCGCCTACGCAGATTATGGGGCTTATGCCCTTGTCGAGGAGAACTCTTGTCTTTGCGTTTATGAGCATATCGTCCTCTTTATGGTACTCCCTGCGTTCGGAATGACCGACGATGCAGTACTTGACGCCGAGGTCGGAGAGCATTTTTGCACTGACCTCACCGGTGTATGCGCCCTTGTCGAATGCCGAAACATCCTCAGCACCGCAGGCGACCTTGGCATCCTTGCCGTAGCGGAGCATTGCGGGAACGTTGACCGCCGGTACGCAAATGACCGTCTCACAGCTTTTGGTCTTGGGCATAAAGCTCCTGAGCTCGTCAATAAAGGGTCTTACTTCGCTTGCGGTCATGTTCATCTTCCAATTGCCGGCTATGACCGTCTTTCTGTATTTGGTATTCATAAGGCATCCTCCTTATTTGTTCATCAGGCAAGCGACACCGGGGAGCTCAAGTCCCTCAAGGAACTCAAGCGATGCACCGCCGCCCGTGCTTATATGCGTCATTTTATCGGCATAGCCGAGCTTTTCCACGGCAGCAGCGGAGTCTCCGCCGCCGACTATGGTGATGGCACCCGACTTTGCAAGTGCATCCGCCATTGCCTCCGTGCCCTGTGCAAAGGCGGCAAATTCAAATACGCCCATGGGGCCGTTCCATACGACGGTAGCCGCATTCGCTATCGCCTCGGAGAAAAGCTTCACCGTCTCGGGGCCTATGTCAAGTCCCATCCAGTCATCGGGAATGGCATTGGCCGATACGACCTTACGCTCGCAATCGGCGGCAAACTCACTGCCAACGGCGGTATCTACAGGCAGGAGAAGCTTTACGTTCTTTGCCTTTGCCTTCTCGATCATCTCTTTTGCGTAATCGAGCTTATCCGCCTCAAGCAGAGATTTGCCGATACCGTGGCCCATCGCTTTTATAAATGTATAGGCCATACCGCCGCCGATGATAACGGTGTCCGCTTTATCAAGCAGATTGTTTATTACACCGATCTTGTCGGATACCTTGGCACCGCCCAAAACGGCGACGAAGGGGCGTGCCGGATCGTTTAATGCCTTGCCCATAACGGAAAGCTCTTTTTCGACCAAAAGTCCCGCATAGGCAGGAAGATACGCCGCAACACCTGCCGTTGAGGCATGGGCTCTGTGAACAGTGCCGAAGGCATCGGAAACGTATATATCCGCAAGAGAGGCAAGCTCCTTTGCAAACTCGGGATCGTTCTTTTCCTCACGGATGTCGTAGCGGAGGTTCTGGAGCAGCATTATCTCACCGCACTTCAGTGCAGCCGCCTTTGCTTTTGCGTCCTCCCCTATCGTATCGGTCGCAAAGATGACCTCCTTACCCAGGAGCTTTGAAAGGTGCTCTGCTACGGGGGAAAGGCTGAGCTCGGGCTTTACCTGACCCTTGGGCTTACCGAGGTGGGAGCAGGCTATGACCGCCGC
The DNA here is from genome assembly GCA_964446815.1 of uncultured Oscillospiraceae bacterium. Lineage (GTDB taxonomy): Bacteria > Bacillota > Clostridia > Oscillospirales > Oscillospiraceae > F23-B02. The sequence continues at coordinate 11,747 of CAYUQN010000039.1, read as the reverse complement.
TCCGTTATCGAGAAGATACTTGACAGTGGGCAGTGCCGCAACTATACGCTTATCGCTTGTGATCTCGCCTGTTGCCTTATCGAGAGGAACATTGAAGTCGCAGCGAAGAAGCACCTTTTTGCCCTTAACGTCTGCATCAAGTACACTTTTTTTGTCGTAATTCATAACATATCTCCTTTCAGATTTTCATTTCACCAAAGCCAAGCAGTCCCGGGAAGCCCTGCTGTCGCAGTGCCTCATACGCAAGGATCGCAGCGGAGTTTGAAAGATTGAGACTTCTTGCTTCACTCACCATGGGTATTCTTATACAGCGGTCACGGTACTTCTCACGAAGCCATAACGGGAGTCCCGCAGTCTCCTTGCCGAGCATTATACTGACGTTCTCGGTGGAAAAGTCGGCTTCGGAATACGCTCTCGGTGCCTTTGTCGTCGCAAGCCAAAGCTCGGTGTCGCCGTTTACCGCAAAGTATTCGTCAATATTCTTATACACGGAAATGTCCACAAGATGCCAGTAATCAAGACCGCAGCGCTTGACCATCTTATCCGATATGTCAAAGCCCAGGGGCTCAATGAGATGAAGCCTCGCTCCCGTCGCCGCACAGGTCCTCGCTATCGCTCCGGTATTATGCGGTATCTCCGGTTCAAACAAAACGATGTTTAACATATATTTTAACCATTTCGTAATTAATTATCTTTGCAATTATCATTTTAGCACATTTTTATTGAAAATGATGAACTTTTTTGCAGTTTTCAATATTTGTTGCAACATTGACAATTTTGCTCTATAATGAGCCTCACAAAGTCTGTTTAAACCGACAATCTGCACATTATTTCGAGGTGTATTATGCTGTGTAACGACTGTCCGAGGCACTGTAACGTTGAACGAGACAGGGACAAGATAGGCGGCGTTTGCCGTTCTCCCTCTCTGCCCGTCATCACAAGAGCCGCACCGCATTTCGGTGAGGAGCCCTGTATCAGCGGTGAAAGAGGATCGGGGACCGTATTTTTCTCCGGCTGTAATCTTCGCTGCGTTTTTTGCCAAAACCGTGATATAAGCCGAAAAAGCGTCGGCAAGGCCGTTTCGGTCGAAAGGCTGAGGGATATATTCCTTGAGCTTGAAGATAAGGGCGTTCACAATATCAATCTTGTAACTGCAACGCATTTTGTCCGTCCGGTCGCAAAGGCTCTTGAGCTTGCAAAGCTCGATATTCCGGTCGTTTGGAACTCGTCCGGTTATGAGTCGGCGGAGGCTCTGCGTATGCTCGACGGACTTGTGGATGTGTATATGCCCGATCTCAAGTATCTCGATCCTACACTTTCGAAACGCTATTCCTCCGCTCCCGATTATCCCGAGGTCGCAGTCGCCGCAATTCGTGAAATGTACCGTCAACGTGGCGATTTCGTTTTGGATGAGGAAGATATGCTGCAAAGCGGCGTGCTGATCCGCCACCTCATTTTGCCCGATGCCATGGAAAATTCACGCTCCGTGATCCGCTTTGTCGCAGATGAATTTCCCGGGGAAAGGGTGTTGTTTTCGCTCATGTGCCAGTATACTCCCATGCCCGATATGGCAGGATATCCCGAGCTTTGCCGTACCGTTACGGCGAAAGAAAACGATGAGCTTTGCGATTATATGGCAAGCTGCGGTATTGAGTGGGGCTTCTTTCAAGAGCCCGACTCCGCCACCGATGAGATGATCCCCGACTTTGATCTCACCGGTGTGTGAACAATATGGAAAAACAGACAATGCCCCGTTTGGAACATTGTCTGTTTTCATTATGCTTTATACTTTTTGATCCTTGACATTCGCAGCATAAACACAAGTATCGGAAGCAGGGACAGCATTGCTATGACCGCAAGCTTCATTTTATCCGCCGACACGAGCATATACGCAAATATGACGCCGAGCGAAAGCTTCAGCTCGGACATAAGGCACAGCGTTTCCTCCGCGATCTCCGCCTCGAAGCCCTTTTTAAGCTCCCACGGTGTATTGGGATTTTGCATTATCTCGGGCAGGCACATCAGCACCGTCAGGGTAAGGTATATTACGATGTCAACGGAAAGCGGTATCCATTCGGGTTTTGCGCTATGCAGTGTATAAACCGCAGCTAACACTATCCCCGACAATGCCGTGAGCTCAAGCAGAAGCTTATACGCATTGAGCTTTGGTATTCTCATTCTATCGCCTCCACGCTGTAGATCGCAGAGCCGAAGTCACCGAGCATATGCAGCTCCGAATTATAGCCCGTGCCCATGAACTGGTCATTGAGCTTCATGCCCACATTCAGTGCCGCTCCCGTTGCTATGCAGTCCTCCGCACCGTCGGGGAGGGAGGCATATTTATTTGCCGTTCTGAGTATCGTGCCCTCGGGGTCAAGCTCAAAGGGCAGTATATGCTTTACAAGTCCGCCCACTCTTTTAACGAAAATTCGCTGGCTCTTGCATTTTATGCGGTAGCGTCTTGCTCCGCTCAAGCCCTTTACTCTGAGCTCATCGAAAGACGGCGATGCACTGCAAAGCTTTTGGAAATGACCTGCGATATGCTCCTTACCGTCCGGTGAGGATACCTGCCAATGAACGGTATTGTCTTTCAGCTCATTTTCCCTGTAGAATCTGCCGAACTGGAGGGTGCGGCGGTATTTTTTATAGTATTCTATCTGCTCCTTTACCTCTTTGAGCTCAACATGATTTAGATACTTGAGGTCAAGCTCATAGCCGAGGACACCGAAGGCTGCGACGTTGAACCTCGTTGACAGCGGTGTATTGCGTAGAGTCTGCTGATGCGGTGCCGCGGAAACGTGAGCTCCCATGCAGGACTGCGGATAGAGGTAGCTGAGCCCTCCCTGTATCTCCAATCGCTCTATGGGGTCGGTATCGTCCGACGACCATATTTGCGGTGAGTAGCAGAGCATACCAAGGTCAAATCGGTTACCGCCGGAGGAGCAGCTTTCAAGCAAAACATCGGGTCTTGGAGTGAATATGCGGTCAAGGCAATCGTACAGTCCCATTATATAACGGTGGTAAAACTCACCCTGATTCTCAAGCTGCGGCGAATATGCATCGGCAAGGTGGCGATTCATATCCCACTTGACATAGGCTATCGGAGCGGAATCGAGAGTATTGCCGACGTTCTCGACGATGTAGTCCCGCACCTCGCTTTGAGTGAGATCCAAAAGGAGCTGATTTCTTCCAAGCACCGCTTCGCCGTGTGCGGGCAACACCGCCCAATCGGGATGACTGCGGTAGAGCTCGGAATCCTCATTGACGCTCTCCGGCTCAAACCAGAGTCCGAAAGAGAGTCCGAGCTTGTTTATCTCATGTGCCAGTGCCGAAAGTCCCCCCGGCAGCTTTTTGGTGTTGACCTCGTAATCTCCGAGCCCAGCCGTATCGGAATCCCTTGCTCCGAACCAACCGTCATCCAGCACAAAGAGCTCAACACCGAGCTTCTTTGCGCTTCTTGCAAGACGCAAAAGCTTATCCTTATCGAACTTGAAGAAGTTTGCTTCCCAGTTATTTATAAGCACCGGACGTTCTTTGTTCTTCCACTCTCCCCTGACGATGCAGTTATTCACAAAGCGGTGGAAGTTGTGACTGAGTCCGTTTAAGCCCTCCGCCGAATAGCTGAGCACCGCCTCGGGAGCTTCAAAGCTCTCACCCGATTTCAAATTCCACTCAAAGCAATGCGGATTTATGCCTATCTGAATACGGACAAGGTCGCCGTTTGACTTTTCGCACAGTCCGATGTGATTGCCGCTGTATATGAGATTGAAGCCGTAGCAGCGTCCCTTATCCTCATCGGCGTATTTTTCCGACAGGATAAAGCCCGGATTATGTCTGTTTGAGGATGAACCCGTTGTTGAGGAATTGATATACATTCCGTAATCAAGCTTACGCACATGACGATGCGTTTCCTTGATCCAACCGCCGTCGAAGCTGTGAACGCTATAGCCTCTGTCCGGTATATCGAGGCTCATGCTCATGAGCCTGCGAAGCGACATCTCACCCTCGCCCGTGTTTTCAACAACACAGCGACGGGCTATCACATCGACTGCGGCAAAGACGGTGTAATACATATGCAGTCTCACGCTTTTGTCCTTGTCGGCAAGGGTGATATGCAGCGTTTCGGCATCGCCCATACCGTCATATGCCGATGGAAGTGTGCTCATTTTTACACAGCCCTCGGTCTTTTCCCACGACTCAAACACGAAATCGCAGGAAAAAGTGCCGTTTGCTTTTTTCATTTCAATGGGGCTTTGGCGGTAATCTCCCCTGCCTATGCCCGACCATTCAAGGCACAGTGTATCAAGGCAATAACGGTCATTGTCCCTCGAATACATGACGCTGCTGCCACGCTGTATGCTGTTTTTGACGCATACCGCATGAGCATCCTCAAGGCTTATATCATCACCGTAATGCATATGGACAAGGTGGCCGTATTCGCTTATGCGGAAGATATAGCTTGTATTATTCGTTGAAAGTCGGAAGCTGCCGTTTTTAAATTCTATACTCACCGTCATCACTCCTTTGCCTTTTCAGTATAGCACAAACACCGCAGTGTGGCAACCGTTGCAATATATTGTGTCCGGCTATGTGAAAAATACATATTTTTAGCTTTCGGACTACCAAAACGCCGTGATTTGGTAGGGACTTTTTTTGCCGATTTTCATATAATTCAGGGTACAGGGAAACAGAGAAATCGATAGTCCCGAAATTAAATCGTGTGCAAAAAAACCAGACATATATTTTTATCAGGAGGAAAAGAATTATGAAAAAAGCACTACTTATCATCTTGGCTCTCATGATGGTCATTTCCATTACCGCTTGCGGCGGCGGCGATGACGGCGGCAAGGGCGGCGACGAAAAGGCAGATGCACTCCAGACCGCTATCGACACCTACAAGCTCGATCTGGAATCCGGCGATGAGCAGGCAATGAGCGAAGATCGTGCAAGCAAGGATGCACTCAGTGCTCTCAAGCATGACTACTTCAAAGATACCATGATGTTCGAAGGTACCGAGTTTGAAGATGTTACCTACGGCGATATCAAGGACGAGCTCGGCGTTGACGCAAGCTTCTACTACTGCAACGGCGAAGAGCAGTGCTTCGTATGGCAGGCTGACGGTGACGACAGTGCAAAGCTTCTCATCAGCTTCCTCGATGGCAAGATCCGCGGTCTCGGCTCTGCAAACATCGGCTGATATAAGCATACTTAAATCTACATAAAATCAAGCTTCAGCCCACTATCGCATTTGCGATGGTGGGCTGTTCCTTATTGCAATATAAGGTAAGGCTATGATATACTGTTATAAATGTCTTTTAAAGAGGTATATGCTATGCTGACTGTCAATGACCTTTCGATAAACTTTGCGGGAAACATCCTGTTTTCCCGTGTCGATCTTCAATTCACCCCCGGCAATTGCTACGGTATTATCGGTGCTAACGGTGCCGGTAAATCCACCTTCGTGAAAATTCTCTCCGGTGAGCTTGAGCCCTCTACCGGTTCGGTGCATATCGCTCCCAAAAAGCGCATGAGCGTTTTGAAGCAGAATCAGAATATGTACGATGCTTACACGGTCATGGACACCGTTATAATGGGCAATGAGCGGCTTTATAACTGCGGCAAGGAAAAGGACGCCATCTACGACAAGGAGGATTTCACCGATGAGGACGGGCTCAGAGCAGCCGTATTAGAGGAGGAATTTGCCGAGCTCGGAGGCTGGGAGGCGGAATCCGATGCAAGCAGAATATTGCAGGGTCTCGGTGTGTCCCCCGATTTTCACGGTACCCTCATGAGCGATATGGATCCGAGACTCAAGGTCAAGGTGCTGCTTGCTCAGGCTCTTTTCGGCAATCCCGATATCATACTTCTCGACGAGCCTACGAACAACCTCGACTTAAACAGTGTCGTTTGGCTTGAGGACTTTCTCATGGATTACGAGGGAACTGTGCTTGTCGTCAGCCATGACCGCTACTTCCTCAATAACATCTGCACCCACATAGTCGATATCGACTACGGCAAGATAAAAATGTATGTCGGCAACTACGATTTCTGGTACGAGTCCAGCCAGCTTATGCAGCGGCTCATTAAGGATCAGAATAAGAAGGCGGAGCAGAAGATCGCAGAGCTGCAAAGCTTTATCTCACGCTTTGCAGCAAACAAATCCAAGTCCCGTCAGGCTACCAGCAGAAGAAAGCTTTTGGATAAGCTGACCGTTGAGGAGCTCCCCGCTTCCGGCAGGCGTTATCCGTGGGTGGGCTTCAAGGCAGACCGTGAGCCCGGTAAGGACAGGCTCTTTGTCACCGAGGTATCCAAGACCGTTGACGGTGTGAAGCTCTTAAACAACGTCAGCTTCATCGTCGGCAAAGAGGATAAGATCGCCATCGTCGGCAAAAATGAGCTTGCCGTCACCATGCTGTACAAGATAATCATGGGTGAGGAGGAGCCCGATTCCGGTTCCGTCAAATGGGGTGCATCCATCTCCCCCACCTACTTCCCCAAGGATCACAACTCCTATTTCGAAAACTGCGACTTTGACCTTATGGACTGGATGCGTCAGTTCTCCGAGGACAAGCGTGAAAGCTATCTGCGTACCTTCCTCGGTCGTATGCTTTTCAGTGGTGACGATGTTTACAAAAGCGTCAAGGTGCTCTCCGGCGGCGAAAAGGTTCGCTGCATGATAAGCAAGATGATGCTCTCGGGCGCAAACTTCCTTGTCCTCGATCAGCCTACGAACCATCTTGACCTCGAAAGCATCGCCGCTTTAAACAACGGTCTTGAGGCGTTTAAATACAATGTCATCTTCTCCAGTCATGACCATCAGCTTACTCAGACCGTTGCAAACCGCATCATCGAGATAACCGACGACGGTATAATCGACAGAATGTGTAGCTTCGACGAATATATGCACCTCACCGGAAGCGAGCTCGAGACAAGGTAACGGCATTATAAAACCGCCCATCAATCACCGGTCTGATGAATATCCGGATGGTGCACCGGAATACATGATCGGGGGAGACAGGCTCAGAGATGTCATCACACAAGTCAGAGTGATCGATCTTGATTTAAAAAGAGACTTTAACATTTTACCGTTAAAGTCTCTTTTTTACGCTACATGGCTCACGTTATTCTTTTTGCCTCAGTTTGACTAAAAGAAATCCATGTATAGGTTATTCTATGTCCACTATTTCTATAATGCTAAATGAATTGCTTATACTACCGTTTTTGCGGTTGCAAACGCTCTAACATTTCGTTATTGTCTGCTGTTTTTATGCTTTTATGTGTTTTTGATTATTATCTGCTCTATTACCTCGGAGGCGTGTTCGCAGAGGTCGCAGCAGTTTTCAAGGCTCTCGTACACCGACTTTGCACCGAGCAGGGTCTTGCCGTCAACATTCGAGGTGAACAGTGATCGTATCGCCTCGGTGTAAACACCGTCTGCCTCGGTCTCGGTATCGTTGACCTTGATCAGAAGTGCCCTGAGCTTTTCCGGCTTTTTGAAGCTTTTAAGCTCACTGACAGCCTCATGCAGCAGTCCGACACATTTGCCGACCTCCTTTGAAAGCTCATGCGTCTTTTCCGGTATTACCGTTATGTTGTACATATAAAGATCGAGTACTACCTCGTCCAGTGCATCGGTTATATCGTCGACTATCTGTACAAGCCTTAAAATGTCCTCCTGATCTATGGGAGTGATGAACTCGGTGGACAGCTTGTTCAATATATCGTGATGCACACCGTCTGCCGTATGCTCAAGGCTGTGCATACGCTCACGGTAATCGTTCATATTCTCCGCGTTATAGCTCGATATTATTTCGGACAGCAATGCGGATGCCTCCACGCAATAGGAGGTCTGCTTTTTCAAAAGCTCAAAGTAATCGTTGTTTTTCTTCGCCATCGTCTTTAACTCCTTATGCAAATATTACGAAAAACAGCTTTGCCATGCCATATCCCAAAAGACCACAGCCGGGGAAGGTGAATACCCAAGTCAAAACAAGCTCCTTCACAACGCTCCAATTGACGTTGCTCATTCGTCTTGCCGCTCCGACACCCATTATCGAGGTCGTCTTTGTGTGAGTGGTGCTGACCGGTATACCCGTCAGTGACGAAAGGAGCAGACAGCCCGTTGCCGAAAGATCGGCCGCAAAGCCCTGATAGGGCTTGAGCTTTACCATGTCCATGCCTACGGATTTAATGATCCTGTAGCCGCCTATCGAGGTGCCGAGACCCATGACCGCAGAGCACAGTATCATAAGCCACAGCGGTACGGCAAAGCTCGTGACATCCGACTGACCGCCGGAGAGAGCAGCACCGAGCAGGAAGATCGCCATGAACTTTTGACCGTCCTGAGCACCGTGCATAAATGCCATTGCCGCTCCGCCCGCTACCTGAGCTCCCGAGAAGAAGCGTTCGCATTTCAGGCGGTTTTTGTTTTTAAATATTCGCACCGTCAGCTTTGAAGTTAAAAAGCCCAGTCCGAAGCCGAGAAGGGTCGAGAGAAAGATTCCGTAAATGACCTTGATCCATTCACCGCCGTTAATGCCCGAGAAGCTGTTTTGCAATGCTACAGCCGCTCCGGAAAGTCCGGCTATGAGGGCGTGGCTCTCACTCGTAGGTATACCGAAGTACCACGCTCCCGTTGCCCAGATCACTATCGCCGCCATTGCGGCACACAGTGCTATGAGCGACATATGGGCATCACCGCCGAAGTCCACCATGTTATATATGGTCATTGCGACGGAGGCGTTTATCGAGGTCATCACAAGGACGCCGAGGAAATTGAATATCGCCGCCATGATGATAGCCTTTCGTACTCCTATCGCCCTTGTGGAAACACAGGTGGCGATGGCGTTCGGAGCATCCGTCCAGCCGTTCACCAAAATGACGCCAAGCGTCAGTATCGTCGATACCAATAGCATGGGGTTTGCCATCATCTGATTAAGAAATTCCGACATACTCATATCGTTATTGTAACCTCTGCTGTTAAAATTATAAATTAATAACTGTTTACCGGCGACGCTGATATTATGATTACTTGATTACTTGTCCTTAATATCCTCCTTTAAGCATCGGAGGAGTACCCTGACTCCTCCTCTGCAATGATATTATACCCTTATTCTTCGTTATCGTCCCCCAATACGCCGATATTCCTACGTCCTCTGTCTCGACTAAGGGCAAAATCTCTATTGCAGAGGTCGTAGATTTTAAAGCGAGGGAGAAGCGTTGCAGGCAAGGCTTTGCGATTGAGGAAGGCTTAAGCCTTGTGATTGAGCAAAACGAAGCCTGCGGCGGTTATATCCGCTTAAAAACGGGTTAGGGTGCCCCCCTTATGTAATAAAACTCATTATCAGGGGTATGGTTACCATGCTGAGGGCTGTGCTTATGAATATCTCCTCCGAGGACTCAATACCGTCTCTGCCGTACTCAAGACCGAGTATGGTGCAGACGATGGCAGTCGGAGTTGACATGATGGCAACTATGACTCCCAGCATAATGGGATCGCTTATAAAGAAGTGCAGTACGAACCACACGGCAAGCGGGCAAATTACGAGGCGAATGAAGCTGAGTAAATAGAGCCTCGGCTGAGTGAGTGCTTCCTTGACGGAAACGGGACCGAGCGATATGCCGACGCACATCATGCTCAGCGGTACGGTGGCGGATGCAAGGGTACCGCAAATGTCATCGATTATTGTCGGTATGGGAATACGCAGGCTGAATATGATCACTGCCGTTAGCGTTGCGATTATCGGAGCGTTTATAGCCTTTTTGAGCTTAAAGCCACCCTTTTCTCCGCTGGTGAGCAGCATTATGCCTACCGTATACAAAAGCAGGTTGAACGGAATATTGGACAGCGATGCAAGGAAAAGCTGATCCTCACCGAACACAGCAGTGACAACGGGATAGCCGACAAAGGCGGTATTCATAAATGCCACCAAAAGGCGGTACATTCCCCTGTCACCGGTTTTTATGCCGAAGATGATCGGTACTATGTAGGCGATGCCGATGGATATGAGCATCGCAAGGGTCGACATGAGTATGGCAAACACGATCTCTCCGCCGGTCATGGACAGTTCCTTGTTTATGACGGAGTCGAGTATCGTTGCAGCCAAGAACACGTTCATAACGAGCTTGCTGAGTCCCTTATTGAACTCGGGGCCTACAAGCTTCAGTCTTGCACAGGCATAGCCTATGAGCAGCAGTGCAAACAGCACCGCCATTTTTCCGAATAACGCAGTCATATAATAATTACAAGCCTCGCAATTTCAAGATATATAAGCAGTGATACCGCATCGGATATCGTTGTAATGAGCGGAGTTGCGACCACGGCAGGGTCAAGTCCTATCTTTTCCGCAAGTATGGGCAAGGTGCTGCCGACGACCTTGGCGAACATGACCGTCAAAACGATCGCTATGCTCACGGTCAGAGCCACCGTCACGGTGACATCGGGATTTGCAAACAGCAGCCTGTCTACAAGAAGCATTTTCACAAAGTTCACCGCGGCAAGGCTAAGTCCGCACAGCACGGACACTCGCCATTCCTTCCAGACTACACGCAAAACGTCCGCGGGCTCGGTATCGCCCAAGGAAATGCTTCGTATTATCGCAGTTGAGGACTGAGCACCGGAGTTGCCGCCCGTGCCCATGATGATGGGGATGAAGCCGATAAGCACCGCTTGAACCGCAAGTGCCTCCTCGAAGGAGTTTAGTATCATGGTCGTAAACGTTGCCGAAAGCATAAGAAACAGCAGCCACGGCACACGGTTTTTCCATATATCCACCGCACCGGTCCTGGAATAGGGCTTGTCCGACGGGGTCATTGCAGCCATGATCTCGAAGTCCTCGGTAGTCTCCTTTTCCATAACGTCAAGAACGTCGTCGACGGTTACTATACCGACAAGGCGACCTTCCTTATCCGTCACGGGAAGTGCCATGAGGTCGTAGTCCGATATCTTTTCCGCTGCTTCCTCTTGGTCATCCTGCGTCATGCAGAATACGACGTTGGTATCCATTATATTGCCCACAACGGTCTCGTCGTCACTGAGCAGCAGATCCTTTACGCTGACGACACCCTCAAGCTTCCTGTCGGCAGATGTGACGAAGCAGGTATATATCGTCTCCTTATCCTCACCTATTCGGCGTATCCTCGCTATCGCTTCCCTGACGTTCATGTACTTTTTCAGGTCAACGAACTCCGCCGTCATGATACTGCCTGCGGAATTTTCGGGGTACTTGAGGTACTGATTTATGAGGTTTCTCGTCTCCCTCGTTGCGGTACGCATAACACGCTTTACCACATTTGCCGGTAGCTCCTCCATCATGTCGACCGCGTCGTCGACATACAGTTCTTCGACGATGGCACCGAGCTCGGAGTCGGTTATCGAGTTGATTATGAGCTCCTGCTCCGGAGCCTCGAAATTGGCAAAGACCTCGGCTGCCTTACCCTTTGACAGCAGCCGGAACACCATTGGCATACGCTGAACGTCTACCTCGGTCAGGAATTCCGCAACGTCGAACTCGTTCATTTCCTCAAGACGCATTTGCAAGGATTTCATGCGTTGAGCATCAAGCAAGCCGGCTAATTCCTCAAACTGTCTGTCATGCATGGTCTCAAAGTCCATGCCGCCGTTTTCGCTCATTTGCTTCCCCTCCTTACACCGTTTGGCTATTATACCATTTTGATTTTAACACTCTTTTTATTTCGACGCAAGCCCCGACAGCGGATAAGGAAACAAAACCATGGTTTTTGATAAT
>CAYUQN010000038.1:0-14399 GCA_964446815.1 uncultured Oscillospiraceae bacterium | reverse complement strand
AAGTGAGGCTTTAAAGTAAAGCAAATTATTTGTAATACACACCCAAAACATTCTCATGAGGGTCTGTGCTTTTGCCTACTTTCAGCTCAAAGGTTATCTCGAATGTTCTGTACCATGGGAGGTGTAAGTCGCTTATTTCCACACCGCCCCAGCCGCGTTCGCTATACGGTGACAGTGAGCTTATGAAATTACTGCTCTCAAGGCTTTCGATAAGCTTAGGAACTCGCTCATCCATGAGTCTTTTCAGCTCATCATTCACCGTATCGGGGTCCGTTTTTGTGGCGTACAGATTATTCGGGTCGCCGCCGAGCTCATCCTTTACATATGAGGCAAGCAGCGGTCTTACATCGTCACGGTAGCAAATGTCACGGATGAGGACATCGGCAATCGTACACATATGGCCGTATTCCGAAAGCTCCGTTCCCTCTCCGTGCTTCAGGTAGGCGTAGCGTGCAACACCGTGGCTCAGTGCCGTGCCGGTGAGGTTTGCAAGATCCAAAAGTCCTGCGTAGGCTATGAGCTTTCCAAGCTCCGTGTCCTCCGTCAGTCTCGTTCTGAAATAGTCGCCGTAGGCGGTATTGGAGCCGTCCATCAGTATCACCGGTGAGCCGTTTTTTAAGCAGTCATTCAGATAATCTATCAGCTCATCGCAGTATTCTTCGGCTTTGCTCTCGTCCTTTGGCTTTGTGAGAACGCATATTTTGAGCTCCGCTCCCTGCTTTTCGGTGAGCCCGAAGTAGTCCATATGACGGCTGACAAGCTCACTTAAAGGGCGGTAGTCAAACTGACAGGCGTTCTCGGCCTCTGCTCCGCCGAAGTATTTGACCTCGGCTGTGCTGCCTTGCCAGCTTATCTCCTCAAGGTACATTGAGCACAATGCCTTGAAGCCCATATCGTCCACTCCCGACAGCAGCTCATCACCGTCACGGAGCAGACTTTCGATATACGCTATCTCATTCGTCTGGGCACAGTTCGACACCGAGGAGTCGTCAATGCCGTAGAGCACCGTGAACACCTTAGTGTCATTTGCGACAAGCTGCATAAGCTCATTTGAAAGCATGAGCTTTCGTTCCCTCGCTTTTGTGAAGCTTTCGATCTCGCTATCGGTATAGCCCTCGGGAGTCGGTATCGGATCATTGCTTTCGTCAAGACCGTATGCAGCTATGACGTTTTCAAGGCTCAGCTCGTTCTCGGAGAGTCTCGGTCTCGGCAGGGAAAAATACTCCCTTATCTCACTGTAATCCTCGGCGGTATAGCCGTTATAGCCGATAGTCGGTGCAAGACGCATTACGCTGTCCAGCAGCCAAACACGGTTATTCTCATCCTCCGAGAGCAGGCTCAGTGTCATCTCAAGAAGCTCCGTCTCGGTGACAACGGTGCCGTCGGTAAGCGTGACGCTTCCGTTTATATCCCCCGACCTCGATGCACACAGACCGCCGGAAACGAGCTGATCCACGAAGATTATATAACGGTCGCAGCCGTCGTTTTCACACGAGGCAAGCCAATCGTAGATCACCGCTCTATCCCCCATTTGGGTACCGGGCTGACCGTCAAGTCTTGTTGAAAAAGCATCGAGTGAGGGCATGATGAGCTCATAGTCAAGGGACTGTGCCATATAGACCATGCACTCATAATTATTCGGTCTGTCGTCAAGCGGAAGGTATGCTATCTTCTTCGTATTCTCCGCAGTCGGCGGATCGGTGGGGACGGTTCTCACAACGGAGCACGCAGACAGCAAAAGCACAATGCACAAAAGCAGGCATAAGGATTTCTTTGACATATTCAATCTTTCCGTTTTTTACAGTTTGCGGAGCAATTCTTACAGTCACCGCAGTGACCGTCTCGTCTTATACTGCGTATGGCGAAATAGCCCCAGACGCAAAGACCCAGTATTATTACTATTTCCATCACAGTATCAGTCCTGCAACAAGGTATACGATGTAGGCAACTATCCATGCCACACAGCACTGTGCCACAACGACACCGAATGCCTTGAGTCCTCCGCCGATCTCACGCTTTATTGCGGATATCGCCGCAACACAGGGTGTATACAGCAGTGCAAAGGTGAGGAAGCTCACTGCACTTTGCGTGGTGAATACTCCCGTGAGTGCGACCGCAAGCTGATCCGCACCGACGTTCATGAGTACTCCCATGGTGCTGACGACCGCTTCCTTTGCCATGAGTCCGGTTATAAGACTTGTCGCTATACGCCAATCGTCAAAGCCCAAGGGTGCAAACACGGGTGCTATCAGGCTGCCTATGAGTGACAGCAGACTGCTGTCGTCTCCTGCCTGAACGATATTAAGGTGGGCATCGAAATGCTGCAAGAACCATATGACTATAGTTGCCGCAAATATTATCGTGAATGCTCTGCGGATAAAGTCACTTGCCTTTTCCCACATAAGGAGCAGTACACTTTTCAGTGAGGGCATACGGTAGTTGGGAAGCTCCATGACAAAGGGCACGGGCTTGCCGGTAAAGCTTGTTTTGCTGAGTATTTTTGCCGCGATAACACCGGTCACCATGCCGCCTACATACAAAAGCGTCATGACAAGCAGCCCTTGTCCCGGGAAAAATGCCGCGGTGAACAGTGCGTAAATGGGGATCTTGGCGGAGCAGCTCATGAACGGTACAAGAAGCATCGTCATCTTTCTGTCCCTATCCGATGAAAGCGTTCTCGTTGCCATTATCGCAGGTACGGAGCAGCCGAAGCCTATCAGCATGGGGACAAAGCTGCGTCCGGATAAGCCTATCTTTCGCAGAAGCTTATCCATTACAAAGGCAACTCTCGACATATAGCCGGTATCCTCGAGTATCGAAAGGAAGAAAAACAGTACAACGATTATCGGCAAAAAGCTGAGCATACTGCCAACACCGGCAAACACACCGTCAATAACAAGGCTTTGCACAACGGGGTTTAAGCCATATGCCGTCAGCAGAGCATCGACCCATGCCGTGAATACGTCTATACCGTCTGCCAACAGGTCGGATAGATTCTGACCGATAACGTCAAAGGTCATCCAGAATATGAACGCCATTATCGCAAGGAAGGTCGGTATCGCAAGATACTTATGTGTCAGTATCTTATCTATCTTGACGCTGCGTTGCTGCTCACGGCTTTCCTTTGCCTTTACGACCGTCTCGGCACATATTTTCTCAATAAAGCAGTAACGCATATCCGCAAGGGCTGCATTGCGGTCAAGTCCGCTCTCGCTTTCCATCTCAAGAGAAGCGTGCTCCACAAGCTCAAGCTCATTTTCACTGAGGTCGAGACGCTTTATTACCTCCTCGTCCTGCTCTATCACACGGGTAGCCGCAAATCTCGACGGTACACCGATGGCATCGGCGTGATCCTCGACAACGTGGCTGACGGTATGTATGCAGCGGTGGACGGGACCTGCACTGCAAAAGTCAACCTTTTTTGGCTTTTGCTTTTTCCTCGCCGTCTCAAGCGTGAGCTCCAGTAACTCCTCAACACCGTCGTTCTTTGCTGCCGCTATCGGGAGCACCGGTATGCCCAATCGCTGTGACAGTCCTTCAACGTCAACGGAGCCGTGATTGCCCAAAAGCTCATCCATCATATTCAGTGCAAGCACCATGGGCTTTCCCATCTCCGCAAGCTGGAGCGTAAGGTAAAGGTTACGCTCGATATTAGTTGCGTCGACTATATTAATTATCGCATCGGGGGCACTGTCGATTATAAAGTCCCTCGTCACGACCTCCTCGCCGGAGTAAGGACGTATCGAATATATACCGGGCAAGTCGACTAAGGTGCAATCCTTTTGTCCCTTGATATCGCCCAGCTTGTGCTCTACCGTTACTCCGGGGAAGTTGCCGACGTGCTGATTTGAGCCGGTGAGCTGATTGAAAAGCGTCGTCTTACCGCAGTTTTGATTGCCTACCAAAGCTATTACCATGCTCATGCCTCCTCACAAAGAACGACCTCGATCTTTGCAGCGTCGTCCTTACGCAGTGTCATGGTATAGCCTCTCAGACTGATCTCTATCGGGTCACCCAAGGGTGCCATCTTCCGTACCGTGATCTCGGTCTTGGGGATTATGCCCATATCAAGAAGGTGGTTACGGAGATTCCTCTCTCCGCCCACGCTTGTTATTATCGCTTTCTTACCTATTTGAAGCTTATCCAATGTCATATAAAACACCCTCCATGTCAGACAAAATCAGTTTAGTCTAACACGGAGGGTTTGTCAATCACCGCTCTTATTTTTTATCGTTCATCATGCGTTCAATATCGTTAAGGCGACTCAAATATGCTGCATTTATCTCGTCCTCGTATTTGAGCTTGGGCTCTTTTATGCCGAGCAGCTCCATGAGATACTTGATAAACTGCGGATTCATCATCAGGAAGGGGCCGACTATCGAGGTGGAAATGAAATTATTCACTCTCACGCCCTCAAGCTTATCGCTCTTGCTTCTTCCGGTGCCGTACAGTGTCTTTGCCAATGCGTATTTCGCCTCACCGTAGGTCTGCGAAAACTCGGCTTTGAAGCCCACAAGTTTCATACCGTCAAAGTCGCAAAGCACCGTATCACTGTGTCGATGCATCATATCACGCTTTGCGTAAAAGGGTACGAGTCCCAAAGCTTCGATCCTGCTGCCGTCCTCGTTTTCAATGTATTCGTAAAACACCTCGCCGGCGTTTGCGGTCATCAAAAGCACCTTGCCGCCGTCCATGAGCTCACGGAGCCGCTCCTTATGGGGCATAAGGCGTTCTATCGCCCAAGCCTGTGCTCTCTCGGTCATCGCTCCCATGTATATCATATCGACGTCCTGCGATACGAAAGCAGGCTCATCGGTGAGCTTCGTCTCAAAAAACTCTGCTTCGGGCATACACTCTTTAAGGTAGCGGTAGTTCCATGAATCACCGAAAAGGTTCGCGGCCTCGGGAAACAGTATCTCAATTTTCATGCTCTAACCGCTCCTCTCTTTTCGATCTCCTCAAGCACTCCCTTTTTGACCTCTGCAGTGAGCTTGGGGGTCGTCAGGTCGTGGAGAATGAATACCTTGTCCGTATCCTTCAGCTCAAGCTCCTTTGCCGCATCGAGCTCATTTTTAACGCAGTGTATCTTTTCCTCCGGTACACCTGCAAGCAGCAGCCTCAGCTTATAGTCGTGGATTCTGACACCGCAGGGGATGATACGCTTGATGCTGTCATCATTTAATAGCTCAAGGTCTGCGTCATATATCCATGTCATTATCTCGGTGGTCTTCTTATAGGTCGCATCGTCAAGCATAAGGATTATCTCCTTGTTGCCCTTTTCGGTACGCATATAATCGAAAACTATGGAGCAGGCTACGGGATTTTGACCCTTGGTCATGTTTGTTACGACCTCTATGCCGTTCTTCTCCGTATGAGTGTAACGGCTCTTTACTATGCTCATGTGGGCAAAGCTTTTTGCAATGCTGTCTGCCGAAAGCCCGAAAGTACGCAAAAGCGATACGGTGGTCACCTGATTGTAAATGTTGAAAATACTGTCGCTTATCATGGGATAGGCTTCGGCTTCTTCGCCATAACGAACGGTGATGCTGCGATCCTCAAAATCGGGCATCGCCGCAAATGTAGGTTTCGGTGAGCCGAGACCGCAATTGGGGCAACGCATCTTGCCTATATGGTGGTAGCGTACATATTCGTACTCCGGTATGTGTCCGCAATCGGGGCACACGCTTGCGTCGTTGATTATATTGATGCACTCATTGCGATCCGTGGGCAGTCGGTCGATCGAAAAACAGCTGACGGGGTTGCCTCTTTTGAGTCTGAAGCTTATGGGATCGTCGGCGTTGAGGATCATATGAGTGTCATTCGGCAAGGCCTTTTCGATGATCGAAAAGATGAATTCGGGGTGGGCATTCCTCTGTATCGAGTCACGGAACAGATTGGTGCAAACCGTGTAATTCGGTTTGACATAGGGGTATATACGCAGGGAGCTGCGTTCATCGACCTCAAACAGGGCTATGCTCTCCTTGACATGGCCTCCGAGGTTTGCCGAATCAATGAGAGAGCTTGCAATACCTGCGTCAATGTTGGAGCCTGCTTTATTGTTCAGCACGCTGTAGCCGTTGTCACTGAGGACATCGAGGATCATGTTGCAGCAGGTTGTCTTACCGTTGGTGCCCGTAACGGTGATGACCTTCTCGGGCTTATCTATACGCCCCAAAAAATCGGGGCAAAGCTTTATTGCCAGCTTTCCGGGGAGGTAGCTTGCGTTCCTGCCAAGCAAATGCATGAGCAGCATTACCGCCTTGCTAACCCAGAGTGCAAGGTAAAATCTCAAATTCTTCTTCATTTGTATCTTCATTTCCTCCTTCGGCTCTATTTTGTCTATTATACCCGACTGTGAGAATTATTCAAGGTCAAATATAAAAAGAGGCAAAAAGGGATGCCGACAGGTGCAAAGCTGTTTCCTTTGCTTTTTTGAAAAGAGCTTTTCTCCCGACTTCAGCGACTAAATGCTCGATACTGCTTTGACCTATGTTTTTTCAATAGCGGAGCCGCCATTTTATGTCAGCACATATTGCACAGGATGTAAAAAACCGCACAGGCTCCTGTGCGGTTTTGTGTTATTCATCATTTCAGGGCTTCATCGTCGGGAAGAGCAAAACGTCACGGATGGAGCTTGCTCCGGTGAGGAGCATTACGCAGCGGTCTATGCCGATACCGAGACCGCCCGTGGGAGGCATACCGTACTCAAGCGCATTGATAAAGTCATCGTCCATCATGCCGGCTTCATCGTCGCCGTTGGCTCTGAGCTCTACCTGCTTTAAGAAACGCTCCTTCTGGTCAATGGGGTCATTGAGCTCGGAGAAGGCGTTGCCCATCTCACTGCGGCAAATGAACAGCTCGAAGCGTTCCGTTAGTCTCGGTTCCTCGGGTGAACGCTTTGCAAGCGGTGAAACGTCGACAGGGTGCATCGTTATGAAGGTGGGCTGAATGAGCTTATCCTCAACAAGCTGGTCAAAGCTCTCATACAGTGCGTGTCCCCATGTGGGCTCGATCTTATCCATATCGACACCTGCCGACTTTGCGGCGGCTACCGCATCCGCATCGTTATCGATCGCCATAAAGTCAACACCGACATACTTCTTAACAGCCTCTGCCATGGTAAGGCGTTCCCAGCCGGGGGTAAGGTCGACATCCTCACCATGCCAGCTCAGCTTATAAGTACCGAGTATGCTCTGTGCCGCTCCGCTGAGAAGATCCTCAAAAAGATCCATCATGTCATTGAAATCGGCGTATGCCTGATAGAGCTCAACGGTGGTGAACTCGGGGTTATGCTTGGTGTCCATACCCTCGTTGCGGAATATCCTGCCTACCTCGTACACTCTCTCGATACCGCCGACGATAAGACGCTTGAGGTTGAGCTCCGTTGCGATACGAAGGTACATATCTATATCAAGCGTATTATGGTGGGTGATGAAGGGTCTTGCGGTGGCACCGCCGGAGATGGTGTTGAGTACCGGAGTTTCTACCTCCATGTAACCTCTGCCGTCAAGGAAGGCTCTGAGGTAGCTTATAAACTTTGTACGGATCTCAAAATTGCGGCGGCTGTCATCGTTAACTATGAGGTCAACGTACCTCTGGCGGTATTTAAGCTCCGTATTGGTCATGCCGTGGAACTTCTCGGGGAGAGGTCTGAGGCTCTTGGAAAGCAGAACTACACTCTTGGCATGAACGGAGATCTCCTCGGTCTTGGTCTTGAACACAAAGCCGGAGACTCCGATAATGTCACCGATATCGTACTTGCGGAAGTCCGCAAACTCCTGCTCCGTAACATCGTCCTTGCGAATGTAGAGCTGGATCTGGCCTCTGTCGTCCTTGATGTGGCAGAATATTGCCTTGCCCATGCCACGCTTTGACATGATCCTGCCTGCGACCTGAACGGTCTTTTCTGCAAATGCATCGTAATCGGACTTGATCTCGGTCGAATATGCACTTCTTACAAATCGAGTCTGCTGAAAGGGATCTCTGCCTTCCTGCTGAAAGGCAGTCAGCTTATCACGTCTTATCTGTAAAAGCTCGGAAAGCTCCTGCTTTACTTCTGTATTATTTATCTCACTCATATTTTATCCTCTGCTCAATTGTTTTCAACGGAAACAATGGTGTACTTGAGTGTGCCGACGGGTGCATCGACATTAACGGTATCGCCTGCGACATGACCGTAAAGTCCTCTGCCGAAGGGGGAGTTGTCGGAGATCTTGCCCTCCATGGGGTTTGCCTCCTGAGAGCCGACGACCGTGAACTCGCTGATATCGCCGTCCTCGTCCTTTACCCTTACTACACTGCCGAGGGTGACGGTGCCTTTATCGGCTACGGTCTCGCTCTTATCGACTATCTCTGCGTTTTCAAGGAGATTTTTTATCTCCGCTATCTTGGAATAAAGCTTACCCTGCTCGGATTTGGCTTCATCGTATTCGCTGTTCTCGCTCAGGTCACCGAAGCTGCGTGCTTCTTTTATCTGCTCCGCTACCTCTTTTGCCCTATCGGTCTCAAGGTAATACAGCTCTTTGGTGAGCTCATCGAAGCGTTCCTGACTCATTTTAAATCTGTTGTCGGTAGACATGGTAAGGTCTCCTTTTCGTATATGAAATTGATTAATGCTTTAGCTGACTTATCGCTTTTTCAAGCTGGGTATCCACACTTCCGCTCTCGTTCACCACGACGACATCGGGGGTTATGCCCCCGACCTCGGCAAGATCAACACGCTTAGGTGTGAGGTATTCCTTGGTGGATATATGGATCGCTCCACCGTCGGATAGCTCAATGGTTATCTGGCTTCTCGATTTGCCGGTCGTTTGCTCACCGACTATCGTTGCCCAATTATACTCCTGAAGTGCGGCGGCGAAGAACTCCGCAGCACTGTATGAGTTGCCGTTTACCAGCACGACCATATCATACTTGAGGCAGGTCTTGTCGGATCGGGTCACGTCCTCCTTGCCGTCCTTTCCGATGCTGACAAAAAGGTCACCGTCGGGGAGGATATAGTCAAGGATCTCGACCATTTCGCTGACTAAGCCACCGGGGTTGTTCCTGACATCGAACACAAAGGAGTTCGCTCCGATATCGATCAGGTACTCTATCGCCGCTATCGTCTCCTCTGCGGCTCCGGCTTCGAAGTTGTCGATCTTGATATAGCCGATGCTACCGTCAAGCAGCTTACTGCTTACCGGACTCTTATAGATTATCTCGCAATTTATCGTGACCGTTTTCTCATCGCCATCGGAGGATACGGTCAACTCGAAGTCCTTATTGAGCTTTGAGCGGATCAGCGTTCTGACATCCTCAAGCTGCATATCGGTGACATCCTCACCGGCAACGGCAAGTATGACATCTCCGATAATGAGTCCTGCATCGGCAGCAGGGGTACCGTCCTGCACCGACATTATCACGATCTCTCCGTCCTCATTGACCTGTATGGTAACACCTATACCGGCATACTCATTTGCGGAGGACAGCTTATATGCCTCGTACTGCTCCGCTGTCATGTAATAGCTCCACTTATCGTTGAGCGTTCTCACCATTGCTGAGCAAGCTGCTTCGTACAGTGCTCCATCCTCAATATCCCCGATATAGTATTCGGAGACGGTCTTTTCGATCTCAACATAGTTTTTGGCATTGTCGAAATGCTCCTTTGAGCCGAAGCCGCCCATAAGCAGGGCATAGGTTATCGTTATACTTGCGGCTACAAGGATGAGGCATATTATT
This sequence comes from uncultured Oscillospiraceae bacterium, assembly GCA_964446815.1. Classification (GTDB taxonomy): domain Bacteria; phylum Bacillota; class Clostridia; order Oscillospirales; family Oscillospiraceae; genus F23-B02. Next base: position 4,679 of record CAYUQN010000038.1, on the reverse strand, counting down.
ATAAAGTAACCGAGCTTGATTTTTTTGTTGAAAAAGGAACTCTTGCTCTTTCTCATACGTCTCTCCCCTTTTCAATTGATATTATCCACCACTGTTTGACAGTCCGTGACGGACAGTCAAAGACTGTCCATTCGCTTGCAAAAAGTTGTTCAACTTTTTGCTGCACTTAGCTGCCGGGTATTTTAAATTCTTTAAAATACCGTTTCACTCGAAATCCTTAAAGTATTAAGGATCTCGACGGCAGCGATCCGATTCGAGGTGGGTCTTGACCCCCTCGAGCTCCCCCGCTGCTCTGTTAATATAGTCTCCACCACTGTTTGACAGTCCGTGACGGACAGTCAAAGACTGTCCGTCAAGACAATATTACAATATTTCAACACAATATTTCAACAATATTTCAATATTTATCAGCGTATTACCATGGGGAGCACAAGGCTGAGCACCATAGTGACTACAAGCAATATCGCAAGAATCGAAACAATCAGTCTTCTGTTCATCCGATCACCCTCCGATCAGACCTTGAGGTAGTTTCTGATGGCGATTATTCCGCCGAAGGCACCGACCAGAACGCCGACTGCAACGAAGATTATAAGCACCATGGGCCAAAGCTCGGTGAAGGGTACGACCTGAATAAAGGATATTCCGAGATCCTGTGCTACCTTGACCTCAAGTGCGGAATAAATGCCCCATTGAGCAAGGAACGCAAGACCGCCGCCGACTAAGCCCAAAAGCAGACCCTCGACTATGAACGGTCCTCTTATAAATCCGTTTGAGGCACCGACCATCTTCATAATGGCGATCTCCTCACGTCTTCCGAAGGTCGCAAGCTTTATCGTATTGGACATGATAAACAGAGATACAAACACGAGGATAACGATAAGGGCAAGGGATACGATGCTGATAACGTTCCTTACGGATACGAACTTCTCCGCATACTCCGTAGGTGCCTTGACCTTTGCAATGCCGCTGATCGTTGCTATCTCGTCGCCGGTCTCCTCCATTCTGGTGAGGTCGACAAGCTGAATGATAAAGCGGTGGCGGAAGGTCTCATCGTCGATGCCTTCCATGATGCTTTCATCATAGTTCTCCATGAAGTTCTTCCTCGCTTCACTGCGATTCATAAAATCAACGGAGGCGACATTGTCGATATTCTCAAGCTTTGCCTGAAGCTGTGCCGTTGCTTCCTCGGCTGACATATTCTCATCGACATATGCCATTATCTGATTCTGCTCACCGATATCGTCGATTATCTCATTTATGTTGACATCGAGGAGAGTGAAGCTGCCCATAACGATGAGGCAAGCCATTATTATTGTTATCGAAGCAAAGGACATGAATCTGTGTGTAAATATGCTGCGGAAGCCTTCGCCTATCAGATATCCGAATTTACTCAATCTCATAGTTGTAATACCCATCCATTCCGTCGCTGATCAGATGACCGCTGTCAATCGCGATGACTCGCTTTGAAAATGCATTGACCAGTTCCTTTTCGTGAGTGACTACCAGAACGGTAGTTCCCATATCGTTTATCTTCTCAAGTAGGAGCATAAGCTCAAGTGAACGAACCGGATCGAGGTTGCCGGTAGGCTCGTCGGCTATTATCATCTTGGGGTTATTGACAAGGGCACGGGCTATCGCAACACGCTGCTGCTCACCGCCGGAAAGCTCCGTGGGCAATCTCTTCTCTCTGCCCTCGAGTCCAACAAGCTCAAGCACCTTGGGTACTCTCGCTTTGATCTCCTTATTCGTCGCTCCGACAACTCGCATCGCAAACGCAACATTGTCATACACAGTCTTGTTGTCGATAAGGCGGAAGTCCTGGAAAACGACACCTATCGTCCTTCTCATCATGGGCATCTTACGACGCTTTATCGCACACATATCAAAGCCGTTTACCGTGATATCACCTTCGGTGGGGCGGATCTCACCCGTGAGCAGCTTTATGATCGTCGTCTTTCCCGATCCCGAAGGGCCGACAAGGAATGCAAATTCGCCTTCGTTTATCGAGAGGCTTACATCATCCAGTGCCGCAACGTCACTGTTGCCGTAAACCATCGTTACGTTGTTCATCTGAACCATTGTTTTTCCTCCTGCGTTGACGGAGCTCAGCGTCCGTTGTTGTTGACCGAATCAAGATACTGCTTGACCATCATCGCCACCTTGAACACTATGGCATGATCAAACTCTCTCAAATCAAGCCCCGTCAGCTTCTTTATTTTCTCAAGCCTGTACACAAGCGTATTCCTGTGTACATAAAGCTTGCGGCTTGTCTCGGAGACATTAAGGTTGTTTTCAAAGAATTTATTGATGGTTTCAAGCGTATCCTCGTCAAGCGTCTCAAGAGGATTCTTCTTGAAAACCTCATTCAGGAACATCTCACACAGGGTCGTGGGGAGCTGGTATATTATGCGACCTATGCCGAGATTCTCATAGCTGATTATATTCTTCTCGGAATCAAACACTCTGCCGACATCTATCGCTATCTGGGCTTCCTTATATCTGTCCGCCAGCTCACGCAAATGCCTTGCAGTGGTGCCGATACCGACGATGCACTTGATCTGGAGCTCGTCCAAAAGGGTCTTTTCGATATTCTCCGCTATCGCCTTGACCTCAGCCGGATTCTCCCCTGCCGGCAATTCCTTGATGACCACGATATCGGTCTCGTTTATGCTGATGACAAAATCACGCTGCTTATCGGGGAAAAGATTCTGCATCACCTCAACGGCGGCAACATCGCTCCTCTCTACCTGACGAACCAAAAGCAAGGCTCTCGGAACATCGGGGACAAAGTGCAGCTCCTTTGTTCTGACATAAACGTCACCGGGCAAAATGTTATCGGAAATGATATTCTTGAGGAATGCTGCCTTATTATGCTTCTCCTCATAATTGGTCTTTGCCTCGTTGAATGCAACGGATGCCATTATGCAGCTCACCTTGGCAAGCTCATCACAGCCCTCGACAAAGACAGCATAATCAAACTTGGAATTGTTATTTCCCAGTATCCTATATGTGCGGATGCCACTTACATAGACCTGCTCCGAAAGATCATAGTTATAGCTCTGAAAATCATCAAGTCGAGAGCCGATCATGGGCAGTTCACTGCAAGTTACGACAAAGCCCTGCTCATCGATGATACCTATGCAGCGGTCGGTGGCTTCCTTGATTTGAAGAATTACGCTTTGGAAAATCCTGCTTGACATATGTGTTTCCTCCCCTTTGCACTATGGGTAATTTAACTATAAGCACATTTAAAACACTTACAATATAATAACTCTTTTTTGTGCGATTTTCAATAGAAAACACTTATTTTTTTGTGAAGTTTCCAAAAAACTATCTAATTTACTTGATAAAAACACCAAATATCGCAGTCTGTTTTTTGTCATTTTGAATTAAACACACTGCACAATTCATTTTGTTCGAGTTCACGGTATTGCCCTCGTGCCAATGCTTTGTCGAGCTTTAGAGCACCGATCGACAGTCTTTCAAGCTCCAGCACCGGCTTTCCTACCGAGGCAAGCATACGCTTGACCTGATGATATTTTCCCTCGCAAACGGTGACATAACAGCAGCCGTCACCGAGTTCAAGCTCGGCAGGCAGGCACTTTAAGCCATCCTTCAGCACAACACCGCTTTTAAATTTCAAAACGTCGTCATCCGTACAATCACCATCGGTCATCGCAAGGTAACGCTTCTTGACCTCCGACTTCGGGGATATCACCCTATGTGCAAAATCACCGTCATTGGTGAGCAGCAAAAGTCCCGTCGTATCCTTATCGAGTCTGCCCACCGGGAAAAGCCCCAGTCGCTTATGCTCCGGTGACAGGAGATCGAGCACCGTGGCCTGCTTTCCGTCCTCGGTGGCGGACAAAATTCCTTTAGGCTTATTGAGCATAAAGTAGCGGAATTTTTCATATCTTAAAGCAGAGCCGTCAAAGCAAACGGCATCCTTTTCGGTATCCACCTTGCTTTGGGCTGACGTTACGGCGACTGCGTTCACGCTCACTCTGCCGTCCTTTATGATCTGCCGAAGCTCTTTCCTCGTTGCGATACCGCAATCGGCAAGATATTTGTCAAGTCTGAGTATGGACATAGCACACCGCCGTCAATAATATATCTGGATTATAACACATTTTGAGGGTCTATATTTAAACTCCGTGTAAATATAAGGTGTATTTATGAAGCTTAAAAGTCTTACGAAGAAAAAAGCAGTTCTGATCTTAGTCGCTTTGGCGATCGTTCTTGCAATCGCCGTATACCTATGTGGCCCGAAGCAGGGTTTTGTGGGTATCGGTGAGCTATGCGATGTTCAAACGCCACAGGGCAGAGCCGAGTATCTTGCGTCCTTGGGCTGGGAGGTCGACATTTCCTCCGAGGAGCACAGCACCGTTATCTTGCCCGAAAGCTTCGACGGTGCATTATCGGACTATTCGGCGTTACAGTCGGAACAGGGCTTTGAGCTCTGCTCATATGCCGGTAAGGAATGTGACAAGTACAGCTACATAGTCACAAATTATCCTGCACAAAGCAGCACGGTATATGCAATACTATTCATAAAAGGCGGTACGGTCATAGGCGGTGACATCCACTCCGTTGAGATCGGCGGCTTCTTGCATGGTATAAAATGAAAAAATCGTGAGCCGAAGCTCACGATTTTTTATTTAAGTTTTAATTACTCGTTG
>CAYUQN010000037.1:0-15240 GCA_964446815.1 uncultured Oscillospiraceae bacterium | reverse complement strand
ATGTCGATATGCGTATGTACAGAGTCATTTATGACTGCATAAACGAGATCGAAGCCGCAATGAAGGGTATGCTTTCACCCAAATTCAAGGAAGCGATCATCGGTCACGCCGAAGTCCGTGAGACTTACAAGGTCTCCAAGGTCGGTACCGTTACCGGCTGCTACGTTACCGACGGTAAGATCCAGAGAGGCTGTCAGGTAAGGATCCTCCGTGACAATATCGTTATCCACGAGGGCGACCTTGCATCACTCCGTCGCTTTAAGGACGATGTCAAGGAGGTCGCAAACGGCTATGAGTGCGGTATGCAGATCGAAAAATTCAACGACATTAAGGTCGGAGACGTTATCGAATGCTTCGTAATGGAGCAGATAAAGCTTTAAAAAGTATCGAAGCGGTCATTATCCATGACCGCTTCAAAGCATAGGAGATATAAATATGCCGTCTAATAAATTAGCGAGAACAAACGATGATATCCGGCTTGTACTCAGCAAGCTGCTTCGTGAGATAAAGGATCCCAGAGTTAATCAGGGAATGATCAGCGTTACCAGAGTTGAGACTACCGGAGACCTCAAATACTGCAAGGTATGGCTCTCCGTCATGGGACTTGAGAATGAGAAGGATTTCAAAAAGGGGATAAAATCCGCATCGGGCTGGCTTAGGCGTGAACTTGGCAATTCGCTGAAGCTTCGCAATACTCCGGAGCTCATTTTCGAGCTTGACCACAGTATTGAATACGGTGCACATATAAATGAGATAATCAGTGGTCTGAATATCAAAAGGGACGTTGAAGAAGATGAACTATAACGATTGTGCAAAGCTTCTCAAAGAGCAGGACAATTTCATCATAGTCACCCACATAAGACCGGATGGGGACACTCTCGGCAGTGCCGCCGCATTGTGCAGTGCCCTGCGTCGTATCGGAAAGACTGCGTATCTTTTCAAAAACAAAGGGGTAACTCAAAAGTACCTTGAGTTTGTTGAGGACTCTTTCGCACCGGAGGATTATTCACCGAGCTTTGCCGTAGCCGTCGATGTTGCAGGTGAGCATATGCTTGCAGAGGGCTTTGAAGGCAAGGTCGGGCTTTGTATAGATCATCATCCGACCAATTCGCATTATGCGGATGAGCTTTTGCTTTGTGATACTAAGGCATCCTGCGGCGAGATAGTTTTTGAGCTGATAAAGGTGCTTTGCGGTGATGTTACAAAAGATGAAGCAAACCTTCTGTATATCGCAGTTTCAACAGATTGCGGCTGCTTCAGATACGCCAATACAACGAGCGAGACCCTGCTTGCCGCAAGTGAGCTTGCCGCGATGGGGGCAGAGATACAAACGCTCAACTTCAGGCTTTTCCGTCAGGCAACGAGAGCAAGGATAGTCCTTGAGGGACTCATATCCTCAAGCCTCACCTTTGCAAAGGACGGTAAGGTCGTAGCTGCTGCAATAAGCCTCGATATGCTCAACAAAGCCAATGCAACGGAGGATGACTGTGATGATATAGCAGGCATCCCCGGTAGGGTAGAGGGATGCGTTGTAAGCATAATCGTAAGGCAGCTTGAAGAAAATCTCAGCAAGGTCTCTCTCAGATCTCAGCCCACCTTCGACTGCTCTGCGGTATGTGCCAAATTCGGCGGCGGAGGTCATAGGATGGCATCGGGCTGCACACTTAAAGCAGGTCCCGAGGAAACCAGGGAAATAATGATTAAGGCAGTGCTTGACGCATGGGAATAAGCGGGATAATACTTGTTGATAAGCCGCAGGACTGGACAAGTCATGATGTTGTTGCAAAGCTCAGAGGAATACTCAAGGAACGCAGAATAGGCCATTCGGGTACTCTTGACCCTATGGCGACGGGACTTCTTGTGGTGTTCGTCGGCAGAGCGACAAGGGCGGTGCAGTTTGCGGAGAGTGATTCAAAGCGTTATATCGCAACGATGAGAACAGGATATTCGACTGACACTCAGGATATAAGCGGCAATGTCACGGCACAAAGCGGTAAGACAGCGACGAAAGAGGAGCTTTTGTCGGTATTCCCGCACTTTACCGGTGAGATCATGCAGCTACCGCCTATGTATTCGGCGGTAAAGGTCAAGGGCAAAAAGCTGTATGAGCTTGCGAGACGCGGAGAGACCGTTGAGCGTGAGCCGAGGAAGATATGCATTTCGAGGCTTGAGCTTATAGACCGTGACGGTGACGATTTTGTGCTTGACGTATCATGCTCAAAGGGCACATATATCCGAACTCTTTGCAATGATATCGGCTCGGAGCTCGGCTGTCTTGCGACACTCAGTGCTCTCAGACGCGTTGAAGCCGGAGCGTTTTCCGTTTCGGACGCACACTGTATTGACGAGATCGCACTATCGCCCGAAAAATATATCATTCCGGTCGATGCACTGTTTGCAAAGTTCCCAAGCATACGCTTAAACGAAAGGGCAACTTCCAAATTCAAATGCGGCAATATACTAAAGACATCGGCAGCTGACGGTGAATACAGAGTGTATTCCGATAACGGAGAGTTTCTTGCGATAGCAGAGTCTAAAGGCTGTGAGCTTAAAACAGTAAAAAGCTTTTTTGAGGTTTAAAATGGACAAGAAAAAGATAGTAATAGCCCTCGGATTTTTCGACGGTGTTCATATAGGTCATGCGGCATTACTTGAAAGAACCAAGGAGGTCGCAAAGCAAAAGGGAGCAGAGCCTGCTGTCCTGACCTTTGACGTTCACCCCGATAATCTTGTATTCAAAAAGCCTGTTCAGCTCATCAATTCCGCAACCGACAGGGAGAATATCATAAATCGCATTTTCGGTATAGAAAACGTCGTTTTCATCCATTTTAACGAAAAAGTCATGAAGATGGATTGGCGAGTATTCATCGAAGAGATAGTCTCCGAGCTCAACATTTGCCATATCGTCGTAGGACATGACTTCTGCTTTGGTCATAAGGGACTGGGCACGGCACCGAGGCTTTCCGATTACTGCAAGGAAAACGGACTCGGCTGCGATATAATCGAGGCAGTTAAGCTTGATTCGCTGATCGTCAGCTCAACTCATATCAGAGAGCTGATACAAAACGGAGATATCGAGGAAGCTAACCGCTATCTCGGACATCCGCATATACTCAGCGATACAGTGCGTTCCGGCTACCACCTCGGAACAAAGATGGGAACTCCGACGATCAATATGAAGCTGCCCGAGGGTGTGCTTGCACCGAGATTCGGCGTATATACCACAAAAGTTTTCCTTGAGGACGGAAGTGAGCATATTTCCGTCACCAATGTCGGAGTCCGTCCGACGGTCAGTGACGCAAACAGCGTCAGTGTTGAGACTTTTATACTCGACTTCGGCGGTAATCTCTATAATCGTCATGCGAGGGTGGAGTTCCATTCCTTCATACGTCCGGAAAAGAAGTTCGCATCACAAGATGAGCTTTCCGCTCAGATCAAAGCCGATGCGGAGACATCAAGACGCTTTTTTGCGAAAAAAACACAGCAGTGAATATCACTGCTGTGTTTAATATTATTATTGCTTTGAGGCAGGACGGTTCTTTTTGACAGAATGACTGCGACCTCTGCGTCTTGAGAGTGCAGCCTTAGAGCGATAGAAATCAAGCATTTCATCATCGGCTTCATAAATGAGCCTGTTCACTGCCCATAATCCGTCCTCATGCTTACGGAATTTGAACCTTACGAGAAAGGCACCGCAATCGGGACAGCTAAAGACGTTCATATACCGCTGATCGCCTTGATTGATCCAACGCTGAGACTCGGTAGCCCCGGCACATTTCGGACAAGCTATCCGAGTAAGCTCGGTATCAGCAAAGGCTTCCGCCTTGCTTTGGTAATCTGGAAAGACAAGATGCTCAAGAGGCTCCGGAGAATCGGAAGCGGCATCGGGGCTCTTGCCCGGGTTAAACAGACTTCTCGATACCTCGTCATAGCTTGCGAGTCCCGCTGTCATATCAAGCTTAGTGCATACCAAGGCAGTGTTATAAGCGTCACCCAAGGCATCATGTGCAACACGGGTCTGCTCGATTTCAAAGTGATCCATTGCAGTTGCAAGAGATTTCTGGTTCTTATCGCCGTCGGTCTGCATATTGTATATGAGCTGAAGATTGATCCATCCTCGGATCCAATCCCAGTCAAGATCGTGTATAATGATATTCTGCTCCATGATACCGCGATCGTCGCAGCCCCAAGTGATGAATACGGGATCCTCACCACACCAGGAACGAAAGGACTCGAAAGCGTCCTTAAAGCTGTGCCCCTGAGCGAGACGTTCCTTGTCAAAGCCTGTGAGCTTTTTGACCTTATAATGCATACGCCTGAAATATACGGGCTTGATATCAATGGTAAACTCCTCGGCAGGCTGCATATTTTCATCAAGCTTTACAGCACCGATCTCGATGATCTCACCACGAAGCCTGATAGGGAGCTTGTTAAAAACGGAGGATTTGGAGCTCATAGCCTGATTCCATTCCAAGTCCACCACGATGTAATTCATATATTCAACTACCTTCTTTGAATTTTCAATAAAAACTATTATAACATACAGTGTGGCTTTATGCACTACTTTTTTAATAAATATTTGCGTATACGGCATTACTGTGCTATACTTTTTCTATAATTACACGGAGGTGTTCCATGAATATCGTTGTATTGTGTGGCGGACTGTCAAACGAAAGGGACGTTTCTATAACCAGCGGAAGCTGTGTCGCAAGAGCATTGAGAAAAAGAGGGCACAGTGTTGTGCTTGTTGATATGTTCCTCGGCTATAAGGGTGAGTATTCCGATACCAAGGAGCTCTTTTTAACGGAGCAGGGAGACCTTAATTACTCTGTCGGCGAGGAGACACCGGATATTGCCGCACTCATGGCATCGGGGGACGGTTCGCGAATTGGCAAAAACGTAATCGATATATGCAAGGCTGCGGATATAGTCTTCCTTGCCCTCCACGGGGAAGACGGAGAGGACGGAAAGATCCAGGCTACACTTGATATGTACGGCATTAAGTATACAGGAAGCGGCTATCTGGGCAGTGCACTTGCAATGAATAAGAAGCTGTCAAAGACCCTGTTTGAAGCAAACGGTATACCCACAGCACCCTCCGTTGTTCTTGATAAGACCGATATAAGAACCGATGCACCATGGTATCCCTGCGTTGTAAAGCCCTGCTCCGGCGGCTCATCGGTAGGTACTTCGATCGTCACAGATCATGAGGAATACCTTGAGGCACTTGACTTTGCGTTCAAATACGAGGACAAGGTGCTTGTCGAAAAGTATGTAAAGGGCAGGGAGCTTACAGTTGGAGTGATGGACGGCAAGGCAATGCCCACCATTGAGATAATACTCAAAAACGGTTGGTATGACTATAAGAACAAGTACCAGCCCGGCTTTGCCGAGGAGCTTTGTCCTGCACCTATTAGCGAGGATGAGACCGAAAGAGTATCGGCACTTGCGGAAAAGGTGTTCACTGCATTGCATCTTGATGTCTATTGCCGTGCCGACTTTATTATGGATGAGACGGACGGAGAGCTCTATTGCCTTGAGGCAAATACCTTGCCGGGCATGACTCCCACAAGCTTAGTACCGCAGATGGCTGAAAAGCTCGGCATGAGCTACGGTGAGCTGTGCGAAAGGATAATTAAACTGTCGTTGGAGAAGTATGAGAAATGAAAGGTATCAGCGTTAACAAAGCAGCCGAGGTATGCGGCGGCAGACTGAATGTTCCTTCCGATACCGAGCTTTGCGGTGTATGCATTGACAGCAGAAGGGTTTGCTGCGGCTCAATGTTCGTTGCTCTCAAGGGTGAGCACGCTGACGGTCACGATTATATTGCCAAAGCCTTTGAACTCGGTGCAGCCTGCTGTCTCGCAGAGAGAGTACCCAACGGAGTGACACAGCCTGTGATAGTTGTGGATGATGCTGCATCGGCAATGAAGAAGCTTGCGGCGTATTACAGAGGACTTTTTGACATTCCCGTTATCGGCGTTGCCGGAAGTGTCGGTAAAACTACGGCAAAGGAAATGATAGCCTCCGTATTGGAGCAAAAGTACAAAGTCTTAAAGACTGAAAAGAACTTCAACAATGAACTCGGCGTTCCGCTAACTCTCTTCAGACTTGAGCCGTGGCATGAGGTGGCCGTTGTCGAGATGGGCATATCCGACTTCGGCGAAATGAGCCGTCTTGCGGAGATGGTGAAGCCGACGATGGCGGTGTATACCGTCATAGGTCATGCACATCTTGAGCAGCTCCATGACAGAAAGGGTGTGCTCAAAGCCAAAACAGAAATGCTTGGCTATATGCCCAAGGACGGAACTGTTTTCTTAAACGGCGATGATGACCTGCTCGCCGCCTTCGACTGTGAGCAAAAGCGTATTTTGTACGGAACATCGCCCGAGTGCAATGTCATGGCACTTGACATAGACGGCAGTGATGCCAATATGACACGCTGTACCATCGTTTGCGGTGACAGAACGCTGAATGTTTCGATACCGGCATACGGCAAGCATATGGTTTACGCTGCACTTGAGGGTGCCGCCGTCGGGGTAAGCATGGGACTTGACGATGCGGCGATAGAGCAGGGCATTGCCGAATTCAAAACCGTAGGTCGCAGAGCGAATGTTTGCGATACCGAGACGCTGAGGCTCATTGACGATTGCTATAACGCCAATCCCGACTCCGTGAAATGCGGTATCGACTCCCTTTGCAAAGCACAAGGCAGAAAGCTTTGCATCCTCGGCGATATGCTTGAGATGGGGGACAGGAAAGAGGAGCTTCACCGTGCCGTCGGTGAGTACGCAAGACAGATGGGAGTTGACCTCCTTATAACTACCGGTGAGCTTTCACGCAATACTGCAAACGGTGCAGGTGATATCGCAAGGCATTTTGAAACGAAAGCGGAGCTTATAGCGGCACTTCCGCAGATGATCAAAAAAGGGGACACCGTGCTTGTAAAAGCGTCTCACAGTATGGGCTTTGACGAAATATCGGAAAGCCTCAAGGCATTATAAAAGCAGTTGGGAAAACCCAACTGCTTTTTAAATATCAGGGTAAAACAATGATCTTGGCATCGGTCAAACTGAGACTTTGAAACTCGATGTGCAGGTTCTTGAGACTTGAAAATTAAAAAACGGCCTGTAAAAAACAAGCCGATTAAGATTATAAGATAAAGTATTCGATAAGTACAAGAAGGATGATACCCGGCACACCCAAGACACCTGCGATTATGGCACTCAGCCATCCTACGCTAAGGCTGAGACCTATGTACGATCCGAGGTAGTTGAAGATAAATAAGAGGATAAAACCGAAGATGGCATTGAGGAGAAGCTTAAAAGCCCACTTGATAGGCTTCTTGAGAACGGAGAAGAACATAGCAAGAAAAACTATGACTGCCGTTATCAGCAAAGTAAGCGACAAAATATCCATATGATCACCTCAGCTCCCTTAAACTTTTTATCGCATAGTTGTATCTTGATTTTAACGCACTTATCTCAAAAATGCAAGCATCTGTTATGGAAGGATCTGTTACGTTGTCAAAAGCCGAATAGGCACATTGAAGCTGAGAGCGGATAGAACCGAGCTCGTCCATCCGTCTTTTAAGCTCCGCCTTTTGCTTTTTGAGTTCTTTTTTAGTTTTAGCCATTTTTCTAACCTCCGTTTACATTATTATATTCAGCAAAGCCTAACATTAAACCGAGAGGCACAAATTGCCATGAGTATATAGCGGAGCACAGACCATAATATAAGCAGACGCAAAGTCCGGCAAGAGAGAAAGAAGTCTCCATGACTGCTGGCAATGAGCCTGTGCCGGAGAATGTAAGCCTTATCAAGCGATAAGAAGAACATTCGAGCTTTGCGTTTCTTTAAGGGCAGAAGTGATTCTGCCCTAACTTTGTTACGGACTTGTAACTTGCAATTTTCAATGTTTTATAATATACTATATAATCCGAAAGTAACGGATAAAATCCGCAAATAAGCCACAAGATATTGTAAGCGAGAGGATACCTTGCCATGACCAAGCAAATAACACAGGAATACGGTAACGACAGTATATCGTCCCTCAAGGGAGCGGACAGAGTCAGGAAGCGTCCCGGGGTCATTTTCGGCTCCGACGGCCTTGACGGCTGCTGTCATTCCGCTTTTGAGATACTGTCCAATGCCATAGACGAGGCAAGGGAAGGCTACGGCAAGCTGATAACCCTGACGAGGTATGAGGATAAGTCGATAGAGGTCGAGGACTTCGGCAGAGGCTGCCCCCTTGATTGGAACGCAAGCGAAAAGCGGTACAACTGGGAGCTTGTATTCTGCGAGCTGTACGCAGGCGGTAAGTATAAAAACAATGACGGTGAGAACTATGAGTTTTCGCTCGGCTTAAACGGCCTCGGCTCATGTGCAACTCAGTATGCCTCCGAGTACATGGATGTTACCGTATGGAGAGACGGAACGAGATTTGACCTCAAATTTAAAAAAGGTAAGCCGGTAGGCAAAAAAGGTGATGAACTCAAGCGTTCACCGGCAGATAGGAAGAAGACCGGAACCACGATAAGATGGAAGCCCGACCTTGAGGTTTTCACCGATATCGATATACCGGAGGAGTACTTCCATGATGTTTTGCGTAGGCAGTCCGTTGTCAACGCCGGAGTTACTTTCCGTTTCAGAAATCAGGTGGGAGCAAAATTTGAAGTCACCGATTATCTGTACGAAAACGGAATACTCGACTATGTGACCGAGTTAGCCCACGATTCACCGCTCACGACTCCGTATTTTATTTCCACCGAACGCAAGGGCAGGGACAGAGCGGACAAGCCGGAGTACAAGGTCAAAATATCTGCGGCGTTTTGCTTTTCGAATAAGCTCAGCCTGACCGAGTATTACCACAACTCGTCTTGGCTTGAGCATGGCGGCGCCCCCGAAAAGGCGGCAAGAAACGCTTTTGTTTACGCCATTGACGCTTATATAAAGAAGATAGGTAAGTATCAGAAGAACGAGAGCAAGATAAGCTATCAGGATGTTTCGGACTGTCTTGTCCTTGTCACAAACTGCTTTTCGACCCAAGCCTCATATGAGAACCAGACTAAGAAGTCCATAACCAACAGATTCGTTCAGGAGGCTATGACCGACTTCTTCAAGGAGAGTCTTGAGGTATACTTCATAGAGAATAAGCCGGAGGCAGACCGTATAGCCGAGCAGGTGCTTGTGAATATGCGTAGCCGTGAGATGGCGGAAAAGGCCAGACAAGGCATGAAAAAGAAGCTGTCCGGCACTATAGGCATAGCAAACAGGGTGCAGAAGTTTGTCGATTGCCGTAGCCGTGATCCCGAAAAGCGTGAGATATACATCGTTGAGGGTGACTCCGCTCTCGGTGCCTGTAAGCTTTCGAGGGATGCCGATTTCCAAGGGATAATGCCCGTAAGAGGTAAGATACTCAATTGCCTGAAAGCGGATTACTCAAGAATATTCAAAAGCGATATAATAACCGACCTGCTCCGAGTCCTCGGCTGCGGTGTCGAGGTTCAGGCAAAGGGAGTAAAAGGCCTCAATGCCTTTGACATAAACAATCTTCGTTGGAACAAGGTCATAATCTGCACCGATGCAGACGTTGACGGCTTCCAGATCAGGACACTGATCCTCACCATGATCTACCGCCTTGTGCCAACGCTCATAAAAGAGGGCTATGTGTATATAGCAGAGTCTCCGCTGTATGAAATAGAGTCGGGACAAAAGACTTATTTTGCGTATTCCGACAGGGAAAAGACGGAGATAATCGAATCTCTCAAAGGAGCGAAAGCAAGCATAAACCGCAGCAAGGGTCTCGGTGAGAACGATCCGGACATGATGTGGATGACGACCATGAATCCGGAAACAAGACGACTCATAAAGGTCATGCCGGAGGACATTGAGGTGATGAACGATATGTTTGAGCTTCTCCTCGGTGACAATTTGGCAGGCCGAAAAGAGCATATAGCGGAAAACGGTTACCTTTATCTTGACATGGCAGATATATCATAGGAGGCATACATATGAATCTTGAAACCGCAAAAAATTTACTTCGTACCGTAATAGCATTGTGCTTAGTATCCTGCATCATCGGAATACTCACCACCGGAACGACGATATCGGGCTATGTAACTATCTTTTCCTTTGCAATGCTGGCACTGTTCATTTACATTTACTACTTCTGCTGCAAGTGCCCGTATTGCGGTAAGCGTATCGGCACCGGCATACTCAGAGCGACCCATTGCCCACATTGTCGCAGAGACCTCACAAGCGGTAAGCGTAAAAAAGGAAAGGGCGGCAAAAGGGTAAAGCACTGATGAGGTGAATCTTAATGGCAAAAAAGCAAAAGCCCGAACAGAAAAAATTCAATAATCCCAACGTTGTCGGACTGAAAGCGGAGGTCATGGAGCAGCCCATAACCGAAACTCTTGAGCAAAACTATATGCCCTATGCCATGAGCGTCATAATCTCGAGAGCCATTCCCGAGATCGACGGCTTCAAGCCCAGTCACAGAAAGCTGCTTTATACCATGTATAAGATGGGGCTTTTAAACGGTGCCAGGACAAAGAGTGCCAATATCGTCGGACAGACTATGCGTTTAAACCCCCATGGTGATGCGGCTATATACGAAACCATGGTCAGACTTTCCAAGGGCTATGATGCACTGCTGACTCCCTTTGTCGATTCCAAGGGCAACTTCGGCAAGGTGTACTCAAGGGATATGTCCTTTGCCGCATCGAGGTATACGGAAGCCAAGCTGTCTGCGATATGCTCCGAGATATTCCGTGATATCGACAAGGAGACTGTGGAGTTTACCGATAACTATGACGGCAGCATGAAGGAGCCGAGGCTTCTTCCGACAGCGTTTCCCAATGTACTTGTCTCCGCAAATACGGGTATCGCAGTAGGAATGGCAAGCCAGATATGCGGCTTTAATCTCGAGGAGGTTTGCCGTACCGAGATAAACTATCTCAATGACCCCGATTGCGACCTTTTCGAGACCTTGCCTGCACCCGACTTCTCCACAGGAGCCGAGATAGTTTATGACAGAGCGGCAATGGAGGAGATATACAGGACAGGCCGAGGCAGCTTTAAAATGAGATCAAGGTGGAGATATGTCCAAAAGGACAATATCATCGAAATATATGAGATACCCTTCACCACGACCTCCGAGGCTATAGTTGACAAGGTAGCGGAGCTTATAAAAGCAGGAAAGATCCGTGAGATCAACGATATGCGAGACGAGACCGATCTGTCCGGTCTCAAGCTTGCCGTTGATTTAAAGCGTGGTACTGACCCCGAAAAGCTCATGCAAAAGCTGTTTAAGCTCACTCCGCTTATGGACAGCTTTTCCTGCAACTTCAATATACTTGTCGCAGGTAATCCCATGGTAATGGGAGTTCGAGAGATACTCAGTGAGTGGACTGCATGGAGAACGGAGTGTATCCGTAACCGTGTGTATTTTGAGCTCAGCCGAAAAAAGGAGAAGCTGCATCTCTTAAACGGCCTTGAAAGAATACTTTTGGATATCGACAAGGCTATAGCCATAATCCGAAATACGGAGCTTGAAGCCGAAGTCATACCGAACCTTATGATGGGCTTCGGTATCGATAAGATTCAGGCGGAATACGTTGCGGAGATCAAGCTTCGCAATATCAATAAGGAATATATCCTCAAACGCATTTCCGAGACCGAGGAGCTTGAGCGGGATATAGCAGAGCTTGAGGATACGTTTAAAAGCCGCCGTAAGCTCAAGGCGATAATCCAAAACGAGCTCAAGGCGATAATCAAGAAATACCCCTCACCGAGAAGGACGGGTATAGTATACGCCGACGAGATAGAGGATAGCCTTGAGGAAGAAACGGTAGAGGATTACCCCGTAAACCTGTTCCTTTCAAAAGAGGGCTATCTCAAGAAGATAACGCCGCTGTCCCTCAGGATGAGCGGTGAGCAGAAGTTTAAAGACGGTGACGGCTTAAAGCTCAGTCTTGAGACGACTAACCGTGCCGAGCTCCTTGTGTTTACCGATAAGCAGAGGGTATATAAAACCAAGCTTTCGGAGTTTGAGGATTGCAAGGCATCGGCATTGGGTGCATACCTCCCGGGAAGCCTTGAGATGGACGAGGGTGAGCGAGTGCTCACGGTCGTATTGCCCCGGGACTACAAGGGCGATCTCCTGCTTGTTTTCGAAAACGGAAAGATAGCGAGGATCGAAGCCTCGGCTTACGAAACAAAGACGAATCGCAAGAAGCTCATCAACGCATACTCCGACAAGAGTCCTCTTGTCGATATCATGCGTATAACCGAGGAGTGTGATATCACGCTGATAAGCTCCGACGGTAGGGCACTTGTGTTCAATACCTCGCTGCTGCAAGTGAAATCAAGCCGCAGTACGCAGGGTGTTGCAGTAATGTCGGTCAAGAACAAGCACCGCATAACGGATGTTGTACGCTTTGAGAATACGGCGATAAAGAACAAAGCAAGATATCGTGTACGCAGCTTGCCGGGAGCCGGAGCACTGCTAAAGGATGAAGACAGGGGAGAGACCCAGCTTTCCCTGATCGATTGAGGTGGATATGAAACAAAATACAAAAGCCGATGTAGCACTCAGCTATGTCGTTATAGTTATCGGAACAATGGTGTACGCAGCAGGCTTTGAATTTTTTCTGTACCCCAACTCCATAATCGTCGGAGGACTGTCGGGTGTGGCAATGATAATCAACCTGCTGACCGATCTTCCGGTCGGTGTACTGACGATAGTTTTGAACATACCGCTATTCATTTTCGCATGGAAATACTTCGGCAATCATTTCATTGTCGGATCGCTTGTCGGCGTTCTGCTTTCGTCCGTGTTTATCGATATTCTTGCGACCTTGAAGCTTTCACCCACGGATGATATGCTTCTTGCCTGCGTCATCGGAGGCGGAATAAAGGGCTTGGGACTCGGTATGGTTTATTACGCAGGTGCTACAACAGGCGGTGTGGATATAGTAGCAAAGTTTCTGCGTCGCCGCTATCCGTATATAAACTTCGGTACGCTTGTGCTTATAATGGACTGCGTCATAATCGTCGCATTCGCCCTCATTTTCAATAATGTAGAGGGAGCACTGTACGCCATCCTTGCCATGGTCGTTGTGTCTAAGATGATAGACCTTGTGCTTTACGGTATCGACAACTCAAACGTTTGCTATATAATCAGCGAAAAGAGCGAGGAGCTTATCGAGGGCATAACCGGAACCCTGCATAGGGGAGTGACGATCCTCGACGGTGAGGGTGCATATTCTCACAAGAGCAAGCAGGTGCTTTTCTGCGTAATAAAGCGTCCGCAAATCAGTGCGATAAGGAAGATAATCCGTGAAGTCGACGAGGAAGCATTCTTCATTGTGACCGATGCCAAGAACGTTTTCGGCAGAGGCTTTGGGGATATCAGCGATCAGAATTAAAAAACTTCGGAATATGAGATTTAGTGCTTGACAAATACGAAAAATGTGCTAAAATCAATAATGTTCCGTGTGCGGGCATAGCTCATCCGGTAGAGCGCCACCTTGCCAAGGTGGAGGTAGCGAGTTCGAGTCTCGTTGCCCGCTCCAGAAAAAAGACGACTGCGAAAGCAGTCGTCTTTTTTGACGGAATAAATCCTTGCGGATTTGTGAAATACGCTTCGCGTGTGAAATTGCTGCGGCTGTGGATGGGTTTATTTTAATGCGAAGCATTAAATTTCACAAGAGTCGTGATACTATTATTTCACATTTTCCGTCATACAAAAATTTCATTTCACCCAAAAAGCAGGTCTCAAACGAAACCTGCTTTTGTCGTATCAATTTTTCTCTCTGTGCCTATCGAGTATTACCGAGGTAATGATCGCCGTTATGGGAACGGAGAGGATAACGCCGATGCTGCTTGCAATACCGCTAATGACCTCGATTGAAAGATAAGCCGAGCTGAATAGCTGATGTGTTTCAAGACCTATCGAATAGAGATATATAACTAAAGTCAGGCTGCTGCCGATGAATGCAAGGATCAGAGTGTTGGTCATCGTACCTACCATGTCTCTGCCTATGTTCATACCGGAACGGAAAAGCTCCTTCTTTCCGAGAGAGGGATCTACGGTGTGTATCTCCGAAAGTGCGGAAGCAATGCTCATTGCAACGTCCATCACAGCACCCAAGGCACTGATAACAACGCCGCCGACAAGCAGATATTTGATCCCCAAGGGAGTGCCGCCCTGACGAAGCTGCAAAAGAGCCTCGGCATTCTCACTGCGATAACCATCGACCTTGGCAATGCTCTGAACTATAAGAGCAAAGAGCAGAGCGATCGCAACACCGGCTATGGTGCCGAGAGCCGCGCAAACAGTCTTTTTTCGAACACCGCCGAGTATCACGAAGCATACTACGGCAACGTAAGCACACATTAAAAATACAGTGAGCAGGGTGGGGTAGCCCTTCATAAGCAGAGGGATGAGAATAAAGAATATGCAAATGAGCGTAAGTATCAAACCGATAAGCGACTTTGCGCCGGTCTTACCACCAACAAGAATGGTCACAATCAAAAACAATGCGATCACTATCATAAGCGGAAGCTCACGGTTATATTCGTAGACAGTAGCGGAAACGGTGCCGTCCTTGTAGGTGGATATCGTGAGCACAACACTGTCACCCTCCTCAACCGAAACACCGAACAAGGGATTAACGTAGTTGTACGCAAGAAGCTCCTTGCCCTCATACTGTCCCGAGGTGATCTTCACAATTATCTGCTGCTCACCTCTTAATCCACCCTCGGCGTTATCATCGCTTTCCGAGCTGTCGGTCATCACCGAGATAACGGTCGCTTTCTCGTACTCAACGTATTCATCGCCGCGTTCCTGCTCTGTATCATCCACGGCAACAAGCCTGAAAACGACAAATATGACAGCAGCGACAAGCAAAACGATGACAGATAATTTATTGAGCTTCAGCCACTCCGAAAAAGTCGGTTTAGAGGCGATATTTTTTTTACGCTTTTTGCTCATTGTATTCCGTTCCCACTTTCATTAAGCTGAAATCAGCATAGCAATTTAAATTTACTTTGTCAAGAGCACACAAAATTCTGCACGAAATACTGACCGATTTTAACAAAGAAATTGTTAGCAAATAAAAACTTGTTGTTAGCACTGGAATTTAGCCGTTATATATGGTAGAATAAATTCACCAAACTACGGGCATAGCCCTAAATGGAATTATTAAGGAGGAAATCACACATGAGAACAAG
>CAYUQN010000036.1:0-15633 GCA_964446815.1 uncultured Oscillospiraceae bacterium | reverse complement strand
TGACTTGGGTCAAGGTCATGAACATCGACGACAGAGGCCGCATCGACCTCTCCCGTAAGGATGCCCTCCGCGAAAGAGGAGAAGCCTGATCCAATCTCAATAAGGCTTAAAAAAATCGCACCTCGTGAGAGGTGCGATTTTTATCATTCATTTCATTCATTCATCGAATTATTATTTGTCGAATTATTTCAGCTTTTCGAGTGCGATATTGAGGCGGCGGAGGGTTTCGGCTTTACCTAAGATGCGGCATATCTCGACCGCACCGCCGGGGGTCACCGACTTGCCTGCCGCCGCAATGCGGACAGGCCACATCACCTTGGCGTTTTTAACTCCCTCGGCTTCCGCAAGGGACACCATGGCGGCAAGGATGCTTTCATCGTTCCAATCGGAAAGTCCCTCAAACACGGGGATCATCGTCTCCAGCACATGGAGTGAGCTTTCCTTGTCGCTCTTGCTCTTTTTGTGGACAAACAGCTCGGCATCGTACTCGGGCAGGGCATCGAAAAAGTCCAGCTTTTCGGGGATATCGGTCAGCACCTCGGTACGCTGCTGCAAAAGTGCCGCGATCGCAGATGCGTCGATCTCGGGATTCTTGACAGCCTTTCGGATAAAGGGCTCCGCAACAGCGGCAAAGTCCTCCGCACTCATGCTGCGAATGTACTCGGCGTTGAAGTAGCGAAGCTTCTCGATATCGAATATCGCCGGTGACTTGCTCAGTCCCTTGAGCTCGAATATCTCCGCCATCTCCGCCATCGAATAGATCTCACGCTCACCGCCGGGGCTCCAGCCGAGCAGGGCGACATAGTTTACGACGGCAGGGGTTATATAGCCCTGTGCGATGAGATCCTCATACGAGGGATCACCGTGACGCTTACTCATCTTATTGTGCTGATCCCTCATAACGGGGGAGCAGTGGACATACAGCGGAATGTCCCAGCCGAAGGCCTCATACAGCAGATTGTACTTCGGTGAGGAGGAAAGATACTCGGAGCCTCTGACAACGTGGGTTATGCCCATGAGGTGGTCATCTATGACGTTGGCGAAGTTATAGGTCGGGAGTCCGTCCCTCTTTATGAGCACCTGATCGTCAAGCGTCTTATTCTCAACGCTTATCTCACCGAAAATCTCGTCACGGAAAACGGTAACGCCGTCCTCGGGGATCTTCTGACGGACAACATAGGGCTCACCGGCTGCGGCTCTTTTATTCGATTCCTCGGCGGAAAGACCGCGGCAGGGATCGACCGATTTTTCAAAGCCCTCGGATTCATCCTCGGTCTTTTCGCAGAAGCAGCGATAGGCGTGACCCTTTTCGATGAGCAGCTCGGCATATTTACCGTAGAGTCCTCTGCGTTCGGTCTGAATATAAGGCCCGACGGGGCCTCCGACATCGGGACCTTCATCGTGATCGAGACCACATTCCGACAGCGTGCGATATATGACGTCGACGGCACCCTCGACAAGACGGCTCTGATCCGTATCCTCGATACGGAGGATGAACTTACCTCCGTTGTGACGTGCTATAAGCCAGGTATAAAGAGCGGTACGGAGATTGCCGACGTGCATATAACCGGTGGGACTGGGTGCAAAACGGGTACGTACCTCACCCTTGGGTATCCTCTCCTCCGCTTCATAGAACCAAGAAGTATCCATAGTGCTCTCCTCTCAACATTTTTATCTGTGTACAGTGTAATTTGGAATTTGCCTGTTGTCAAGTGAGACTTAAAATGATAAAATACTATTTTAGAAATTCATCACGGAGCGTGAATACTATGGAAAACGAAATCAAAAAGAAAATCATGCTGTCGGGTATCCAGCCCTCCGGCGATCTGCATCTCGGTAATTATCTCGGTGCCGTCAAGAATTGGGGAGCAAGGGCGGAGGAATTCGACTGCTACTATTTCATGGCAGACCTTCATACGCTTACCGTGCGTCAGAATCCCGCAGAGCTGCGTCGTCGCACTCTTGAACAGCTTGCTCAGTACATAGCCTGCGGCATAGATCCCGAGAAGAACACTCTCTTTGTTCAGAGCCATGTTCATGAACACGCCGAGCTCGGTTGGATACTCAACTGCTACACCATGTTCGGTGAGCTGTCCCGTATGACCCAGTTCAAGGACAAGAGTGCCAAAAACGCCGACAACATAAACGGCGGTCTGTTCACCTATCCCGCTCTCATGGCGGCGGATATCCTGCTGTATCAGGCGGATTACGTCCCCGTGGGTGAGGATCAGCGTCAGCACTGTGAGCTGACAAGGGATGTCGCCATTCGTTTCAACAACATTTACGGCGATGTTTTCAAAGTCCCCGAGGCATACGTTCCCAAGGCCGGAGCAAGGGTCATGGGACTTTCCAATCCCTCCTCCAAGATGAGCAAGTCCGATCCCTCGGGCTGCGTATTTCTCATGGAAAAGCCGGAGGATATCGCAAGGAAGTTTAAGCGTGCAGTCACCGATTCCGACACCGAAAACTGTGTCCGCTTCGATATGAAGGAAAAGCCCGGTGTATCCAATCTCATGAGCATATACTCCGCCGTCACCGGCAAGAGCTATGAGGAGATAGAAAAGGAATTTGCCGGCTGCGGCTACGGTGTGTTTAAGCCTGCTGTCGGTGATGCGGTCATCGAGACTCTGCGTCCCATAAGAAATGAAGCCCAGAGGCTTCTCGGGGACAAGGCATATTTGCAGGAGGTTTACACCGAGGGTGCCAAGAGGGCAAGCTTCATCGCAAGAAAGACCCTTCGTAAGGTATATAAAAAGGTCGGCCTTGTCGAAAAGCCGTTCTAAGTACCCTTTGCCGACGGTCAAGGCTTGCATGATCCGTTTGCCTCTCCCTGTGGGAGAGTGTCGGCGAAGCTGACCGAGGGGGCTTGTTACCAAGCCGAAGTCACTGAGTTTTCAACGGAAACAGCTACGACCTCCGTAACAATCCCTCAGTCAAAAATCAAAGATTTTTGACTGCTCCCTGTCTTTTCAACATTGCTTTAAGCATCTTTAAAAACATTGGAGATAAACTATGAGCTTCAGTAATGACGTTATCGTCAAAATAGTTATGGCACTCGGTGTCGCTTTCATCATATCCTTTATTGCGACTCCCGTGGTCAAAAGCTTTGCCACCGCAGTCGGTGCGATAGATATCCCCGACAAAAAGCGGCATATCCACAACCACCCCATCCCCAGAATGGGCGGTCTTGCCATATTCATCGGCTTTCTGCTCTCCGTCCTGTGCTTTGCCGATGTCAGCATCCAGGTCAGGGGAATACTCCTCGGTGCCATACTCATCGTCGTGGTCGGTGCGATAGACGATGTTTTGAATCTCAATGCATGGCTCAAGTTTGCAATACAGATCATCGCAGCGGTCATTGCCGTTTTGTCCGGCGTTATCATAAACGTCGTGTCAAACCCCCTGCTCATGACCGGTGAGCAGGTCGCCGCCATAGGTGTTCTTGCCGTACCCGTCACGATCATTTGGATAGTCGGCGTTACGAACTCCGTCAATCTCATTGACGGTCTCGACGGACTTGCCTGCGGCGTTTCGACCATCGCCTCGCTGACGATGCTTTTCGTCGCAATGCTGGTGGACGATGCAAACAGCAATGTTGCGATCATCCTTGCCTGTCTTTGCGGCGCCTGTCTCGGCTTTATTCCCTACAACCTGAACCCCGCAAAGATATTTATGGGTGACACCGGAGCCCTCCTTTTGGGCTATGTTTTGTCAACGGTGTCGGTCATAGGAATGTTTAAATTCTACGCCGTCATAACCTTCGTTCTGCCGGTGCTTGCTCTTGCAGTGCCCCTGCTCGATACGATAAGCTCATTCATCCGCCGTATTCTCAAGGGTCAAAGCCCCTTCCATGCCGATAGGGGACATTTTCATCATAAGCTGCTGGATATGGGACTCAATCAGAAGCAGGCCGTTGCGGTGCTGTATGCGATATCCGCAATACTCGGACTGTCGGCGGTGCTCCTGACCTCAAAGGGGATCACGAGGATCATCGTTGCGCTCATCGCCTTTGCGATAGGGGTTTGCATATGGTTCTTCGTGTTCCGTCACAACGATCATATCCATAAGCCGCATCATGAGGAGCCGCCGGAAGATAAGGAGGAGCATGAGGATGAATAGGCTCAAAGTCATGTCCGTGTTCGGCACAAGACCCGAGGCGATAAAAATGGCTCCGCTCGCTCTGGAGCTGGAAAGCCGTCCCGAGATCGAAAGCATAGTTTGCGTCACGGCACAGCACCGTGAGATGCTCGATTCCGTGATGGACTGCTTCGGCTTAACTCCCGATCTCGATCTCGATATAATGGGCAAAAATCAAACTCTGACCGATGTTACGGTGAGAGTGATAAAGGGGCTTGAACAGTGCTTTGCCGAGGACAGACCCGATCTCGTCCTTGTTCACGGTGATACAAGCACCACCTTTTCCGCCGCTCTTGCGGCCTTCTATGCCAAGATACCCGTGGGTCACGTTGAGGCAGGGCTTCGTACCTATGACAGATACAGCCCCTTCCCCGAGGAAATGAATCGCACCCTTGTCGGCAAGCTTGCGACTTTGCACTTTGCCCCGACCGAAAAGAATGCGGACAATCTCCGTGCCGAGGGTATTCGTGACAATATTTTTGTCACCGGCAACACCGTTATCGATGCCATGAAATACACAGTGGGTGACGGTAGCTTTAAATCAGATGAGCTCCGCTCCGTTGATTTTTCAAAGCGTGTGATCGCAATGACCTGCCATCGCAGGGAAAACTACGGTCAGCCCATGGAGAATATATTCACAGCCGTTGCAAGGCTGTCAAAGGAATTTCCCGATGTTGAGATAGTCTACCCCGTCCATCTCTCGCCTACGGTGAGATCTGCGGCATCACGCTTGCTTTCCGGATTGCCGAATGTTCATCTCATAGATCCCTTGGATGCAATGGATATGCACAGGCTCATGAGCCGCTGCTATATGGTGATGACCGACTCCGGCGGTATACAGGAGGAGGCTCCGTCCTTGGGTAAGCCCGTTTTGGTGCTCAGGCGTGAGACGGAGCGTCCCGAGGCGGTCAAGGCAGGAACGGTCAAGCTTTCCGGTGTCGAGATCGAGGACATCCTCCGTGATGCAAGAGAGCTGCTTTGTGACAGTGCCGCGTATGAGCGTATGGCAAGGGCAGTCAATCCCTACGGTGACGGAAACGCCTGTCGCCGTATAGCCGATGCGATCCTGTTCGCAAACGGCATTACCGATACAAAGCCGGAGGAGTTTGTGATTCGGAATTCGTAGGCGGTTGATCCGACAGCCGACGATCCCCAAACAAAACAAAAAGCCGCACGCGATGGTGCGGCTTTTTCGCTACAGCAGGTACATTGCCCCCATGATTATCAGCAGCTCCTTGTCGCCGCTTTCACGGTACATGAGGTACAGTATCAATATCAGCAGCAGATCCTCCGTCTCCAGCGATGACAGGCTTTTGCCGAGCTTTGACGGCAGCATCAGTGCTCTCGACTGCTGCTTTTTCGGCGGCGGCGCCGATATCCCCGACTTTGTCGGTCTTGCTATCGGATGATCCTCCATGCGTTCCGGACGTGATCCGTTGCCACGGTAGCGATTATACATCCTCATCCCCTCCGAGCTCCCCCACGGCAAGAGAGGCGATACCTGCAAGACGTGCTATCTTCATCGCCCTGTCCATTTTGCTGCGCCGCTTATCCGACAGATACGGCAGCATCGCCTCCAAAAGCCTGCGATCCTTTCCGTCCTTTGCATCGACCATTCCGCCGAGGCTTTTGAGCATATCCATGTCTATCACCGGCTCCGTATCCTCGGTTGGCCCACCGTCTCCCATGAGCGACCTTGCAAGGGAGCCCAGCTTTTCCATCTGCTTTGGATCGTTCAATATACCGCTCAGCATATTCTCAAGCTCGCTCACGGTGTCATCTCCTTTACTCCATCGTCTTTTTCAGCATTTGGGCAAGGCGTTTGCCCTCGTCGGTGCTCAGCACCTCGGACAATATCCCCCTCAGTGCCTCCGTATCGCCGCTTTTCGCCGCCTTTTCGACAGCAGATCGATCGAGCCTCCTACCGATTGCCAAGGCATCCGACGATGAAGCAAGGCTTTTCAGCTTATCCTTTTTGCCGCTCTTTTCGATTTCGGCATTTATGCGTTCAAGATCAAGCATCGTTATCACTCCCATGCAACATTATATTCATAATACCCAAGGAGGTTTACTGTGAAAACAGCGGTTTTTTCCGACAGCCACGGTAACGCAAAGCCCATGATCGAGGCGATACGTTCCTACTGCCCCGACAACGTAATACATCTCGGTGACGGCAAACGCGATATCGAGGAGATAGAGCGTGAGTTTCCGCTCCTGCCCATATGCTCCGTACCCGGTAACTGCGACTACGGCAGCGGTGATCCCGATTACAGGGTGATAAATTTCGGTGAGCACAGGGTATTCATCACCCACGGCCATCGCTACGGCGTAAAATACTCCGGCTTCTCGCCTCTGCTTTACGCAGCGGAATGTAACGATTGCGACATTGCGATGTTCGGTCACACCCATGAGCCCATGTGTACCGATTGCGACGGTATACTGCTCTTAAATCCCGGTAGCATAGGCTACGGCTCAAGCTGGGCAAAGCTTAATACCGACGGAGAAGAAGTCTCATGTGAGCTCGTCACCGTGGATTGAAGTTTTCGACAAGTTTTGATATAATCACAGCAACGGAGGTGCGACATGAAAAAACCCATCCTGTTGATCGTCAATCCGGCTGCCGGTAAGGGAGCCTACAAAAAGAAATTTGCCGACGTCATGAAGGTGTTTTCCGATGCCGGCTACTCACCGATGCTGTACTTCACCTCAGCAGCAGGCGATGCAACTATGCTTGCGGCAACATACGGCAGTGAGTATGAGCTTTTGGTCTGCATAGGCGGTGACGGAACCTTGAGTGAGGTCGTTGCAGGGCTTATGCGGATAGATAAGCGACCCACAGTCGGATACATTCCCCTCGGCACCGCAAACGATGTCGCACGGTCTCTCGGCCTTCCCAAGAAGAATCCCGTTGCGGCAGCTCGCAGGATAGTCCACGGTATCGCAATGCCCTTCGACGTTGGCAGTCGCAGCGGAGGATACTTCAATTACGTTGCCGCCTTCGGTGCCTTCACCGAGGTCAGCTACGGAACCCCGCAAAAATTCAAACGCCGCCTCGGTGAAGCGGCGTACCTCATCGGTGCGGCAAAGAGCCTTCGATCGCTGAAAAGTCGCAGGGTGAGGATAGAGTATGAGGGCGGAGTCATCGAGGACGATTTCCTGTACGGAAGCGTGTCGAACTCCTATTCCGTTGCAGGTCTCGTCGATCTGCCAAAGGACAAGGTACGGCTCGGTGACGGTGAGCATGAGCTCATCCTGCTGCGCCGTCCGAAGCATATGGCGGAGCTTGCACCCCTTGCCGCAAAGGTTCTGCGAGGTAATTTCGACAGTGAGTATATAAGCATACTGCATACAAAGCACGCTGTTTTCAGCTTTGAAAGTCCCGAAAGCTTCACCTTCGACGGCGAAAACGGCGGCAGTCATGACCGCATTGAATTCACCACCTGCCCCCAAGCCATCAAAATCATCCACTGACATTTTTTCGTTTTCGGGAAATGCGCTCCATCGTTTATATTTACGGATTTTCGTTTTTTCGGAAGTCCGTTTTTTTATATTCCGTATTCAAATTCGATTGTCAAGGGGAGGTTTTTGTGGTATATTTTAAGTAGGATATTATGTGGATTATTCGATTCGGGAGGTAAGCTGATGCAGCAGATACCCTTTGATTCTTGGGAACGCAAGGAGCTTTACGGCTTCTTTGCCGATATGTCCAACCCCTTCTTTTCCGTCACCTTTAACCTCGACGTTACCGAGCTTTACGACTATGTCAAGCCTCGGGGACTGAGCTTTTACTACGCCTTGACCTATCTCGTTACAAAGGCTGTCAACTCCGTCAAGGCTCTGAGGTACACCATGAGGGACGGCTCCCCCGTTTTGCTCGATGAGCGTATCCCCAGCTTCACCGATCTCAAAAAGGGTGCCGACACCTTTTACATCGTTACCATGCCCTGTGAGGGCGATATCGACGCTTTTTGTGTCGAAGCAAAACGCAGAAGCTCTCTCCAGACCTCTTTCATCGACGAAAGCAGCGAAAGCGATGAGCTCATCTTTATCTCCTGTCTCCCGTGGGTGGAGCTGACTGCTCTCACCAACGAACGCAATTATGTGAAAGACGATGCCATCCCCCGTATCGCTTGGGGCAAGTATCGTGATGATAACGGACGTAAGATCTTAGGTATGTCGCTGGAGCTGAATCACGCCTTTGCCGACGGTAAGCACGTCGGTGATCTTGCGATAGAGCTTCGTCGGCTCATTGAAGAATTAAAGGAGATGACCGTATGAACAGAACCATCACAATCGGCAGAGAATTCGGATCGGGAGGCAGAGAGCTCGGTCGCCGTCTCGCACAGGAGCTCGGTATCGATTACTACGACAAGGAGATAATCACCGAGATCGCAAAAAATACCTCGCTTTCGGAGAAGTATATCCGCTCCGTTGTCGAGGGTAAGCCGCACAGTCTGTTCCCCATAACCGTGGGCAACAGCTTTGCCTACAATACCGACTATCACGTTCGTCAGATACAGGAGATATTCAAGGCTCAGACCGAGATCATAAGCTCACTTGCAGATAAGAGCGACTGCGTTATTATAGGTCGCTGTGCCGACTATATCCTCCGTGAGCGGAAGCCGACGAGGATATTCGTCCATGCCGATATCGAAAGCCGTATCCGCAGATGTCAGGATAGGCAGGAGGGTGAGTCGCTGAGTGATCAGGAAATGAAAAAGCGTATTCTTTCCATTGACAAGGACAGGGCTCGCTATTACAATGATTTCACCGGTCAGCGTTGGGGCGACAAGAGCCACTACGATCTGTGCATCAATACCACCGATGTCGAGATAAAGAAGATCGTCCCCGTGATCGCAAAAATGTTTTGACGGAGGAAGCCGAGTTGGAGCTTGACAATGTAAGTAAATTTTTCGAGATATACAACGCCGATAAGGAGCTGCAAAACAGGGTGGAAACAGCGGTCGAAAACTACCCCGGAAGCCTTGAGATGAGGGAGTTTTTGGTCGAGGATGTCCTGCTGCCGGTCGCAGAGGAGCTGGGTGTTCCCTTCACCGTTACCGAGCTCATGGGATACGAGGCAAAGCTAAAAGCCTCACGTCAGGAGGAGATCGCCTCCCACGGTCCCGATGAGGACTACGAGGTGCCCGAATATTCGTACTGGCTCTTGGATCGCGGTTGGAGCAATGAGGAATCCAAATTCTGCGGAGATAAGTGAAAGCAAAGCGTCACACAAGACCGTGTGACGCTTTTTCTTATCTAAATCAACTGAACAGCAGAGTAGCTCGAGGGGGTCAAGACCCGTCTCGAATTGGATCGCCGCCGCAAAAAAGCTTTATTTATCATGCTTTTGGCACGAAGCATCATTTTGATCATTAAAAATGATCGGCGACGGTTCAGCTTAAAAAAGTCCAAAAGAACTTTTTTAAGCCGATGTACGGGCATCTTCTGTTTTTATGCTTATTTTTCTTACATTATAATATATATATCTATTGCACAAATGACGGTTTTTTGCTATACTATAATCAGATAACTATATGAGGAGATAAGCATATGAATTCAGTTCAAGACATATGGGCAGCCGTCATGGAGGAGATCTCAAAGCATCTCACGCCGACCGCCGTTTCTACCTGGTTTTCGGACTGTGAGCCTGTTGATATAGAATCCTGCACTCTTGTTCTGCATACGGGGACGGAGTTCAGGCGTGAGATAATCATGACCCGATTTGCCGAGATAATCAAATCCGCTCTGTACGATATTTTCTCCACGGAGTTTGAGCTTTTGATCCTTGTCGGTGACGAGATAGACGATTACCAGTCCGGTAAGGCGGATGACGATCCTTTGCCCGAGATGGCAGGTTACACCTTTGACCGTTTCATAGTCGGCAACTCCAATCAGTTTGCCTACAGCGCCGCAGTTGCAGCGGCAAAGCAGCCCGGTGGTTCGCTGAACAATCCCCTTTTCATTTACGGAAACTCCGGTCTCGGTAAGACACATCTTCTTCTTGCGATAGGTCAGGCGATAAGGGAGCGTGACCCCTCTACGAAGATCGCATATATCAAGGGCGATGAATTTACGAATCAGCTTTACAAGTCGATACGTGACAAGACGAATGAGGAATTTCGCATGAAGTACCGCAACGTCGATCTTTTCCTTGTCGACGATATCCAGTTCATATCCGGTAAGCAGGCGACTCAGGAGGAGTTTTTCCACACCTTCAACAACATTTACGAGGCAGGGCATCAGATAGTAATAACCTCCGACCGCCCTCCCAAGGACATGAGCGTTTTGGATGACAGGCTTTGCAGCCGATTTGAAGGCGGTCTGATGGCGGATATCCAGCCTCCCGATTTTGAAACAAGAGTCGTTATAACCAACGCCAAGGCCGCTCAGCTCGGTCTTTATATCGACGGTGACGCGGTGGTGTATATAGCCGAAACTCTCAATTCAAATGTACGTCAGATAGAGGGCGTTATAAAGCGTCTCACGGCGTATAAGGAGATCCTCGGAAGAAAGATCAACACAGCCGACGTTAAGCGTGCTATAGCGGACGTTACAAGGAACGGTAACTACATACCCTCGCCTCAGCGTATAATTCACGAGACGGCACGTTTCTTCTCTCTCAGTGAGCAGGATATAAGAGGTCAGAACAGATCGAAGAATACGGCATTTGCCCGTCAGATATCCATGTACCTCATAAGGACGCTGACGAATCTTCCGCTCAAGGAGATAGGTGAGGAATATGAGGGACGAAATCATTCGACGGTGCTGTCCTCGATAAAGAAGATAGAGGATCTTTTGAAGATAGACAAGCAGGTCGAGGATACTGTCAGGGACATCACCTCGAATATAAACAGCGTGTGATTTTTCAACAACCGAATGTTGGTGTTGATAAATTTACTGTTGAAAGCCGTTGAAAATTTTCGGCGTATTTTTTGCTGTTGAAAACCGTGATTTTTGACGACAATTTTTTCGACACTGAAAATTCAGGCGTATCAAAGGCTTTTCCGACTTTTCAACAACATTTTGCTCTACTACTATTCCTACTAAAATATATTAACTTATTTATTCATAAAAAAACGGTTTTTTGATCGGAGGAAATAAAAATGAAACTGAGCTGCGAAAAGTATCTTCTTCAGGCTGCCGTTGCAGTTGCATCGAGAGCTGCCGCAAGTAAAAGTCCCATCCCCGCTCTTGAGGGTCTGCTCTTGGAAGCCGGAAACGGATTGAGGATAACCGGCTACGATCTCAAGAAGGGTATATACTCCAGCATCGAAGCTACCGTCACCGAGCCGGGCTCCGTTGTTTTGGATGCAAAGCTTTTCGGTGAAATGGTACGTCGTATGCCGGACGGTATCGTTACCATCGTGAGCGACGAAAAGGGTCGCACCGAGGTATCCTGCGGCAAGACCGAGTTCTCATTCATGGGTACGGATTCCGACGATTATCCGGAGCTTCCCTCCGTTGACGGACTTAAAAGCTTCGTCATAGATCAGGGCGTTATAAAGAGCATGATAAATCAGAGCTGCTTTGCGGTATCCGATAACGACAGCAGGCCGGTTTACACAGGCTCTATGTTTGAGATAGAAAACGGAGTGCTGACGCTGATATCCGTTGACGGCTACCGTCTTGCACTTCGCCGTGAGAAGATAGAGGGCGATGAGGGACTTAACGAATTCATAGTTCCCGGTGCCGCACTCAACGATCTTGAGCGTATCTGTTCCTCCGAGGGTGAGGAAAAGGTGAGAATATCCGTAGGCGGAAATCATGTATCCTTCTCCTTGGGCAATACCTTTATAGTAACAAGAAGGCTTGAGGGCGATTTTCTCAATTACCGTAAGGCGGTACCTCAGAATTTCAAGTACGAGATCAAGGTCAGCCGTCAGGAGCTTTTGAGGGCTGTTGACCGTGTATCGCTCATAGTCGATGAAAAGACCAAAAATCCCGTTCGCATTATATTCGATGACGGAATAATAAACTGCTCCTGCACCACTCCCATTGGTAAGGCTGATGACGTTTGCCTCTGCTCCGGCAACGGTGACGGTTTGGAGATAGGCTTCAACGATAAATATTTAAAGGACGCACTCAAAGCCGCACCCTCGGATGAGCTCATAGTATCGCTCAATACGGGATCGGCACCCTGCGTTATGACTCCTGCCGATGGCAGTGACGGATTCAAATACATGATACTTCCCATCAGATTGAGGGCTTGATATGGAAACGGTTGAGATAAGCACGGAATTTATAAAGCTTGATTCATTGCTCAAGTTTGCGGCACTTTGCGGTACCGGCGGTGAGGCAAAGTATTGCATAGCCGAGGGCATGGTCGAGGTAAACGGTGAGGTATGTACTCAAAGGGGAAAGAAAATCTACCCCGGTGATGTCGTGAGCTTTGCCGACAATAAGATAGAGATAAAAAAAGCATGATAGTCAAAAGACTTGCGCTAAACGGCTTTAGAAATTACGATTTCGAGACGGTGGAATTTTCACCCGAGACGAATGTTATATACGGTGAGAATGCCCAGGGCAAAACAAATCTGCTTGAGGCTGTGTATATGCTTGCTATGGGCAAGAGCTTTCGTACAAGATTCGACAGGGAGCTGCTCGGCTTCGGTAACGATTTTTGCGAGATACTTGCGGATATTGACAGTGCAGGCAGGGATCAGACCGTAAGGATAGTTTTGCGTAACGGAGTAAGAAAGCAGATAAGCGTAAACGCCGTTAAAAAGACTGCCGGAGAGCTCAGCGATACCTTGAAGGTGGTGCTGTTTTGTCCCGACGATCTCAATATCATAAAGGACGGTGCGGCGGCAAGACGAAGGCTCATGGACAACGCCATATGTCAGATCCGACCGAGATATGCCGAGTATCTGACGCAGTTCAATAAATTCTACGAGAATAAGACGAGAATATTAAAGGACTGGCGTGAAAAGCCCTCCTTGCTTGACACCTTGGATGAATTCTCCGACGGTATGTGCAGAATGTCGGCCCAGCTAATACGCTATAGGGCTGCATTCGTGGCAAGGCTGCATGAGGAGGCATCTCCCATACACGGTGAATTTTCGGGAGCGGATGAAAGGCTGTCGCTTGAATATAAAACCGTGTCGAGTATTAAAGATCCCTTGGGCAGTGTTAAGGAGATATATTACGATATCTGTGAGCATCAGGAAAGTCATCGCAAGGCGGAGCTTGATTCTCAGCAGTGTCTCACCGGTGCCCATAAGGACGATATCGCCGTTTCGATAAACGGCAGAGACGCAAGGAGCTTTGCAAGCCAAGGTCAAACGAGGACGGCGGCTCTTTCGCTGAAGCTTGCGGAGCGGG
Organism: uncultured Oscillospiraceae bacterium; assembly: GCA_964446815.1. GTDB lineage: Bacteria > Bacillota > Clostridia > Oscillospirales > Oscillospiraceae > F23-B02. The sequence goes on along the minus strand of CAYUQN010000036.1, from coordinate 2,172 downwards.
AGATATACCTTGACGAGACAGGGGAATATCCCGTGCTGCTTTTGGATGACGTGCTCTCGGAGCTTGACGCAAAGCGTCAGGAGTTTGTATTAAACCACATAGGCGGAGGTCAGACCTTTATAAGCTGCTGTGAGGATGAGGGCATATCTAAGCGGACAGGTGCAAAGGTCATAAGAGTCGAGAAAGGCAGGATAAGCTGATGTATCTTCATCTCGGCGGAGGTACTGTGGTATCGGAGGACAGTATAATCGGTATATTCGATCTCGACAATACGAGTCAAAGCCATATAACACGAAGGTTTTTGACCCTTGCCGAAAAGTCGGGCACCGTGATAAACGCTGCGGAGGACATTCCGAAAAGCTTTGTAGTGTGCCATGACGGTGAAAAACGTTGCTTATATTTAAGTCAGATGTCAACTCAAACGCTTTTGAAGCGTACTGATTTTTTGAATACGGAAGAAATACGGAAACGAAAGGTAAACGAAAATGGCTGAGATAGACGAAAAGGTAACTCAGGAATATGACGCTTCGCAAATTCAAGTCCTTGAGGGTCTGGAAGCGGTCAGAAAGCGTCCCGGTATGTATATAGGCTCGACCTCATCCTCGGGTCTGCATCACCTTGTTTACGAAATTGTGGACAACTCCATAGATGAGGCTCTTGCAGGCTATTGCGATCGCATTGAGGTCATCATCGAGGAGGGCGATGTTGTATGCGTAAGGGATAACGGTCGAGGCATCCCCGTCGATATCCAGGAGCAGACGGGTAAAAGTGCTCTTGAGGTTGTGTTCACGGTGCTGCACGCCGGCGGTAAATTCGGCGGCGGAGGCTATAAGGTCTCCGGCGGTCTGCACGGTGTCGGTGCATCGGTCGTAAACGCAATGAGTGAATGGCTGTGTGTACACGTCCACAAAAACGGCAAGATCTACGAGATGAAATTCTCCAGAGGTCATATAACTCAGGAGATGAAAATAATCGGTGATACCGACAGAACAGGCACAACGGTACGCTTTAAGCCCGATCCTCAGATGTTCGATGAGACGGTGTACGATTACGATACCCTGCACACCAGAATGAGAGAGCAGGCGTTTTTGAATGCCGGACTTTACATTTCGACCGAGGATAAGCGAGAGGGCAAAGAGCAAAAGGACGAAATGTGCTATGAGGGCGGTATCAGGGAGTTTGTAAGCTTCATAAATCAGAACAAAACGCCGCTGCACCAGAATGTGATATACATGAAGGGCGAGAGATCCGATTCCGAAGCGGAGATAGCACTGCAATATAACGACAGCTATAATGAGGTCATAGTCTCCTTTGCAAATAATATCCACACTCCCGAGGGCGGTATGCATGAGACCGGCTTCCGCACGGCACTGACAAGAGTGCTAAATGCCTACGGCACCAAGGTAGGTATACTCAAAAACGATGATAAGCTTTCCGGCGAGGACTGCCGTGAGGGTATGACGGCGATAATCTCCGTTAAGCTGACAGAGCCCCAGTTCGAAGGTCAGACCAAGGCAAAGCTCGGCAACTCGGAAATGAGAACGCTTGTAGACTCCGTTGTGTCGGATAAGCTGGCTCAGTTCTTGGAGGAAAATCCGGCTGTCGGCAAGACCATACTCGACAAGGCAATGACCGCCTCCCGCGCAAGGGAAGCAGCAAGAAAGGCGAGGGAATCCGTTCGCCGCAAAACCGGTCTCGAATCCGGTCAGATGCCCGACAAATTGCGTGACTGCAACGAGAGAGATCCCTCCCTCACCGAGCTTTACATCGTCGAGGGTGACTCCGCAGGCGGCTCCGCAACGCAGGGGCGTGACTCCAGATTTCAGGCGATACTTCCTCTTTGGGGCAAGATGCTTAACGTTGAAAAGGCAAGAGCCGACAAGGTCTACGGCAATGATAAGCTGGCTCCCGTCATAACCGCACTCGGAGCCGGAATAGGCGATGAGTTCGATGTAAGTAAGCTTCGCTATCACAAGATAGTTATCATGGCGGATGCCGACGTTGACGGTGCTCATATAAGAACGCTTATGCTGACCTTCTTCTTCCGCTTCATGCGTCCGCTTATCGAGCAGGGCTATGTGTATTCCGCAGTGCCGCCGCTGTATAAGCTGACCCGTGGCAAGCAGCAGAGAGTTGCCTTCTCCGATGAGGAGAGGGACAGGGTATCCGCAG
>CAYUQN010000035.1:0-16390 GCA_964446815.1 uncultured Oscillospiraceae bacterium | reverse complement strand
AAATATGCCTTGCTATTTCTCTGTCTCTGTATTATAATGTTTTAGCTTGTAATTAAGAAAGGAGTCCCGAACAATGGTGAACATAAGCAACGAAAACGGTAATATCAGCATCACCAGTGAGGTCTTCACTAATATAGCCGGTCTTGCGGCGACGAGCTGCTTCGGTGTCAAGGGTATGGCAGGACGCAGCAAGGAGGGCGGTCCCCTTCAGCTTCTGCGTCGTGAGTCCATGTCAAAGGGCGTTTTCACCCACTTTGACGAGGATGGCAGCGTTACGCTTGAGCTGCATATCGGCGTCGACATGGATGTCAACATTGCGGCAGTATGTCGCAGCATTATTAAAGAGGTCTGCTATAAGGTCAGCAAGGCAACGGGCGTTCCCGTTAAGAGCGTTGATGTCTTTGTCGACACTGTGCTTCTCGACTGATAATTACGAAATCCTCCCGGAGGTGCTTTTGCATTGAGAGAATATATAGATGCCGCCTTATTTAAAGATATGATCCTTTGTGCGGATGCGGCACTTGCAGAAAACACAAGAGAAATAAATGAACTCAACGTATTCCCCGTTCCCGACGGTGATACCGGTACGAACATGGGTCTTACCATGAACAATGCCGCAACGGAGCTTCGCAAAAAGAGCTTCGGCTCCGTATCCGCAGCGGCAGACTGCGTTTCCGGTGCTTTGCTCAGAGGTGCAAGGGGCAACTCCGGCGTTATCCTTTCCCTGCTTTTCCGTGGCATATCCAAGCGCCTCAAGGGCATGGATACCGTTGCCGTTAAGGAATTTGCCGAGGCGATGAACGACGGCGTTGAGGCCGCATACAAGGCCGTTATGAAGCCGGCGGAGGGCACTATACTGACCGTTGCGAGACTTGCCTCCGCAGCCGCCGTTGCTTACGCAGGTGAGGGCGTTGTATTTGAGGAGATGTTCGAAAAGGCTCTGCTTGCAGGCTGGGACGCTCTTGATAATACGATAAATCTCAACCCCGTTTTAAAGAAGGCCGGTGTCGTCGATGCAGGCGGCAAGGGCTATATCGTCATTCTCGAGGCTATGCTTGCCTGCTTAAAGGGTGAGATCAAGGTTCCCGATGCCTCGGTATCCGCAGGTGTCATCGCAAACGAGGGCGGTGCCTTTGACGTGTTCTCCACCGAGGATATAACCTACGCCTTCGACACGGTGTACATTGTCCGTAAGGACGATCCCAACGTCGACCTCACTCCCTTGCGTGCATACCTCAACAGCATCGGCGATTCGCTTGTCATCGGTGAGGATGACGAGGCCTTCAAGGTCCACGTTCACACCAACATTCCCGGTGAGGCACTTACCAAGTCTCAGCAGTACGGTACCTTGGAGCTTGCCAAAATCGAAAATATGCGCACCCAGCACGAGGATATACTTGCAGGCAAAAAGGCTCAGAGTACCGACGATCTTGAGAAGATCGAGGAGGAACTTGAAAACGCCGAGAATGTCAGCGCTGCTCCCGAGAAAAAGTACGGTATCGTTGCGATATGTGCCGGTGACGGTATGGCGCAGCTCTTCACCGATCTCGGTGCCGATGCGGTCGTTACCGGCGGTCAGACGATGAATCCCTCCACGGAGGACATTCTCCGTGAGGTACAGCGTACACCTGCCGAGATCGTATTCGTGCTCCCCAACAACAAGAACATTATCATGGCTGCCGAGCAGTGCGTTCCTCTTGCGGAGGACAAGCAGGTAGTCGTTATCCCGACAAAGACCGTGCCTCAGGGTGTCACCTCGATGCTTAGCTTTGACGAGTCTGCGGAGCTTGATGAGCTCTATGCTCAGATGTCGGATTCCGTGAACACCGTTCACACGGCACAGGTCACATACGCGGCACGCAATTCCGACTTTGACGGTCATACGATACACGAGGGCGAGTACCTTGCCCTGCTTGACGGTAAGCTTGTCGGAAGCTATACTGATATGGCAAAGCTCCTTTCGGAGCTGGGAGCGGCTCTTTCCGAATTCGATCCCGAGGTCATCACGATATACTACGGTCAGGATGTCAACTCCGATGAGGCCGACAATGCGGCAGCCACGCTTGAGGCTGCCCTGCCCGATGCCGAGGTCAGTGCGGTAAACGGCGGTCAGCCCGTATACTATTACATGATCTCCGCAGAATAAATAAAGCATGATTTATAAGCACCGCTATCTGAATTAGCGGTGCTTTCTTTAAAAGGAGCGTATTATGTCCGATTTTTCTCATTTTAACGACAGTGGCAGAGCACATATGGTCGATGTTTCGCAAAAGGGTGAGACACGTCGTACAGCCGTTGCCGCCGGAAAGGTGAAGGTCAATCCCCGCACCTTTGAGCTCATCAAAAGCGGCGGTATGAAAAAGGGCGATGTCCTCGGTACCGCTCAGATCGCAGGCATCATGGCGGCAAAGCGTTGCTGGGAGCTTATACCCATGTGTCATCCTCTTATGCTCACCGGGGTCGATATCGAGTTTGAGCTGAATGAAGCCGAGCCCTCGATAGGCATAACCGCAACGGTGGGCTGTAACGGTGTTACCGGTGTTGAGATGGAGGCACTGACTGCCGTATCCGTTGCGGCACTGACGGTTTACGATATGTGCAAGGCAGTGCAGCGTGACATGGAGATCACCGATATCCGTCTGCTCAAAAAAAGCGGCGGCAAGAGCGGTGATTTTGTCCGTGACGGTGAATGATATGAAAAGGATACTTTTACTCGGTACCGGCGGTACCATAGCCTCCGAAAATCAGGGCAACGGACTTGCACCCGAGCTCACGCCTCGGCAGCTTCTCTCCTTTGTTCCGGAGATCGGCAAGCTGTGCGAGGTCGAAAGTCACCCGCTTTTTTCCGTTGACAGCACCGATATGACCCCTGCCCATTGGGTGAAGATAGCCGAGGCGGTGAGGGATGCCTATGACGATTTCGACGGCTTTGTGATAAGCCACGGCACCGACACGATGGCATATACAGCTGCGGCGCTTTCGTATATGATAATGGGCTCGGCAAAGCCCGTAATACTCACGGGAGCTCAAAAGCCCATCGGCTTTTCCTCCACCGACTCAAAGCAAAATCTTCTGGATGCATTCATATGTGCCTGCTCCGACGGTATATGCGGTATAAATATCGTATTCAACGGACGTGTTATCCTCGGTACAAGGGCGAGAAAAACGCACTCCAAATCCTATGCCGCCTTTTCGAGCATCAACTATCCCTGCATTGCCACGGTGCAGGACGGTGTCCTTACCCGGTATATAAGCCCCGAAAGCCTTGAGCATACGCAGTTTAACACCGAGCTTTGCACCGAGGTCGGACTTATAAAGCTGACCCCGGGCTTCGATGTCGGGCTTCTTGAGTATATGCTGGAGCGAAAAAATGCCGTTATAATCGAAAGCTTCGGTGTGGGCGGTCTCCCGAATTACGGAGATGGGCGTATGCTGTCACTCATAGACCGAGGACTGCAAGGCGGCAAGGTCATCATCATGACCACTCAGGTGCAGAATGAGGGCTCCGATCTTGCGGTGTACAACGTCGGGCACCACTTAAAGGGCAGGGAGAACGTTCTCGAGGCATATGATATGACGACCGAATGTGCCCTGGTGAAGATCATGTATATTCTCGGCAGGACAAGGGATCTGGGCGAGATACGCCGTCTCTTTTATGAGCCTGTCGCTCACGATATTCTTTATCGTTGCGGTGATTGATATGAAAACTGTTATAGTCATAGGAGGCGGTGCCTCCGGTATCATGGCGGCACTTTCCGCCGCCGAGGACAAGGGCAACAGGGTGCTGCTCATAGAGCGTCAGCAGCGTATAGGCAGGAAGCTTCTCAGCACCGGAAACGGTCGCTGCAATCTGACAAATACGGGTGCCTCCGTCTCCGATTACCACGGTGCCGATGAAGCCTTTGTCGCCAAGGCATTGGAGCGTTTCGGCGTTGAGGAAACGCTGAAGCTGTTTTTTGAGCTCGGTCTTGTCAGCGTCACGGAATACGGCGGCAGGGTCTACCCCTTGTCAAATTCCGCAAACAGCGTATTGGATGTCCTGCGTTTTGCACTCGATGCAAGAGGTGTTGAGACGATGACCTCAACGACGGTGCAAAGGATTTCGAAAAAGCACGGTGTGTTTTCCCTTGTGACCGAGGGAGGGGAGCTTCACGCGGATAACGTCATCGTCGCCTGCGGCGGTGCAGCCGGAGCAAAGCTGGGCGGTACCACTCTCGGCTATGAGCTTTTGCGTCCCTTGGGGCACAGCAGATCCTCGCTTCATCCTTCACTCGTTCAGCTCATTTGCGATCCCGCCTACCCCCGTGCCCTCAAGGGGGTCAGAGCCGATGCCGCCCTCTCTCTGCGTTGCGGAAAGGAGCTGCTTGCAAGCTCCCAAGGTGAGCTTCAGTTCACCGAGACCGGACTGTCGGGGCCTGCTGCCTTTGATATTTCGAGGGAAGCTGCGTTTGTCTCAAAGGGCGGTGAGGTGCATATAAACTTCCTCCGCTCCTTCGACCGTAATGAGGTTCTGTCCCTGCTCCGTCACAAGCGTGAGCTTTGCCACGGTCTTGAGGCAAGTGAGCTGCTGACCGGAATAGTCCACAATCGTCTCGGCAAAATGCTTATAAAATACTCCGCAGTCGGTGGCGGAAGAGACTGCGGCGAGCTCAGCGATACGGATCTTTGTGCGATAGCCGATGCCTGCACCGATATGGTGATACCGCTGCACGGTGTCGGTGATTTCAACGCCGCTCAAGTAACCGCAGGAGGTATAAAGACCTCCGAGGTATCGCCTGTTACCATGGAAAGCCGTCTCGTGAAGGGACTGTTTATCTGCGGTGAGCTGCTTGACGTTGACGGTAACTGCGGCGGCTACAATCTGCAATGGGCATGGACAAGCGGCTATATAGCCGGGAGGCTCGGTAAATGATACTTGTAAGAAATATTCGTCTCGACCTCGGTGAAGCCGAGGACGGGCTTTTAGACAAGGCGATCTCGATCTTGCACCTTCGCCGCAGTGATGTCAAGTCGTTCAAAATTAACAAAAAGTCTCTTGACGCAAGAAAGAAAAGCGATATCCATTATCGCTACGCCGTTGCCCTGGCGGTGAGCAATGAGGAAAAGCTGCTCAAAAAATACGGCGGCAAAAACGTATGTGCATATAAGGAGGAGCTTTTCGACATTCCCAAGTGCTCATCCTCCGACCGTCCGGTCATCGTCGGCTTCGGCCCTGCCGGTATGTTTGCCGCTCTTGTGCTTGCCCGTGCCGGACTTCGCCCCATCGTCATCGAGCGTGGCTGTGAGGCAGAGGAACGCAAACGCAAGGTCGAGGCTTTCCGCTCCGGTGGCTGTCTCGATCCCGAATGTAACGTTCAGTTCGGTGAAGGCGGTGCCGGAACCTTTTCCGACGGCAAGCTGAATACGGGGATCAAAAGCCCTCGCATTTCATTTGCGCTAAAGACCTTTTTCGAGCACGGTGCTCCGGAGCACATACTATATGACGCAAAGCCGCACATAGGCACGGATATCCTCATAAACGTGGTGCAATCGCTGCGACGTGAGATACTGTCCCTCGGCGGCGAGGTGCGATTCAACTCAAAGCTCAGCTCTCTTGAGCTGAGCGGAAACCGCATTTGCGGTATCACCGTCAGCTCGCCGGAGGGCGAATATGAGCTTGAGTGTAAATCGCTTGTGCTTGCCATAGGTCATTCCGCAAGGGACAGCTTTGAGATGCTGTCCGCTCTCGGTGTTCCGATGGAGGCAAAGCCCTTTTCCATGGGTGTTCGCATAGAACACAGGCAGAGCGATATAAATGCCGCTCAGTACGGCGATGCGACCCTGCCGCTGCCCCCTGCCGATTATTCGCTGAACGTTCATTTGCCCGACGGAAGCTCCGCATACACCTTCTGTATGTGCCCGGGCGGAGAGGTCATCGCCGCCGCCTCCGAGGAGGGAGCCTTGGTGACTAACGGAATGAGCCTTTCAAAACGAGACGGTGACAATGCAAATGCCGCACTTTTAGTCACCCTACAGCCGGAGGACTTTCCCTACGAGGGCTGTCTCGGAGGTATGTATTGGCAGCGTGAGATCGAGAGACGTGCATACGCCCTCGGCGGTGGATACACCGCACCGGCTCAGACCGTCGGTGACTTTTTGGCTCACCGTAAAAGCGTCGCTCTGGGCAATGTCGTGCCCTCCTACCGTCCCGGCGTATGCCTTTGCGATCTGCATGAGCTGTACCCGAAAAGGATAACCGATGTTCTCGAAAACGCACTTCCGGAGCTTGGGAAGAAGCTACACAGCTTTGACTCTCCCGATGCTGTGCTGACCGCTCCCGAGACCCGATCCTCGTCTCCGGTGCGGATATTGCGAGGTGAGGACAGGCAATCGGAGATAAGAGGGCTTTATCCCTGCGGAGAGGGTGCCGGCTATGCCGGCGGTATCACCTCCGCCGCCGTCGACGGTATCCGCTGTGCCGAGGCGATAATCGCCCGATATTGTGATTGATATTTTTGCGCATTCCCCTGACTATCGCTTGCGGCACTGCAACACGCTCTTGCCTGTCAGCTTAATAACAATTGTTGATTTAGCTGTAAAATACTATATAATGATAGCAAATACATTTACCTTCGGAGGCTGAAATGAACGGTTCAGGTATAAATCTAACCATGCTTTGCGACTTCTACGAGCTGACCATGGGCAACGGCTATTTCGAAAACGGTATGGCCGATCGCATGACCTATTTTGACGTGTTCTACCGTCAGAATCCCGATAACGGCGGCTTTGCCATCGCAGCAGGTCTTGAGCAGGTCATCGAATATGTGAAGGATCTTCACTTCGACGAAAGCGATATTGAGTACCTCAGAGGCAGAAATCTTTTCTCCGAGGCTTTTTTGGACTATCTCGCAAACTTTGAGTTCACCGGTGATATCTGGGCTGTCCCCGAGGGTACGCCTATCTTCCCCAGAGAGCCTATAATGACGGTGAGGGCCCCTGCTATACAAGCTCAGCTTCTTGAGACCTATGTTCTGCTTGTGCTCAATCACCAAAGCCTTATCGCCACCAAAGCAAATAGGGTCTGCCGTGCCGCCGAGGGCAGAGTCGTCCTCGAATTCGGCTCCCGTCGTGCTCAGGGTGCAGACGGTGCTGTAGTCGGCGCAAGGGCTGCATATATCGGCGGCTGTGCCGGTACTGCCTGCACCGTTTCCGATTCGCTTTACGGTGTACCTGCCGGCGGTACTATGGCTCACTCTTGGGTGCAAATGTTCGATTCCGAGTATGAAGCCTTTGAGACCTACTGCAAGACTTATCCCACCAATGCGACCCTGCTTGTCGATACCTACAACTCTCTCAAGTCCGGTGTTCCCAACGCAATAAAGGCGTTCAACAACGTTTTAAAGCCTCTCGGTATCACCAATTGCGGTATCCGCTTTGACTCCGGCGATATGGCATATCTCACCCGTAAGGCAAGGGTGATGCTTGACGAGGCAGGCTGGCACGATTGCAAGATCACCGTATCCAACTCCCTTGACGAAAGGCTCATCACCGAGCTTTTGCTTCAGGGTGCAAAGATCGACTCCTTCGGTGTCGGTGAGCGTCTTATAACCTCCAAGTCCGATCCCGTGTTCGGCGGCGTATATAAGCTCTGTGCCGTTGAGGACAAGGACGGTAATGTGATCCCCAAGATCAAGATCAGTGAAAACGTTGGCAAGATAACCAATCCCGGCTTTAAGAAGGTCTACCGCTTCTATAACCGCGAGACGGGTATGGCGGAGGCGGATTATATCTGTCTGCATCACGAGAGTGTTGACGATACGAAGCCGCTTCAGATCTGCGATCCCGAGGCAAGATGGAAAAACAAGGTCATGGAGAACTTTGAGGCAAAGGAGCTCCTTGTCCCGATATTCAAGGGCGGCAAGCTCGTTTACGACGTCCCGAAGCTTTGCGATGTGAAACGATACTGTGCCTATCAGGTCAGCACCCTTTGGCCCGAGGTCAAGCGTTTTGACAATCCGCATAACTACTATGTCGATCTTTCAAACGAGCTCATGGCACTCAAGGACAAGATGCTTATGGAGAGACGCGGCTGATGGACGGCGAAAAGAGACGCAGGCTTTTGATCGATGCCTTGAGAGACAACAAGGCTCCCCTCTCCGCTACCGCTCTGGCTCACAGCTTCGGTGTCAGCCGTCAGATCATTGTCGGTGACGTTGCATTGCTCCGTGCCTCCGGTCAGCGCATAGTCAGCACTCCCCGTGGCTATGTTCTTGAGCAGGCTCCCGGTCTTGTATTCACGATAGCCTGTGTGCATAACCGTGAGGACACGGAAAAGGAGCTCAATATCATGGTCGATAACGGCTGTACCGTCGTCGACGTTTCGGTCGATCACCCGATATACGGTCAGCTCACCGCCTCCTTACAGCTATCGAGCCGCTTCGATGTTTCGCAGTTTATCTCAAAGCTCGAAAGCGGACGGACAAGTCCCCTCTCCGCTCTCACCGGTGGGATCCATCTCCACCGTCTGCTCTGTCCCGATGAGGAGTGCTTTGAGCGTACCAAGGCTCAGCTTTTCGATGCCGGTATGCTGCTTGACAATATTTAATCTAATGTTGACAAAGTATATATAAACGGTTAAAGTAGGCTTTACAGATGTCTTGACACCTAAAAAGCCTACTTTATTTTGTTTATGGAGTTTATCATGTCAAAGGTCAAAGCTTTTTTAAAACGCAAGGACGTTGAAGTGTCCCTGCACCGCTACGGTATCGATGCTCTCGGTGCCATGGCACAGGGTCTTTTCTGCACCCTGCTTGTCGGTACGATACTCAACACTTTAGGCTCTCAGCTCGGTATAGGCTTTCTTGCCGAACCCATAGGCGAGACCGGTCTCACCATCGGCGGCTTTGCATCGGCAATGGCAGGCCCCGGAATGGCAGTGGCGATAGGCTATGCCCTCCATGCACCGGGTATGGTGCTGTTTTCGCTGATACCGGTAGGCTATGCGACTAACCTCCTCGGCGGAGCAGGCGGACCCCTTGCGGTTTATTTCATCGCAGTCGTAGCAGCGGAAGCCGGTAAGATAGTCTCCAAGGAGACTAAGATAGACATTCTCGTAACTCCGATCGTGACTATCCTTGTCGGTATCGGCTTTGCCGCTCTTGTCGCTCAGCCCATAGGTGCCGCCGCATCCGCGGTAGGCGATCTCATTAAATGGGCAACGACCCAGCAGCCCTTCGTCATGGGCGTGCTGGTATCGGTCATCGTGGGTATAGCTCTCACCCTACCCATTTCCTCCGCCGCGATCTGTGCCGCACTATCCCTCACGGGTCTTGCAGGCGGTGCCGCAGTCGCAGGCTGCTGTGCCAATATGGTCGGCTTTGCGGTAATATCCTTTAAGGAAAACGGCTGGGGCGGTGTCGTGTCTCAGGGGCTCGGTACCTCCATGCTGCAAATGGGCAACATCGTAAGAAACCCCCGAATATGGATCCCTGCCATCGCCGCCAGTGCGATAACGGGCCCCATTGCAACCTGCCTGTTCAAACTTGAAATGAACGGTGCCGCTGTAAACTCCGGCATGGGCACCTGCGGTCTGTGCGGCCCCATCGGTGTGTGGACGGGTTGGCTCGAGCCCACAAACGGTGCAGCGGCCATCACTCCGAGCACAATGGATTGGATAGGTCTTGCGCTTATATGCATCGTTCTCCCTGCCGTCCTGTCGTGGATATTCGGCAAGCTGTGCCGCAAGCTCGGTTGGATAAAAGACGGCGACCTCAAGCTGAGCTGAAGCAAAGAAAAAATCACGGTAGCATGGAAGCCCATGCTACCGTTTTTTATTCACCTGAACATACCCTTGAGCACTTGACCTATGGGAGACCGGGACACTGCGGCATAGGGTTTGCCGCCGAGCAGCAGCTCATCGATCTTGAGCTCACACAGCCTCTCCGTTGCCATTGCATAGGGATCCTCGGACAGTATCACCATATCGGCATTCTTGCCGACTTCGAGGCTTCCACGCTCCTTTTCGTCAAAGGAGCCCCATGCGGTGTTATATGTACACATTTTGAGTGCCTGACGGATATCCAGCGACTGAGCACCGTTATTGCACAGCTTGTGCATCCACATGACGGGGTCGGGGTAGGTGCAGGGAGCATCGGAGCCGAGGGTCATCATGATGCCCTTGTCGGCAAAGGTCTTAAAGGGATTGAGCCTTGCCGCCCTGTCACCGAGTATTCTTTCGAGGTATTCGTTGGGCTCATTCGGCCAATCGATAAACGCACTCTGCATGGCAAGAACTATGCCGTATTTCGCACAGATCTCGATACCCTCTTGAGTTGGCAGGCAGGCGTGTATTATCGTATGCCTGTGATCCTCACGGGGGTTCTCGTCAAGTGCAGCCTTGATAGCGTGTACCGCCTGATCAAAAGCCGCATCACCGATGGCGTGGAGCTCTATCTGCATACCCTCACGGTTTGCCTTTTTGCAAAACTCCGTGACCTTCTCATCGGAGTAGTACAGTATCCCCTTGCTGTCCGTACCCTCGTAGGGCTCAAGCATTGCCGCATCGACCGAGCCGAAGCAGCCGTCAAGTGCAGTCTCAAAGCAGCCGCCGATACGCTTCATCTTGCGGCGTTTTGCTTTTGCGACATCGAGGGTCTGGAAAAAGACTCTCAGCAGCATACCGTTGTCAAGTCCCTTGGCAAACCAGTTTTCCATATCGACATCGAGATCGAGCGTATACCCGACACCGCTTACAGAATGGATAATGGCAATGCCCTTTTCCGCCATGCAGTCTATCGCAAGCTGCATATTCCTCAGGAGCTTCAGCGGCGGTACGGAGCTGCTGACGTAATCGGAAAATGCGAAGAACGCTTCCTGATTCATCTCACCGGTGTCACCGTGCCAGCCACGGAGATTCTCCGCCTTGCTTTTCAAAATGTCACGCAGCACCGTGTTAACGACACAGGTATGGCCGTCGTACTTCACCATGAACAGGGGCTTGTCGGGGCAAACGCTGTCAAGCTGCTCCCTCGTCACGAACTTCTTCTCGGCAACGGAATGATTCGATGCGCCGAAAGCGATCAGAAGCTTGTCCTCACACTTGGGTGCAAAGTCACGGATCATGTCGAGGATCTCGGCGTTGCTCCTTGCATCGGCAACATTCAGACCGACTCTGAATGTCGCAAAGCTTGCAAAATGAATATGACTGTCCCCGAAAGTCGGGATCAGTGCCCTCTCTCCGAGGATCACCCGCTCACCGTGGGAATACTTCTCCGGCAATTCATTGCCGACATAAGCTATCTTGCCGCCGTCCTCAACAAGGTACTTGAATACGCTGTCGTTTGCATCACAGCTCAGTATGCTTCCTTCGTAGATCTTCATACGATCACCTCATGTTTTTAGCATTGCAAACATTATACACTATGTATTTCCAAAAGGCAATGCCGCTTTGCTATAAAAATAACAAATCACACCACGGTGCAGGGCTTACCCTCTACCGTGGTGTGAACTCATTATACTTGTTTGATATAGAATCCGATGGGCTACCACTTGCCAACGTCACACTGACCGTATTTGTTCTCCCCGACCGCAAGCACCGTTTCGTCCGAACGCAAGCCTACGGTGTGACCGCTTCCGGTCGAGATCGCAGTTGGGGCAGAAATTTCCGCCACGCTCGGTGCCGCAGATCGCACACCTCATCGTATCTTCTCCTTTTTATCGTACGCAGCTGCCCCTCAGTCCGAACAGGCGGCTATCTTCACCCCTGCTTTGACCACCGTCTCAGGGTCGTGTAGGTGTTGTAAATTATCACAAGAGTTGCAAATATTGCAATCAGCTCAGCTAAATCAAAAACCGTTTCCAGCCAACTTTCTCCAAGCCAGTACCACCATGTAAAGTATGTGCAAATCACAAAAGCAAGTACAACTACCGCAAACGCGGAATTCAAAGCCTTTTTGTTGGAAATTTTTTCTGCGGTCACATTACTCTTAGCAGTATGTGTTATGTATATTTTTCTGCTTTTGTTCATTTTCGGAGCCGTTACGTTTGAGTGTACGTAGCAGTATAACGATTGCTAATATCGCAGTCAGTGGATCAATTGCAAACGTAGCATGAAAGAAAACTGCTCCGTGCCCAGTCCATGCCATAAGAAAACAAACTGCCAAAAGCAGTGCAACCACGGCAAACATTGTGGCAAGTCGGTCTTTGTTATCTGGCTTTTGTTCTCCGTCTTGTGAGCCGTTCCGTCGGGGATGGCATCGCACTATAACAACAATTGCAAATATTGAGATCAGCACAGCAGTGATAAGCATCATATTATAAAGGTCATATAACAACATGCCAATCATGCCAAAAAGGAATTCTTCAATAATGCAAATCGCAAACACCAGCACGACTGCGGCAAACACCGCAATCATCGGTCTTTTGCTCTTATTGCTTTTAGCGGTATCGGTATTTCCAACAGCCTTGGTTTCGCCCTCCGCCTTTGGTTTCGTTACTACGATAGGCGGAGGTGTGTGAGGGGCTTTCGTCACCGGCTTTACCGATGCTATGGGGGGAGTCTGTGTCACGGGCTTTAGCGGCTCGGGAGGCTGCATTTTGATCCCCCGATGGTACGAATACGCAAACTGCCGCTGTGCAGCGTCATAGTCCGGTACACGGCTCACAGTTCGGTTCGTAACGAAATCGCAGCTTGCGTCATAGCCGCAGTTGGGGCAGAAATTTCCGCCACGCTCGGTGCCGCAGATCGCACACCTCATCACCACGCTGCTCTTTGCTTTCACCGTATCTTGCGGCTTATCCTTCTTCACGCTGTGAGCATCTATGTATTTCAGCACCTTGGCGATATAGTCGGCACTGTTTGCCTCCTGTGCATACCAAATATTTGCCTGGCCGAAGCCGTATCCGTCCTGCTTGGCACGAGGCACGCGAAAGCGACGCTCCTTTTCCGGTACCAGAAAACAATCGCTCTTGGCTGCTTCGATGTTGAAATTTCGTCCCATATATGACGGTCTGCGCCTATACACGGTCGCATTTTTATACCAACCTACAATGACGTTAGGGCCATTGTCCGGCTTTGCGCAAAACACAACCAGCACATTATTGATGTAAGTGCTGTTTTTTGCGGAGGGGTCGATCCTTTCGATGTGCAGTGAGTTGTAGGTGTTGTTTGCGATACCGTCCTTGTAGCCTGTGCGATGCTTGGTCTCGACAAAGCCACGGCATCTCCCGTCGGCACACTCTTCAAAATTATACTTTTCAAGAGCGTCGTTCATCTCCGCAACATAGGCACCGCCGTTCTTCGGAAGCACCTTGTCGAGCTTCGTGTCATAGTAAGGCAGATATGAAATGTTGCAAAACAAAATACGCATTGGCTCTCACCCTTACCTTTTATTTCATCTTGTGGTATATTATAGCTTATCTCTCGACAAAGCACAAGACCCAAAACCTTTATCGAGAAAAATGACGGCACTCGACTCAAGGAAGATCGAATGTCGTCATTTTTTCAGCTTTCCATTTGCTTGCCGAGAAAGGCCGCAACGGTCTGTGCAAGCTTCAGCTCAAGCTCCGATAACGGTGTGCTGCCCCTTGGTGTCACGAACATCACACAGCCCAAAACATCGCCCTCCGATATCACCGGAGCGGCAACGGATACGCAGTAGTGCTCATCGGAATCGGACACCGCAATGCAGCTTGCAGCCTCTTGACGGAAAGCACTGCGGTTCTCCATGATACGCTCAAGCTCAGCGCTTATGCGTTTGTCCATAAGCTCACGCTTGGCACCGCCCGATATTGCGATCACTGCGTCACGGTCGCAGACTGCGGCGATCGAGTTTGCGGTCTTGTGGAGACTGTCGCAGATCTGAGCGGCGAAGTCACCGAGCTCACCGATGGGCGAGTACTTTTTGAAAATGACCTCCCCGTCCTTGTCCGTGAAAATCTCCAACGGGTCGCCCTCACGGATACGCATGGTGCGGCGTATTTCCTTTGGTATGACCACTCTGCCCAGATCATCGATCCTTCTGACTATCCCAGTTGCTTTCATATATTTCTCCTCAAATTCTGTTTGCCTTGTTAGTATCTATATTTCTTCCGAAATTATACCGCCACGAAAAGCAAACAGCCCCCGATCACATGATCGGCAGGTTTAAAAATGTGTAAAGATTTATTATAATTGTAACATAAGCCGAAGATTTTACGGAGAAGAACACTCGGGTCTGAGGCGGAAAGAGCCGGGGGATCGTGTGATTTTGGGAACGGCACTATTCAACGTTGACCGCCAAAAATTGTCATCCTCAAAAATAAATGTGTCCGGTGCCTTGGGGGAGGCACCGGACTATGGGGGATGGAGAAAGGAGTAACCGAACCGTGGGTACGAAAATGCCCACAGTTTAGAATACTATCAACTTTTAGGCTCTGTAGAGATACTCGACTATCTGTGCCCTTGTGCAGCCGTCACCGGTGCCGAAGTGCAGCGAGTAGTCGCATATGTCGTTTTTATATGCCCAGAGCACGGCATCGTAGTAGTAGGTGCCCGACTTAACGTCAATGTACGGTTCTGTGCCGTGTACGGTCGGACTGCCGTTATATCTATACAGGAAGATCAAGGCCTGTTCCTTGGGTATCGTCTTATTCGGGGAGAAGTGAGTTGCATCGGTACCGTTGGTGATACCGTTTTCGACCGCCCAAAGCACCGCCTTGTAGCAATAGGAGCCGGAGGCGACATCGACAAAGGGACACTTTTTCGTTTTAGGCTCGGGACATCCGGAGGCTCTCCACAGGAAGGTCATCGCCTGACCTCTTGTGCAGGTCGAATTCGGCGAGAAGTGCGTTGCATCCGTTCCGCGGGTTATACCGCCTTCGGTCGCCCAAATGACCGCATCGTAATATGACGCAGTGGGGCTGACATCGACATAGGGATTGCCGCTTGAGCTGCCGCCGTTTGAGCTGCTTACGCCGCTTCCGACGGTGACCTTAACGCTTTTGGAGTAATTGCCGCATTTGACCGTGAGTGTCGCCGTACCGTCACGCAGGCCTTTGACGGATATCACATTGACCTGTGTTCCCGTGACTGCGACTATTGAGCTGTCGGAGCTTTGGCACACTATCTCCTCCGTTGCGTAAACGGGGCTCGGTATTCCGGTGATCGTCGAGGTGCCGCCGACGCCGAGGCTGAACTCGGACTTATCGAGGCTCAAGCCCTTGGGTGCAACATAAAAGCTGCTGCGAGCATTCGAATATGTGACCTCACCGGCAAAAAGCTGTTCCCAATGGTGCTTGTAGCCGGAGGAAGCGTAGTAGTAGCCGCTGCCCATGTAGTCATACTTCTCATTGAGAATATTGTTGCGGTGACCGGATGAATTCATCCAAGCGGTTACCGCGGCACAGGGGCTTGAGTAGCCGACGGCTATATTCTCCGCTGCACAGCCGTAGCTGATATTGTTAGCGGCAAACACCGTTGTCCAGCGTTTACCGTTGGGTCTGGTGTGATCGTAATTGCTGAGGAGCTCCCTTGCCCTTGTGCCCGATGCATTGTCAAGGGCATCGGTGGTTTTGAGGGCTGAGACTCCGTGTCTCGAACGTTCAACATTCGTCCAGAAAAGGACTGCGTTTTCGAAGTACTCTTCTTCGGACTTGGCATCCGCCTTGGGGGCAAGTGTCGCACACAGCAGTATGATGACTGCCAGTATCACGCTCAGCACTTTAAGGATGCGTGATCTACTAATTTCGCTCATAGATTCCTCCGCTGTTGTATTCGGCAACGACGACGATCCCCCAATCGCGTCCTCACCTATAAAGACGCAGCCTTTTACAAAATCTTGCGAAATAATTTGATTTTTCTCCGCCTTACGGCTGTATTTACACTTTGTTTACAAATTAACCTTGTGCTTTATAAAATAAAATGAGCAAGCCCAAATGGACTTGCTCATTAAAATTTGTATTGCTTTTAAGGACTTGCGTAAAGATTAGATCTTCATGCAGACATCCCATGCACGCCAGATAGCGGTACGGAGGTTGCCGATAGCAACACAGTCACCGACGCGGTGGATGTTCTTGCCCTTGCCGCCGACAGGCTGGGGAACGAAGCCGATGCCGTTTACGATGTTGTCGTACTCGACCTCGATAACATTCTTGCCGTCCTTGGAAGCGATAACGACGGTCTTGTCCTTGATCTCCTTGATAGTGTGCTCGAGGTAGGTGGGAACCTTGTGATACTCGAGGACATCACGCAGGAAGGAAGCGTTGGACAGGCAGACGTTCTGTGCGGGAACGAGGTCCTTTGCATACTCTACGATGATGGGGTGCTTGCCCTGGAGAACCATCTCGTATGCAGCCTCACAAGCGGACTGGCCGCCGCCGAAGAAGACAACCTTGTCACCTACGGGGTACTTCTCACGGAGAAGCTGAGTGAAGG
>CAYUQN010000034.1:0-16426 GCA_964446815.1 uncultured Oscillospiraceae bacterium | reverse complement strand
GGCCCTCGGTGATATAACCGGTCAGGTCGGGGATGGGGTGGGTCTTGTCGTCCTCGGGCATGGTCAGGATGGGGATCATGGTGATGGAGCCTTTATGTCCTATACGGCGGCCTGCACGCTCATACATTGTGGCAAGGTCGGTGTACAGATAGCCGGGGTAGCCGCGGCGACCGGGGACTTCCTTCTTTGCAGCCGAAACCTCACGCAGTGCCTCGGCGTAGTTGGTGATGTCGGTGATGATGACGAGCACCTGCATATCCTTTTCAAAGGCAAGATATTCCGCTGCGGTAAGTGCCATACGGGGAGTGGATATACGCTCGACGGCAGGGTCATTTGCAAGGTTCGAGAATACGACGGTACGGTCGATCGCACCGGTACGCTTAAAGTCGTTGATGAAGTATTCGCTTTCCTCGAAGGTGATGCCGACTGCCGCGAATACGACGGCAAAGTTTTCACCGTCGCCCAAAACCTTTGCCTGTCTTGCGATCTGAGCGGCAAGTGCTGCATGGGGCAGACCGGATGCGGAGAAGATGGGGAGCTTCTGACCTCTTACCAAGGTATTCAGACCGTCGATAGTGGAAACACCGGTCTGGATAAACTCTGCGGGGTAAGCTCTTGCAGCCGGATTCATGGGCAGACCGTTTATATCACGGTGAGCCTCTGCGAGTATTTCGGGGCCGCCGTCGATGGGCTGACCCATGCCGTTGAATACTCGGCCGAGCATATCCTCGGAGACTGCAAGCTCCAGAGGATGACCGAGGAAACGAACCTTGGACTGAGCAAGATTTATGCCCTGTGCGGATTCGAAAAGCTGGACAACTGCCTTGTCGCCCTCGACCTCGAGGACCTTGCAGCGACGGACTTCACCGTTGGGGAGCTCAAGCTCCGCCAGCTCGTCGAAGGTGACGCCTTCAACGTGATCGACGACCATAAGGGGGCTCGCGATCTCTCTTATCGTCTTATACTCTTTAATCATGCGTCCTCACCTCCTGCGATGGCGTTTTCGATCTCGGTCTTCATCTGAGCGATGATGGCATCAAACTCCGCTTCGTACTTGTCGGGAGCTGCCATCTTGGCACGACCGATCTTCTCTCGGGCGGATACGGCAAACACTGCCTTCATATCCGCACCCTTGCCGAGAGCCTCACGGCTCATGGCGTCGTATCTGAGTATCATATCAAGCAGCCTGAACTGTTTGCCGTAGGAGGAGTATGCGTCCTCATCGACGAAGGCGTTCTGCTGGAGGAAGTCCTCACGGATCATCTTTGCAGTCTCCATGGTGAGACGGTCGGCGGCGGAAAGTGCGTCCTGACCGACGAGGCGGACGATCTCCTGAAGCTCGCTCTCCTCCTGGAGAATGTGCATTGCCTTGTCTCTGTTCTCCATGTATTTTGCACCGAACTCCGCCTCATACCAGGGTGCAAGAGTATCGATATACAGGGAGTAGGAGGTCAGCCAGTTGATCGCGGGGAAGTGACGGGCATACGCAAGTGAGCTGTCCAGTGCCCAGAAGACCTTGACTATACGCATGGTAGCCTGGGATACGGGCTCGGAAATATCACCGCCCGGAGGGGATACCGCACCGATAGCGGTGACGGAGCCCTTGCGTTCATCGGAGCCGAGACATTCGACGACACCGGCTCTTTCATAGAACTGTGCAATACGGGATGCAAGGTATGCGGGGTAGCCTTCTTCGCCGGGCATTTCCTCGAGACGACCGGACATCTCACGCAGAGCCTCTGCCCAACGGGAGGTGGAGTCTGCCAGAACGGCTACGTCGTAGCCCATGTCACGGAAGTACTCGGCAATGGTGATGCCGGTGTATATGGATGCCTCACGAGCCGCAACGGGCATATCGGAGGTGTTTGCTATAAGAACGGTTCTCTTCATAAGAGGCTCGCCGTTTCTGGGGTCGGTGAGCTCGGGGAACTCCATGAGAACGTCGGTCATCTCATTGCCGCGTTCGCCGCAGCCTATGTAGACAACTATGTCAACGTCCGACCACTTTGCAAGCTGGTGCTGTACAACGGTCTTGCCGGAGCCGAAGGGGCCGGGGACTGCTGCGGTGCCGCCCTTTGCAATGGGGAACAGGGTATCGATGATACGCTGACCTGAGTTCATGGGACGGCTGGGCATATACTTGCCGGAGTAGGGTCTGTTAACTCTGACAGGCCACTTCTGCATGAGGGTGAGTTCATGGCTTACGCCCTTGTCATCCTCAAGCACCGCAACACACTCGGTAACGGTGTAGGAGCCTGCGGTTATGGATACCAGACGACCGGATAGCTGAGGAGGTACCATGATCTTGTGGCTTATTGCGGTAGTCTCCTGTACGGTGCCGATGATATCGCCGCCGGTGAGCTTATCGCCTACTGCCGCAGTGGGGACGAAGTCCCATTTCTTTTCACGGTTAAGTGCCGGAACGTCGGTACCTCTGGTTATCGTAGAGCCTGCGATCTCTCTTATCTCGGGCAGAGGACGCTGGATACCGTCGTAAATATTCTCCAGCATACCGGGTCCGAGTTCAACGGACATAGGCATACCGGTAGTCTCGACGACTGCACCGGGTCCGAGACCGGAGGTCTCCTCATAGACCTGAATGGATGCACTGTCGCCGGTCATGTTCAGGATCTCACCGATAAGACGCTGAGAGCCGACTCTGACAACGTCGGATACATTGGCATCGGCAAGTCCCTTTGCGACCACAAGCGGGCCGGAAACTTTAGTTATGGTTCCGCTCATATAAATACCTGACTTTCTTAATTATTTTCGAGAATGTTGGTACCTACCGCACGCTCAACGGCAGCGTTAAGAGCGGAAAGTCCCAAGCCCATTGAGCCCTCTCTGCCCGGGATCAGAATGATCGCAGGAGACGGGCTGTCCTTATATTTGTCGATCTCCGCACCGAGTGCCTCGGCAAGATTTTCTTCGACGTAGATTATCGCATAGTCCTCGCTGTCCCTCGTAAGAGAGCGGAAGATCTGCTTTGCCTCGGTGGGATCCGATACCGGGAAGGCCGACAGTCCGAGAGCGGTGAAGCCCATGACCGTTTCCCTTCCGCCGATTACCGCAATTTTAAGCATATAATTCACGCAGCCTTTCACGGATAATGTCGGCTCTGACTCCCGAGAGCATACCGCTGAGTATCATTCTCACGGCGGTCAGCTCCGTTTCCACTGCGGCAAGATATGCCGCAATGGGTGCTTCGCCGAAGGATACGAGCTTTGCCATTTTGAGATATGCGGTCACTGCATTATCTGCGGCAAGCTCAAAATCCGTAAGCCTTCCGCCCTCTATCGCCGTGGCGGCGGTCGCCGCAGCATCGCTCAAGGGGGATGCTGTATACAAAGCCGCAAGTGCATCGCTGCTGCCGTATGCCGCAAGGATGCGATCGGGATCGACATTGCCGCCTTCGATCAAGGCCTTGGAAAGGAAATCCGCATCCTTGTTCATTCGACGTGTACGAACCGTGCTTCTGAGGTTTGCCGCATCGATCATGATACGGACATAGCCGACAAGGTACTCGCTTCCCAAGCCGTTCGCCGTTTCCGAAAGCTCGGCAAAGTACGCCTTGTCAAGCAGGAAGTCGGCAAGCTGGGGATTCTCCGTCCTCATAAGAAGCTCTTTCGCATCGGCAAGTGCCTTGCCCAAAACGGGAGGACAATCGGAATAGTGCTCTTCACGAAGGGCATCGGCAAGCTTTTCGGCGCTTATACGTCCGCAGCCGCTGAGAAGATCGCTTCTCGTGAGGTGCATCGCCTCCGCTTTGATAAGCGTCTTGGCGTTGTGATAATCGTACTTTATCCTGAAAAGTCCGACCAGCTCCTTATCGGGGCACATATGTTCGAGATCGGAAAAAATCTCGTCTCTGCGGTGGGAAAGTGCCTTATCGAGCTCGGCTGCGTTCATTCCGGAGAAATCATCATAGCCGCTCTCGGACAGCATTTTCGCCGCTTCATCGAAGCTTTGTGCTCCCAAAAGACGCTCTGCCTTTTCGGTGTTGAGCATTTTTGCTTCCTTTGCCCTCAGAAAAGCGGATAAAAACAGGTAGTTTTCCCTGACACATTTATTGTTTGACAATTCTTTTCCTACCTTTCCGGGATGTGACCCTTATTCGAAAAGGGTCTGTGCAACGGCTGCCGTTGCCGCTCCGTGCTGAAGCTCGACAAGTGCATCTATGCTGCAATTGACCTCAACACCGTCACGGCGAAGAACAACGCCACCGCTCATCTCACGGGTATCGGCGGAGAGCGTAAGTGCCGCCTTGAGTCCCTTTGCGGCAAGGGCTGCGTTTGCCCTGTCAAGGATCGCCTTGCCTCTTTGCTCTCTGTCATCGCCGTTCAGGATGAGCTCCTCCGTTCCCGTAACTGCGGAATCGGAAGCAAGCTTTGCCAAAAAGCTTATGTAGCTGTCCTCCGGCATATCGGCAAGACGGGTCTTTGCCATCTCAAACGCTTCGGCAACACAGTCCTGCTTCATGGAGAGAATGCTCTTTTTGCTGTCCATCTCAGCCGCACTCTTGCGACGGCTTGCCATGCTCTCACAGTCCTTGGTACCGTTGCGGATGAGCTCTAAGTAATGCTCATGAGCATTTTTTTCGTTTTCCTTGCGTATCTCGGCACATTTGAGCTCCGCTTCCGCGATTATCGCCTTGGCCTGCTCTCTTGCATCGGCTTCGATACGTTCGGTGATCCTATCAATACCGTTCATAAAATCATTCCTTTAATTGAATGTCAGAATTAGTTGATACCGTTGAGCATGAGGAAGGATGCCAGCAGGCAGAGAATTGCATAGAATTCGACGGTGATGCAGAAGATCATGCCCTTGGACCAATCGTCGGGCTTCTTCGCGAGAATGTTGATGGAGGCTGCTGCGACCTTGCCCTGTGCAATAGCGGATATCCAGCCGCCGAGTGCAATGGGCATACAAGCAGCAAAGTACTGGCAGCCCTGTGCGATAGTCATTTCTGCACCGACACTGAAGATCTGATTCTGTGCGAGGAACCAGATAACGAAGCCGTAAAGACCCTGAGTGCCGGGGATGACCTGCATGATCATTGCCTTACCGAACTTGGAAGGATCCTCGGAAACGAGGCCCGCACCTGCTTCACCTGCGATGCCTGTGCCCTTTGCGGAACCGATACAAGCGAGAACCGCAGCAAGTGCTGCACCCAAAAGACCTATTGCAAGACCGCCGATTTGTTCAATAAATGCTCCCATTATAATTTCCTCCTAATAAATATTGTCTGTAATTTTAATTTGTTATTTTATCAGTCGACGTAATTCTCGACATCGACATATTTTGTGTTGACATCCAGGGGCTTGAAGGGCTTGCCGCCGTCCTGATAGAACTTGCCGAAGAACTCAAGACACTGAAGTCTGAGGTCGTGGACAAAGCAGCCCAAAAGATTAAGTCCGAAGTTGAGCGTGTGGCCTATAACGAATATGATGACGAAGACAAGTATCGATATCACGCTGACGCCACCCTGCGACGGCATTGCAGCCAAGGTGTTGAACACCTGACCGATAACGGAGCCTGCCAGCATAAGTGCCATAAGTCTCGAGTAGGACAGAATATCACCGAACCATCCGGTAAGACCGTTGTATATGGCACCGAACACCGCAGTCACCTTGCCTATACCCTTTGCTTCTCTGCCGGAGCCGTAGAACAGCATGAGGCAGCCGATGATGAGCAGAACGGGGAAGCCTGCGATATTGCCGATGTCCAAAACGAACAGTGCAAGTCCGGCAAAGATGACCATCCATGTGCCCTCGTCCCAAACGCCGTCCATAAAATGTCCGTCCTTGGCCTTGAGCTTCCAGTTGACTACAAGACCGGTCATAAGGTGGACAAAGCCCAGTGCCATCGCTCCGACGAGCACCGCCGTCGTATCCGTCAAGGGATCGATAAACGGGTCACTGAGTATTCCAAGTGCACCGGGATCGCCTCCGAATATTTCGACCAGGGTCGGAACGGCGTTGCCGAAGAAGCCACCTGTAAATACGCCCATAACAAAGGTTGATACGCCGCCTTCAAAGAGCAGATTCGTAAAATACTTCATACCGCCCTTCGGCTTCATATACTTCGTGACGATCAATGCCGCGACCATCATCACGAGTCCATAGCCCATATCCGCCATCATTATTCCGTAGAACAGAATAAAGAAGCCTGCCATAAGGGGATTGGGGTCGACCGAACCGTACTGCGGAAGGCTGTACATATTCGTTACCATGCTAAGCGGTTCGGTAAATTTATTATTCTTGAGCTTTACGGGTACCTCGGGGTACTCGTCCTTTTCCGGTGCCTCAAGCTCCCATGCACAGTCGAATTTCGACAGGCAATCCACAAGAATATCCTCCTGCGGTACCGTCATCCAACCGGTCATGCACAGTACGCTTTCCGTTCCGACAAGCTTTGCCTCGGCATCCGACTTGGCAAGCTTAACATTAACTCTGTCCACGCAAAGCTTGAACGCCGCTCTATGCTCCGCATATGAGCGTATCTCATCCTCAAGCTCGGTGCGTTTTTTGCGGCAATCCTCAATGGCATTTTCCGTTGAGGCGATATTCTCCGCCGCCGTTCCCACAAGTCCGGCAAGACTGCTTGCCGTGAATCCGACTTTGTGCAGCTCGTCAAGCACCGCTTCCTTTTCCTCCTTGAGGCTCACCACGCATACGTAACGCAGATCCTTATCGGAGGATATCTCAAACAGTTCACTTTCCGGTGCGGCATCGGCAAGGCCTTTCATGAGCTCCGCTCCCTCCGTCGTCGCCGGAAGCATACCGAGCATGATCTCGGTACGAAGCGTGCCCTCCGTTTCAAGCGGCATATCAAAGCTACGCCACGGAGAAAGCTGGGCATGAAGTCCTCTAAGGCGACTTTCCTCGGTACCGACGTTCCTGAGCTTTTGTTCAAGCTCGTTGAGTGTCTGTGCCGCCATGAGCTCCTTTTCAAGACTGTCATCATCGAAGAAGGTCTCCTCGCTGACAACGGGTCTTGCGGACAGCAGCTTGGTCTTGACCGGAGCATACTTATCCAAAAGCTTCATCGCCGCGGTAAACTGAGTGATATCATTGCGGTATTCCGCCGAACGGCTGCCCTCCTCTTTGAGATAGGGAGCGTAATCTTCCATACGCAGAAGCTCGGCACCGTCATCGATCTGAACACAGCCGAGGAGCTGCAAGGAACGCAGCAGCTCATCCTTTTGCTCCCTGACAACCATAAGCCGGAGCTTTTTCATTTCTACAATGGCCATCAGGCGTTCACGATCCTTTCAACGATAAGTGCCGCCGCCTTTTCCATGCGGCTGTCGGCCTTTGCCTTTAATACTGCTTTCTTAGTCTCGGCGGCGGAGCTTATCTCCCCTGCCGCTTCGTCTGCAAGTGCTTGAGTTTTGAGCTTCAGCTCGGCAAGCTCTCTGTTAGCCTTATCCTCTGCATCGAGGCGATCCTTCTCGCCCTTTGCCTGAGTGTCGGCTATCATACGCTTTGCCTCCGCCTGTGCCTCGGCAATTATCTTTTTTGCTTTGTCCTCGGTTGCTCTGATGCTGTTTATCGATTCAAATGACATCTGCACACCCCCTCCGGAATCCTCAAGTTTGTTGGTTATTTGTCACAAAAAGTATTGCTTTTTACGTTGCAATAATAGCAAAAAAGCCATTGATATTCAAGGCTTTTTTCTTGTTCTAACTTGACAAATAATGAACAATTGCATTGCCGAAAATCATGCACTTTTACTATAGTCATTTTTCCCTTGATAACACTGAATAATCTATTTCTTAACGTATGTTAAGATTTCGTTAAGCTTATTTGCGGCAAAAATTTATATGTATATTTATTATTAATTTTCTTGCCAAACCGAGAGTTTGCTATTATAATGTCATATGACATTTCAAATTCTTAAACTATTCCTTGTATAAAGGAGGTTCACTATGGCAGATTACAAAAAGCGTTTGGGTGACCGTGCCGACGGTCGTCGTATCCGCACACTCTCGGGTTTTTCAAACTTCATCCCCTATATCATGCCCACTCGTAATGACGCTCTGAATCACTATGAGCAGAGCTTTGAGATATCCAATGCCGACAGATGGTTCAGGCAGCAGCGTATAGCAGGCTTCAAGGGTATGGGTATGCTCCATCTTTTTATCGCAGCTTACGTCAGGGCGATAGCATATCTCCCCGCTCTCAACCGTTTCGTCGCCGGTCGTCATATTTACGTTCACGATAAGATCGAGGTCGTCATGGCCGTAAAACGTACTTTGACAGTTGACGGCTCTGAGACCACGATCAAGGTCGCTTTCGATCCGAGTGATACCATTTACGATGTGTATCACAAGATGAACGCCGCCATCGCCGAGGTCAAGTCCTCCGAGGAGGCAAATTCCACCGAGGATTTCGCAAACATATTCGCAAAGCTTCCCCGTCCCATCATCCGTTTTGCGATCTCGCTTTTGAAGGTCGGTGACTACTTCGGTATACTGCCCAAGCCCCTTCTCGATCTCAGCCCCTTCCATGGCTCGGTGATAATAACCGACCTCGGCTCTCTCGGTATCGGCCCCATTTATCATCATATTTACAACTTCGGCACTCTCCCCGTTTTCATCTCCTTCGGTGCAAAGCGTCATGTTCATGAGCTTGACCGTCACGGTGCTCCGGTCGAGCACAAGTACATAGACGCTAAGTTTGTTATGGACGAGCGTATAGTCGACGGTCACTATTACGCCAACGTGTTCAAGCTCATAAACCGCTATGTTCAGAGTCCGGCGCTTTTGGAGGCTCCCCCCGAGGAAGTCCTTGAGGACATTCCCTGATTCGGATATGTTAAAACCCGATGCTTTCGCATCGGGTTTTTGTTTTTTATCATCGCGCTCTTAAGAGCACCTACCGGTTTTGTCATGCTTTGCTCTCTCAGTCACCTTCGGTGACGGCTCTCCCAATAGGGAGAGCGAAGTACATTGCCATTAGCAACAGCTATTGGCAATGTGAGGCTGACCTTATTCGCTCAGCTTACTGAGGTATTCGTAGGGGACGCAGAGCTCACCGTTCATTCCGGTGCCCATGCTTATGTGCGGCTTATGGCTCCCGTGCCAATCACTGCCGCCGGTGGGTCTTAGTCCGTATCTCACGGCAAGCGACAAAAGCTTGTTGACAGTATCCTCGTCATAGCCGGAGTAGCGGCACTCGAGTCCCTTTACGCCCTCTTTTGCTGCTCTTTGCAAAAGCTCCGTCATGCCCTCGTCCGAAAGCCTGTACTGCAAGGGATGAGCGATTGCGGCAATGCCGCCTGCACCCTGTATCAGTCCTACCGCTTTTTCAATGGCAAGGTGATTTCGGCGTACATAGTATTTCTTTCCCGGGTTTAAATACCTTGAAAAAGCATCCCTTACGCTCTCTGCCACTCCTGCCTCGACAAGACACAGCGCAAAATGCGGTCTGCCGATCACGGAGCCCTCATGTCTCTTTTCAAGCTCCGTGAGATCGACCCTTATCCCGTCCTCGGTCAGCAGCTTTGCCATCTTGAGATTCCGCTCGTGACGGTCACGGACGATGCCCTCGAGCACGGAG
Organism: uncultured Oscillospiraceae bacterium; assembly: GCA_964446815.1. Lineage (GTDB taxonomy): Bacteria > Bacillota > Clostridia > Oscillospirales > Oscillospiraceae > F23-B02. Next base: position 6,863 of record CAYUQN010000034.1, on the reverse strand, counting down.
TTTAAGCCCTCGTCATCGGGATCCACACCGTAGCCCAGCATATGGATCTCCGTACCGTACCAGCCGCAGCTCAGCTCGATGCCGCTCACGACCTCGACACCGTACTTTTCCCCTGCCGCCTGCGCTCTTTTGACTCCTGCTGCGGTGTCGTGATCGGTTATCGCAATTGCCGATAAGCCGAGCTCTTTGGCGTGCTTTACGGTATTCTCCGGAGTTTCGGAGCCGTCGGATATATTTGTATGTGTGTGGAGGTCTATCCTTTTCATGACCGTATCGTCTCCATTATCTTTTCCGCCTCGGCGTATATACGCTCGGGCTCGTCGCCTATGAAATACTCTCCGTTTTCGTAGAGCACCTTGCCGTTTACCATGGTCAGGCGTATGTTGTCCTTGGAGCCGGAGTACACGATATTTTTGGCGATATTGTTCAAGGGTCTCATATTGGGCTTGTGCATATTCACAACAGTGAGATCGGCTTTCTTGCCGACTGCTATGTTATCGCAATCGAATAGTCCCATAGCATGGGCACCGCCCCGAACGGCGGCTTTCAATATCTCAAGTGCCGGTACGGCGGATGCATCGTTTTCGACATATTTGCCGAGCACGGCGGCAAGGTACATTTCACGGAACATATCAAGTGCGTTATTGCTTCCCGCTCCGTCGGTGCCGAGAGCGATTGGGATGTCTCGGCGGATATACTCCGCTGCCGGAGCTATGCCGCTTGCAAGCTTCAGATTCGATGCCGGATTCAAAACGACATACAGTCCCTTTTCCTTAAATATCTCCATATCCTCATCGCTGAGCCAAACGCAATGGAAGCCACCGCCGCCGTAGTTGAATATGCCGAGGTCGGAAAGGTGTCTCACGGGGCTGACACCGTTTCGCTCATAGCAGCCCTTCACCTCCGCTTCCGTCTCGGAAAGGTGGGTGAACACGGGAGCCTTGTATTTCTCCGCAAGTGAGGCAACAAAATCAAGTCTCTCACGGCAGGTGGTATATTCCGCATGGAAGCCCAAGCGATAGGATATGAGCTCATGCTTGCCGTTATAACGCAGGAACTTGCCCTCAAGGTCACGGTAATCCTTATCGAAGTCGTTCATATCGCCGCACAAAACGGTGCGGAAGCCGCAGTCGATATTCGCTTTGATATAGCTGTCGTTATGCATATACATATCGAAGCTCGAGGTTATTCCGCTGCCGAGGTATTCCATGATCGCAAGCTTTGCCATGACATAGGCAGCGTCATCCGAAAGCTTTGCCTCGTTCGGCCATACCTGCTCACTGAGCCACTTGTCAAGCGGCAGATCGTCCGCAAAAGAACGCATAAAGGTCATACACGAATGAGTGTGTGCATTCTTAAAGCCGGGCATAAGCAGGTCGCCGTCAAGATCGATCTCCCTCTCAAATTCGGGGAGCTCTCCCGTTGGCGTTCCGACCATGCAGATACTACCGCCGTCCACCCATACCTCCGCATTGCGGACGACGGCTTCGTTCTCGAAAATGCTGAGTATCTTTCCGTTGAAAAATCTTATCATGTGTATGACCTCTCTTTATATTTATTTTATTGTTCTCATTCCCAAAATTCTTTTACTCCGAGGCTTTTTACAAGCTCATGACGAAGCTGTGTCATGGCGGTATAGCTCGGTAAAAGATATATGCTTTGCGTCTCCTCTTTGAGCTCGTTTACAAGCTCCTTTATTCCCTCGGCGGTCTCAAAATCAAGTCCGGCGAGGCTCAATCTCTCCGCAAGTGCGGCCTTAGCCACACCTGCCACGATGATCCTGTCGGCGTTCAGCCTGCGATCTATCCCCTCAAAGGCAACATCACGGAGCCATGACAGCTCCCTCCCGTCACCTGCGTAAGCGTTTTGGATGAACACAAGAGTCTTCGCTTTGGGTATCCCCTCAAGATAGGCAAGGCTTCTGTTCATTGCCGCCGCGTTTTTTACGAGGATCATTTCCGCACCCTCTGCTCCCAAGGGAAAGTGCTCCATTCTTCCGAAGCCGCCTTTGAAGGCTTCCGCTCCGCTTTTAGCCGATGCCTCGGATACACCGAACGCCCTTGCTGCTGTATACGCGCCGAGGGCGTTATACGCATTGTGCAGACCCGATGCGGAGGGCTTCAGCCAAAAGCGTTCGTTGTCCGCAAAAAGCTTTAAGCCTACGGCTTCAAAATATTCCTCACCGCAGACATTCGGTCTCGGTCTTGATGCACCGCAGCTTTTGCAGCTGTAGTCACCGAGGTTTGCATAGACTACACGGCGATATTTAAGCTCTCCGCCGCAGAGGGTGCATTTTCCGCTCTCACCGCTGTCGGGGCTTTTGCCGCTGCCGAAGTTCATCCCGAAGAAGCGGCATCTTTCCCCTGCCCTTGCTTTAAGCAGTGCGGCAAAGGGAGAATCGGCGTTCACGCAGATCCGTGTGTCGGGGCTTTTTGCAAGCCCTGCGTATATAGCCTCGAACGCCGAAGCGACACTGCCGTAGCGATCCTCCTGATCTCTGAAAAGATTCGTTATAAGCAGCACTGCCGGCTTTATTTCGGGGAGCACCCGTCTTGCAGTTGCTTCATCGCATTCGATGACCGCAAAGCCTCTTTTCGGCTTTCCGGATATGCGAAGATTCATTATAAACGCAGTCGCTATACCGTGTCTGAGATTTGCACCCTCGGCGTTGCACATGGGCTCCGTCCCATCGTTTATCAGCATTTGCCTTAGCATACGGCAGGAGGTGGTTTTTCCGTTAGTCCCCGTGACGGCAAGAGTCTTGACCTTAGCCGCCGCAATGCTCAAAAGCTCGGGACACAGAATAAGTGCAAGCTTACCCGGTAGTGCCGTCGCTCCCTTTTTCATCATCCGTAAAATTCCGTGCGTGGCCCTACAGACCACGCACGCAAGGATCGCCCGAAGCTTCAATAATGCCTTCACCTCAGTCGGGTTAAACTCGGGTGACCCTACCCATCCTTGTCATTCGACTGTAACGGATTTTGCGAGGTTTCTGGGTTTGTCTATATCGCAGCCTCTGAGCAGCGCCACATAATACGCAAAAAGCTGGAGCGGCACAACGCCCAGGGAGGGCTGGAATATCGTATGTGTATTGGGTACGGCGATGACGTTTGCCACCGTCTTTTTCATCTCATCCGCATGGCTTTCGGTAGTCAGTGCCAGAACATCGGCTCCCCTTGCCTGTACCTCAACGACATTGCTCATTGCCTTGTCGAAAAGTGCCGAGTAGGTGCCGAGGGCGATGACCAAGGTGCCCTCCTCGATGAGAGATATGGTTCCGTGCTTGAGCTCACCCGATGCGTAAGCCTCCGAGTGAATGTAGCTTATCTCTTTAAGCTTCAGCGAGCCCTCAAGTCCCATGGCATAGTCAAGGTTCCTGCCGATGAAGAACACGGAATCGTGGTTGAAGTAGTTCGATGCATAGTGCTTTATATTCTCGATATTCTCAAGCTGCTGCTCCATTTTTGCAGGGAGCATGAGCAGCTCATTTATCATCGTCTCATACTCATCCGCAGACACCGTGCCGAGAATGTCTCCAAAATAAATGCCGAGCATATTCAGCAGCACGAGCTGGGTGCTGTATGCCTTGGTGGTGGCGACCGCTATCTCCGGCCCTGCCCATGTGTAGAGCACGTCATCCGACTCTCTTGCTATGGAGCTTCCGACAACGTTTACGATGGACAGAATGTGAGCTCCCAGAGTCTTTGCCTCACGCAGTGCCGCCATAGTGTCAAGCGTTTCGCCGGACTGGCTTATGACGATGACAAGCGTTTTGTCACTCACCAAGGGATCGGAGTATCTGAACTCGGAGGCAAGGCATACCTCGACCGGCTTTCTCAGCATACGCTCAAGGTTGTACTTACCTACCACACCGACATGATATGAGGAGCCGCAGGCGACTATGTATATTTTCTCAACGGTCTTTATATAGTCGGTGCCTATCTTCATATCCTCGAAGAATATGCGATTGTCCTTGATCCTCGAAAACGCTGTCTTGCGGATAGCCTCGGGCTGCTCCATGATCTCTTTGAGCATGAAATGGGCATAGCCGCCCTTTTCCGCTGCTGAAACATCCCAATCTATCGTGTGATGCTCCTTCTCTATCGGCTGCTCCATTGCGTCATAGAAGCTTACGCCTTCTGCCGATACAACGGCGACCTCACCGTCCTCCATATAGGAAACGTCCCTTGTGTGCTTGATTATCGCCGTAACGTCGCTTGCTATGAAGCTGCATCCCTCGGCGTAGCCTATGAGCAGCGGTGCATCCTTTCTTGCGGCGATGAAATGCTCCGGCTCATCGGCACAGAGTATGCCGAGAGCATACGCACCCTCCAGCCTACGCAGCACCCTGTACACAGCCTCAAGGCAATTCTCGCTCTCGGCGTAGTAGTACGATATCAGCTGGGTCACGACCTCGGTATCGGTCTCCGATTTAAACTCATAGCCTTTAGAACGCAAAAAGTCACGCAGCTCAACATAGTTTTCGATTATTCCGTTGTGAACGACGGCTATCTTCCCGTCACCGGAAAGGTGCGGATGGGCATTGATATCGTTCGGCTCGCCGTGGGTAGCCCAACGGGTATGACCTATGCCGAGGGTGCCCTCGATGCTTTTGCCGCCGTTTATTATATCGCTCAAAACCTTTAAGCGACCCTTTGATTTTTTGACCTTGAGCTCGTTTTCACCGGAGAGCACCGCTATACCGGCGGAATCGTAGCCTCTGTATTCCAGTCTCTGAAGACCGTCCAACAGTATCGGAGCAGCCTGCTCCGAGCCTATATAACCGACAATACCACACATAGTTAAAGCTCCTTTCGGAATGTGTAAACAAAATCATTATAACACTTTTTATGGATTACGCAACATTTACTTTACTTGTAGATTTTTTGTCGTTGCTGTTGTATAATTCAAATTTAAAGGAGGTGCTTTCATGTACAAGCTTATGATAGTCGAGGATGACCGCGGCATTGCGGAAGCGGTAAAGAAGCAGGCTGAAAGCTGGGGACTTGAGACCCTTGCCGTCAGCGATTTTGCCTCGGTGATGGAGGATTTTCTTCGCTTTGAGCCGCATATCGTTTTGCTCGATATCGCCCTGCCCTTTTATAACGGCTACCATTGGTGCTCCGAGATCAGACGCTGCTCCAATGTTCCGGTGATCTTCATATCCTCCGCCTCCGACAACATGAACATCATCATGGCTATGAACATGGGTGCCGACGATTTTATCGCAAAGCCCTTTGATCTGAGTGTGCTCATAGCGAAGATCATGGCTCTGCTTCGGCGTAGCTATGACCTTGCACCGAATCAGGGCTTTTTTTCGCACAGAGGTGCAACGCTCGATACCGCCGCTGCCGTTCTTCTTTTTAACTCGGAGCGTATAGAGCTTACCAAAAACGAATACCGCATACTGCTTTGTCTCATGGAAAACAAGGGCAAGGTGGTAAGCCGCGAAAAGCTAATGGAGCGACTTTGGGAAACAGACTGCTTTGTGGATGACAATACGCTGACGGTGAATGTGAACCGTTTGCGTAAAAAGCTCGATAATGCAGGGCTAAGCGCTTTTATCACCACCAAATTCGGTGTCGGCTATATAGTCGAATGAGCATGGGAGACAGATCATGAAGCTATTTTTCCGTTATCTGCGACAGCATCGGCTTTCAGTCGCCGCATATTTTATTTTTGCCGCAGTGTTCTTTCTCTCCTTTTATCTCTATGACCTGCCCTTTAGGGCGGTGGCATATCCCTTTTTGCTGTGTGCAGTCATCGGTGCTCTTATAGTTATCCTCGACTTTTTGCGTGTACGGCGACTGCATGAGACGCTGTCCCGTATTAGGGACGAGGGCTCGGAGCTTTTATGTGAGCTGCCCGATACAGTCACGATAGCGGAGGAGGACTATAAGCTCATCATTAAGGCACTTCAAGCCGAGTGCCGCTCCACCCGTGAGGAAGCCTCGCTGCGGTATGACGATATGACGGAGTATTACACCATGTGGGTGCATCAGATCAAGACCCCGATCGCCTCAATGCGGCTGTGCCTGCAGAGTGCCGATTTTGCCGAGGCAAGGCGGCTCGGTGCGGATCTTATGCGTATCGAGCAGTATGTCGACATGGTGATGGTCTACCTGCGGCTTGACGGCGACGGTAGCGATTATGTGTTTTCAGAGTGTGAGCTGGATGATATTTTGCGTCGCTCCTTACGCCGATTTTCCTCGGAGTTTATCGATCGCAGGCTTTCGCTTTCGTTTGAGCCCACAAAAAAGCGTATAGTCACCGATGAAAAGTGGCTCGGCTTTGTCATGGATCAGCTTCTTTCCAATGCGCTTAAATACACTCAAAGCGGCGGCATAAGGCTGTATCTTGAAAACGGCGATACTCTGTGCGTGGAGGACAGCGGCATAGGCATAGCCCCGGAGGATCTTCCGAGGATATTCCAGCGAGGCTACACCGGTAACAACGGTCGCAGCGATATGAGGGCAAGCGGAATTGGTCTGTATCTCTGCGGTAGGATATGCAAAAACCTCGGTATAACTCTCACTGCATCCTCCGTTGTCGGCAAGGGCACAACAATGTCCCTCGATTTAAGACAGCACCGTGTGAGTGAATAATTCCTAATTTCCGATTAATCAGATTCTTACAAAAATGTTAGATTTCAAAGGGGAAATGTAAGCCTATTCGATGGAGGTGCTTTCCCCTTTTCGTTATAATTGAGCCGAAATCCAAAGGAGGAAGCAATATGAGTATTCTTGAAGTTAACGGTCTTAAAAAGATCTATTCCACCCGTCTCGGCGGCAACAAGGTCGAGGCACTCAAAAATGTGAATTTCGGCGTAGAGGAAGGCGAATATGTCGCCATAATGGGCGAAT
>CAYUQN010000033.1:0-17657 GCA_964446815.1 uncultured Oscillospiraceae bacterium | reverse complement strand
GCACCTTTTTATGGTTCTTCCCTATACCTACGCACCGTTATGAAGCTCTTTCGCAATTAAAAAAGTCAGTGTTTTCAAGGCTTTTCTGCCTTAAACACTGACTTTTTTCCTTGCAATTTCAGAGCGAAAAACTGCCCAAAATTCAACAAAAATTCAACTCGTTCCGATTTTTAGGCTTTTTTCAAAAGAATTTTGCCCAACATATCGACGTATTTTTGTCCGCTGCTTCGACTGTTATGAAAAAGACTCTCGCCAAAAGTCGAGAGTCTTTTTTGCGATTTTGCGGAGCGAAAGGCAAAGGGAAGTGCTCAATTTCCCGATGCGATGCGATCCGCACTGTTGGTTTCTCCGAAACTGAGGTCTCTGCGTTCTGCGTCACAGATATCCGGACTCCGGAGAGCTGCTTACACGGTATGCGATCCGACAAAGCGCAAAGGGAAGCAGACAAAGCAAAAGCCCTGTCACAATGAGCCCGTTCATCACGCACTACCGCAGCTATCTCAATTGGCAGGACGGATGTGGGACCGTCCCTTAAATGAAATACATTTTAGCTGCAATTTAAAGGATAACACAAATGAAGATGGATTTCAAGCATTAAACGCTTTGTATAGCAAATAGATAACAGCGGATATGGGCATTACAAATATTGCTTTGTTCTCAGACTGTTCTGCAAATTTTTTAGGCAAATGTCTGTTTATGTCGCATAAAAAACACGAAAGTTCACATAAATGATATTGCTTTTTTTACCGAATTGTAATAGTATATCATTGAACATCAGTAAGTAGTCTGAGCCGCTGCGTCCCGAACGAGATTATCTGCGTCCCGACCCGTGGCAGACGGAGCCCCAACGGGGTGAAGTCGTTGCGACAGAAGGGCAATTTGAGTGTAGCGAAGGGCAATACCGGGGTGTATTATGAGCGGATGTGACACTTTGAGAAAGGAGGAAAAAACCAAACCATGGCGAAAACTGCAAAGTCCTCAAAGCTTCTTTTCAGCTTTGTAATTGTACTTGCGGTTATACTCATTGCTGCTTTCTCAATGAGCTCTACTGCCGATGCGGACAATATTTCCGATGACTATTGGGGAACGGTAGATGACGATTTCCTGTCCTCTGAGGGACACAACTTCAAGGGCGGCCCTCACTTCTACCTGCTCATCGAAAACTATATGTTCCTGCCGGACGATGCAACGATCACGTTTGATTGCCCCATCTGGGGATATCATCAGACACTCACCAAGCAGAATCTTGTCGGAAGACTCGGCTATGTCCGTCTTCCCGCAAATGTCAAGGTGACGATCTCCTCGGCCACCTATACCGGTAACTACTGGCATACGGCCGATCTCACGGTTGAAGGCTCTCAGCTTTTCTATACCGGAACCCTTATTCCCGGTATCGATAACACTGTTTATGCCGACTCCTGTGACATCATCATGTTCGGACCTGTTGGCGGTCACATTGTAGGTCTCTGGGCAGGCTTGGGTGATCGCGTTAACGGCCCCGATGGCCCCGATGATCCCGACGCTCCCGATGGCCCCGACGGCCCCGATGGTCCCGATGACCCCGATGGTCCCGACGGCCCCGACGGTCCCGACGATCCCGACGGTCCCGATGATCCCGATGGTCCCGACGGCCCCGATGATCCCGACGGTCCCGATGGTCCCGATGACCCCGATGGTCCCGATGGCCCCGATGGCCCCGATGATCCCGACGGCCCCGATGATCCCGACGGCCCCGATGACCCCGACGGTCCCGATGGCCCCGACGGTCCCGATGACCCCGACGGTCCCAATGACCCCGACGGTCCCAATGACCCCGATGGCCCCAATGACCCCGATGGTCCCAAGGATGACGGCGACGATCCCAAGGATGATCCCAAGGATGACGACAACGATCCCAAAGATCCTCCAAAGACCGGTGACGACCGACCATATGAGCTCTTGTGTATCATAGCCTTACTGAGCTTGATAACATTTGCAGCAACTTACCGCAAAAAGGAAACCTGATCAAATGTGGGTGATCGGTTGACTTTAGGAGTAATTTTGATTAAAATAGGAAGCGGATTTTCCGTTTCCTATTTTAATTTTACAGAGGCAAAATATGAGCAAAAAGCGAGTAGTCAGAATAGTTTCGCTCATTGTTTTTCTTGTGGCGGCAGGTGTCCTCATGTCGTTTTTGCTTTCGGATATTCGAGAGCGTGGGGTAAATGACGATGTTCGTGACCTCAGAAACAACGGTACCGAGCTACCGGAAGTGCTCGATGAATACGCCGGAGTTTACGCAGAAAACAATGATGCCATCGGTTGGCTCAGTATCGAAGGAACGTCTATAGACTATGTTGTCATGTACGCTCCCGATGAAATCGAGAAGTATTTGAGAACGGATTTTTACGGCAATGCCGCAACGAGCGGATGCCTTTACGTTGACGAATACTGCGATATTTTCGAGTCGGACAATATAATAATCTACGGTCATAATATGAGCAACGGTACGATGTTTGCCGAGCTTATGAATTATGCCAACGCCGAATTTGCGTCCAAGCATACCAAGATACGCTTTGATACGATATACGAAAAGCATGAGTATGAGCTTGTCGCAGCGGTGTTCACCGATGTTAAGGGTGACAGGGACAGCGGCTTTTTGTATTATGAGTATACCGAAGCAAATGACAGCGAGAAATTTGCACAGTACTGTGAGTTCATAGAGAAAAACAAAGCATACGAAACGGGAGTGAGTCTCCGTGAGGGCGACAGGATACTGACGCTTTCGACCTGCTCCTACCATACCGATGGCGGCCGCTTCATAGTGATCGCAAGACAAGTTGATTAAAAACAAAGCCAGCCGATAAAATATCGACTGGCTTTTTCAAATCGTCCGGAGCAGGAGAAAGGAAGACCTTTTTGGAGGTGGATAGTATTTTGGGGGAGAATAATAACTCCGAACGAATTTGAGCGATTAAAGAGATTTATAAAATCTTGCAAGCATAACGGAACACTGTGCTCTTGTGCAGTCACCCTTAGGATCGAGGGTGGTGACCGTTGTGCCCTTAACGATACCGTTCGCCGCTGCCCATGCCATAGCATCTTTTGCGAAAGCGGAAACGTCATCGGCATCGGCAAAGTCGGAGAGAGAAGCCCACTCGGTGCCGGGATCAACGCTGCCGAACTTGCAGGCGTAGCGATAGAGCATTGCGGCAAATTCTTCTCTGGAAATAAACTGATCCGGCTTGAAGCTGCCGTCATTGTAGCCGAGGATAACACCGTTGTTATAAGCCCAAATGACCGCATCGGTGCAATATCTGTTATCTGCCACATCGTTAAAGGGATGGGAGAGAGCGGAGACATCATCGGAGCCGTTTATTCTGTACAGAACTGTTGCGACCATTCCTCTTGTCATAACGCTTGTGGGCTCAAAGGCGGTATCGGTAACGCCCTTCATAAGACCGTTGCAGTAGCAGTATTTGACCTCATTGTAGCACCAGTAGCCCTTGGGAACATCGACAAAGGGAAGCTCAACATCGGGGATAACGGAAAGAATCTGCTGTGCCATGAAGCGATGACCTGCCAAGGTGGGATGCACCTTGAGAGCAAAGTACTCCCAGAAATAGCGATCGTCATAGCTCATTTCATAGGTCTCGGTACCGACAACGTCTGCGTAATAGAACTCACCCTCGCCGTCCTCAAAGCTCTTTATGAAGCTGTTGATCTTCTTGACGGTAGGCTGTGCCACTCCGCTGATATCGAGATCCATGCTGCCGCTGAGTCTGAAATATGCAAAGGGATTGAAAACGCCGACACCGATAACGGTGATATCGGGATTGAGCTCGTATATCTTCTCCATGAGAGCGGTATAGTTGACCTCAAACTGCTCATATGCCTTGTCGATAGTCTCATTCAAAACCGCCAAAACATCCTTGAGCATACCCATAGTCTCGGCGTAGCCTATGAACTGAGCAAAGGCTTCACCGATGCTGCCGCCCTTGTTGAGGAAATCCTTGATAGCCTCATGCGTGGGATCGGCTCTGTCGGCGGTCATCTCAATCAGAACCATGTTGAGAGCAAAGGAGAAAACATCGTTGGAGCCCACATTTATGAGTCGGGAAGATCTTGTGACCGTTAAAGAGGGTTATCATCCTCTTGATCCTGCCCTTTATGTAGATAAAGCCGTCGGAGTCCATGTGACCTATATCACCACTGTGTACCCAAAGAGTACCGTCGGAGTGTCTGCGGATCACCTTGTCGGTCTCCTCCTTATTGTTGAGATAACCGAGCATGACCGTAGGATCGCTTATGCAGATCTCACCCTCCTGATCGTAGCCGAGCTCACGATCGGAGTCGGGAGCGAATATGCCTATCGTAGTCGTCAGCAGCGGATAGCCGACGGACTGGCTTTTGAAGTTGCCGTTGCAGCAGCAGGAGGCGGCGGAGGATACCTCGCTCATTCCGTAGCCCTGAGAGAGCGGATATACGCAGCCGCACTCCTCAAGGAAGTCGTTCAGCTTTGTCTCCAGACCGAGGTTCATCGTGTCGCCGCCGGAGCCTGCTGTCCTGAAAAAGTCAAGACTGAAGCCGCTCCTCATCTCCTTGCTGTTCATGAGCTTTTCATAGTGTGACGGCACCATAAGAGTGTGCTCCGGACGGTACTTTTTAATGTAGTGTCCGACACGTTCGGGGTCGAACTTAGGTATGACAACGACCTCCAAGCCGAGCGAAAACGGCATATGCAGGCTGGAAACTATACCGTAGGATGAAAACATCGGTATGATATTGAGGAAGCGTTGACCTCTGCCATAGGGCACACCGCAGTGTTCAAAATCGAGAGCCACTGCATTGAAGCCGTCATCGGAGAGCATAACGCCCTTGGGAGCACCGGTAGTTCCGCCGGTGAGCGTTATTGCGGCAAGATGAGCCTCCTCGTATTCCGCCGTCTCGGTGTCAACACCCTCCCCGCTTACGGCAAAATCCTTCCACACGCTAACAATGCCCTCACTTTTGATCATGGGAGGCGGCATCTTGAGCTTTTTGAGCATACGAACGGAGGTGGGCAAAGAGGTATCCGCCGAGATGACGATTATCTTTTCAAGACCGGAGGACAAAAGCGTATCCTTCAGTGCATCGAAATAAAGATCGATGACGATGAAGATCTTTGCACCGGACTGCTTTATAAACTCCAGAGCACCTGCAGCACTTGTTCGGGGATCGAGTATCACCGGAGCGGCACCGAGCTTACTCAAGCCGTAAAGAGCATAGACCATTTCGGGAACGGTAACGGTAGCAGCGGCGACTATATCCCCCTTGCGTACACCTGCGGCATAGAATGAGCCTGCACAGCGATCGACCTCATAAAGAAGCTTACCGTAGCTTATCCTGTTGCCGTAATAGTTCATTGCGATGTCATCGGGATAGGCCTCGTTGACCGTGCGAAGCTGAGTATAGATCGTGCGTTTCGGCAAAACCGCACTTTTTGCCGCTTCATCGAAAAATCGCATCCACGGTTTTTCGACCGAAGGCAGAATGTTTTTCATATTCACTGAAATTGATCCCCTTTGCAAAATTAAACAATTAACTTGCTTTTGTCTAATCATATACTCCTCAAGGAGAAATGTCAATATGCAAATTATACTTTTTTGAGAAAAAAATTTATTTCTGTATTTTTCAGCGAAAAAGTATAATCACAGACAAAATCTTTAACAACAATTTATTCTTGCATTTTTTAATAAAACAGTATAGAATTATACAAGTGATTTATAGTTGTTAACAAATAGCAAATTTCTATGGAGGGTTTTATGGCAGGAACAAACAGAATGGTCGAAAAATCAAGAAAGGCTATTAAGGATGCCTTGCTTGAGCTGATGTATGAAAAGGACTTTCAGAGCATTACGGTAAATGAGCTTTTGAAGAAGGCCAATATAAGCAGAGGCACCTTCTATGCTCATTTCAAAAACCTTGAGGATGTTCGCCAGTCACTTATAAGCGATCTCTATGCACACGCCGATATTCTTTTCGGTGACTATAGAGCGAGCGAGCTTGAGAAGGATGTATACCCGATAATGCTTCTTGCAGCCGAGTATATGATGGCAAGCCGTGATCCGGCAAAGAGAGTATTTAAGTTTATAAATATCTATGACCTCGGAGTTAACCTCAAGGAGTGGCTCACCAAGTTCATCCTTTCGGATGAGGAGCTTGTCGATCGCATGGGCGGAGAGGAAAAGGCACTTGTATATGCACGCTTCATCTCCGGCGGTGTAATGCACAGCTATAATATGTGGATGCTTGCGGATTGCCCCATAGCACCCGAGGCACTTGCACGATCTTTGGCGGATATTCTCACAAACGGACTCAGAGGCGTTGTAAGACCCGAGGAGGCTGCTGAATGAATATAGCCGTTATCTCCGGCGCATCGTCCGGAATGGGCAGAGAGTTCGTCTATGCGATAGATAAGGATATGGAGCTTGACGAGCTTTGGGTCATAGCCAGAAGAACGGAGAGACTGTGTGAGCTTCAGGACAAGGTAAGGGCGAAGATACGCCCCATAGCACTTGATCTTTTGGAGCATGATTCGCTTGACAAATTCGCAAAGCTTCTCGATGAGGAAAAGCCAAATGTAAGGGTGCTTGTGAATGCGGCGGGCTTCGGACTTTTCGGTACATATACCGAGATGGATATGACAAAGCAGCTTCAGATCATCGACCTCAACGACAGGGCATTGACCGGTATGACATATATCACACTGCCCTATATGCAAAGCGGTGCTCAGATATATAACATGGGCTCGATGTCATCCTTCCAGCCGGTACCGTTCATAAACGTCTACGGTGCTTCAAAGGCGTATGTTCTCAGCTTTTCCAAGGCACTTAGAGTGGAGCTTTGGGAGCGTGGCATAAAGGTCATGGCGGTATGCCCGGGTTGGATAAAGACGGAGTTTTTCAGTCATGCCATTCATGACGATACTGTCAGCTACTTTAACCGCTACTACGGCCCCGAGGAGGTCATAAAAAAAGCGGTCAAGGATATGCACAAGGGCAAAGCCGTATCCGTTCTCGGCTTTCCGGAGCGGATGCAGGTGCTTGCGGTAAAGCTTTTACCGGATCGTCTTGTCCTCAGGACATGGTGCAAGCAGCAGAAAAAGCCATACGGATATTAAAAGAAAAAGGTGCGGTTTATCCGCACCTTTTTTCAGCTTGTGAAAAAGTCCCTTCGGACATTTTCACACTATCTCTTTGTACATTGCCGGGGCTTCGTCTTTTTTTGCGGTCTCGTTTATGCTGAGTACCTCGACCTTCAAGCTACGCTGACCGAAAGCGATCTCGATAATATCACCGATCTTGACCTGATAGCTTGCCTTGACCGGTTTACCGTTAACGGAAACACGCTCACTTCCACAGGCTTCACCGGCTACCGTCCTCCGCTTTATGAGACGGGAGACCTTCAAATACTTATCAATTCTCATGTCATGCTCCTATGAAAAACGCCGAGCTTTTCACTCGGCGTTGATATGCAATTACTTTGCAACTGCGTCCTTGAGGGCCTTGCCTGCCTTGAAGAAGGGAACCTTGGATGCGGGGATAGCGATCTCCTCACGGGTCTTGGGATTGCGGCCGATACGCTCACCGCGTTCCTTGATGTCGAATACACCGAAGCCGACCATCTGAACCTTCTCGCCGGAAACGAGGGTCTCAACGATGGTGTCGAAAGCGGCGTTGACTGCCTTTTCGGAATCCTTCTTTGACATACCGGTCTTTTCAGCAACTGCTGTAATAAGCTCTGCCTTATTCATGTGTTATCCTCCTAAAAATATGCGTCACTACGCTGTTATATATCAACCTGCGGTTTAAAAGTGATCGCAGGTTTTCTTACTACAAAAAAGCAGCATTGAAAATCTATCACATTTCCTTAGTGTATGCAAGTCTTTTTTTTACAAAATTGCCTAAAATGTTTAGTTCATGTGCAATAATTTTGCGATTTTATCGCCTTTCGGGATAAGAGCCATGTCATCTGCGGTGATAGCACGAAGCTTAACGGCAAAAATCACATAGGCAACGACCGCCAAAGCTATTGCAACACAAAGATCAACGGCGATAGAAAGCCTGCCCACGGGAGCCAGGAACGAGGAGCAGAGCAGGTATACGGCATAGGCGACCGCTGCCATGATGACGGTGGCAAGCAGGGGACGACCCAAGACTTTGCCGAGCCTCGGA
Organism: uncultured Oscillospiraceae bacterium; assembly: GCA_964446815.1. Taxonomy (GTDB): domain Bacteria; phylum Bacillota; class Clostridia; order Oscillospirales; family Oscillospiraceae; genus F23-B02. The sequence goes on along the minus strand of CAYUQN010000033.1, from coordinate 9,462 downwards.
GCCTTGTCAAGGCTCTTGTACATGAAGAAATAGTTCATCGCACACATTGCAAAGTAGCAGCAAAGGGTACCGATGGGAGCACCGTAGATGTTTATCTCCGGAGTACCGACGAGAACATAGTTGACGGCGATCTTGACAACACCGCCTACGACGATGGATATGAGCGTCAGCTTTTCCTTACCGGCAGCCTGAAGCACCGCAGTGCTCATAAGATACAGACATACGAAGATCGAAGCAAAGCCCAGAGCAAAAAGCAGCATGGGGCCGGACTCGTGAACATCGGAGTACAGCAGCTTGATAATGGGCTCACTCAAAACGGAGAGGCCGATACCCATCGGCAGGCAAACAGCAGCGGATATACGCAGCGAATCCTCGGATATTTTGGAAGCCTCATCCTTGTTGCCGTTTGCCATCTTCATTGCTATCGCGGGGATAACGGATATCGTCAGCGGTGTTATGAAAGCGGCAGGGAGATTGTACAGCGTTTGAGCATAGCCGTAGGTGCCGTAAAGCTCCTTTGCCTGCTTATAGCTGAAGCCGGCTGCATCCTGAAGTCTGCCCATGCACTGGCTGGAGTCTATGAGATTGACAAGGGACAAAACTATGGAGCCCAAGGCGATGGGAATGCCTATTCTGATGAGCTCACGGAGGATATCCGATCTCGAATCGGGAACATCCGGCTGTGCAACGGCATCGTAACGGTAGTTGCGACGCTTTGATATTATCATATAAAGCAGTGCAACGAGAGAGCCGACGGTCACACCGAATACCGCACCGGCAGAGGATACCGAGGTGTCAAAGCCGTTGCTTGTGAGATACCAGGCGAAGGCAAGACCCACGATGACCTTTGCAAGGACCTCGAGCACCTGTCCCACCGTGGTGGGGATCATGTTGCCGTGACCTTGAGTGAAGCCCCTGTAGGATGAGAGAATGCAGCACATAAGGACGGAGGGAGCAAGCACGAATATGCTCTCCGCGGCATCGGGATTGTTCAAAACGGAATCCGCAAGCCAATCGGGGAAGATGAGCATTATCGAGGTGCATATGACACCCAGAACGAAGAATGCCGACTGAGCTACACTAAAAGTCCTCCTGACTTGGAAGGGACGGTTTTGAGAATTGGCCTCACTTATCATCCGCGACAGCGCAACGGGCAGACCTGCCGTTGCCAGAGTTAGAAAAACGCTGTAGACATTATACGAGGATAAAAACAGGGCATAGCCCTCATTACCGAGCATATTACCCAGCGGTATCTTGTAGATCGCACCGAGTATCTTCATTATAATAACACCGGCAGTCAGAATGACGGCACCGTGCAAATAGTTTTGCTCCTTGGATTTAGCCAAGAGTGATCGCTCCTTTTTACGCAGTAGCTCAAATACTATATACTAAGGGTGGATAAAAATCAAGGGAATTGTGAGAAAGAAAATAAACGCCGATAAAGCGGCGTTTATTCCATGTACTTCAAAACTGCGACCTGCTCCGGAGTGGACTTGTCGATGGTGATGGTGTTTGTGTCGTACTCACGGACTATGGACAGGGGCATATACTGATCGGTAAACGCACTGACACGCTCGAGACGGCGATTACCGTGCTTACCATGGGCATAGTGCATCGGTATAACAACGTTTGCAAAAAGCTCATCTGCAAGGGGCTTGGTCTTATCACTGGGCATGGCACGGAAGCCGCCTGCTGCGATCATAAGAACGTCGGCACCGAAAAGCTCCGACTTCTCGTTATCGGTAAGCAGTCCGCCGAAATCACCCATGTGAACGATCTTGAAGCCGTCCCAATTCAAAATATGTATCCTGTCGGTACCTCTGAGCAGTCCCCAACTGGTATCGTGGAAGGTGTCGATATACGAAAGCTCATAGGGACAGGGCTTAGTGGGCTTGATGATCCTAACGGCATCTCTGTTATTGTGACCGGGATGCTCATGACTGCAAAGCACCGCATCGGCTTCGAGAGAAAGCCGAGAATATGAGGAAAGCTCACGGGTGTGATAGGGGTCTAAAACAACGGAATAGCCCTTGTGACTTATTTTAAAACAGGCATGGCCTAACCAACAAATCTCCATAACTGTACCTCTTATGATTTGAGAAGGTCTTCACCGATGCGGTATACGTTACCGGCACCTACGGTGAGAATGAGATCCCCGGGTCTTGCGTTTTCGGCAAGATCGGCTTCGATCTCGGCAAAGGTCGGGAAGAATCTTGCACCCTCGATCTTTTCTGCAAGATCAGCCGAGGAAATGCCGTAGACATTTTTCTCCCTTGCAGCGAATATTTCCGCAAGATAAAGCAGATCGGGTCTCCTGAGCTGTCTTATAAAATCGTCAAACAAAGCCTTTGTTCTGCTGTAGGTATGGGGCTGGAATACCACGACGGTACGCTTATAGCCGAGAGTCTCCACAGCATCTATAAGAGCCTTGAGCTCACCGGGATGATGGGCGTAATCGTCGTAAATATCGGCACCGTTGAACTTGCCCTTGAACTCAAAGCGACGACCTACACCGGAGAAGCCTGCAAGCCCGTATTTTATCGCAGTGGGCTTGATACCGAGACAAAGCGATGCAGCGGCGGCGGCAAGAGCATTTTTAATATTGTGCTCACCCGGAACATGGATGCAAACAGACTCCATGCACTTGCCCTTGTACATTATATCAAAATAGGTGGCGGAGCCGACATATGAAATGTTCTTGGCATAAACATCCGCCTTGGGACTCAAACCGAAGGTGACGATATTGCGATCTATCCCACGCAGGGCATCCATGGTGTTGTCATCGTCTAAGTTTGCGACAACATAGCCGTTCTCGGGAACATGGAGGGCAAATTCACGGAAGGAGTGCTTTATATCGTCGAGATCCTTGAAGAAGTCGAGATGATCCTCCTCAACATTGAGAATGACCGCAACGGTGGGGAAGAAGGAGAGAAACGAGTTATAATACTCACAGCTCTCCATTATAATTGTATTGCCGCGACCGACACGGTGACTTGCTTTGAGGAGCGGCAAGGTACCGCCTATCATAACGGTGGGATCCTTTTCCGCAGCCATGAGAATGTGCGTACACATAGAAGTGGTCGTCGTCTTACCGTGGGTACCGGATATGCAAAGGGCATTTTCGTAATGCTTCATGATGGCACCCCAAGCCTCGGTACGTTCGAATACGGGGATGCCGAGCTCCTTTGCCCTGACTATCTCGGGATTATCGTCATGAGCGGCGGCGGTGCGTACAACGAAATCAATGTCCTCTGCGATGTTTGAGGCATCATGACCTATATAAATATCGATGCCGAAGGTGCGAAGGTGGGAGGTACGCTCGCTCTCCGCAATATCGGAGCCGCTGATCCTTATACCTCTGCCGACGAGCACTTCCGCAAGCGGCGACATGGAAACACCGCCTATACCGATGAGATGACCCTTGCAATGTCCGTTTAAAAATCGAGAAAAGTCTTTCATATATACTCCAACTAAAATTAACAATTTCGTATTGATGTTATATTTACCGAATGATATTATAATACCGCAATTCAAATCTGGCAACATTTTTTAATTCAAGTTAGGTGAAGCAATGCTACAGGTCAATCCGCCGAAATATGTCAGACAGACCCTCTTTGCCCTTCAGGCGAGAGGGCATCTTGCGTATCTTGTAGGCGGCTGCGTAAGGGATACCATCCTCGGCATAATGCCGCAGGATTGGGATATATGCACAAGTGCCCTCCCCGATGAGGTGATGGACATTTTCCCCGACTCGGGACCGACCGGAATAAAGCACGGCACGGTGACTGTAAAGCATGGCAGCAAAAGCTGTGAGGTAACGACCTTCAGGACGGAGGGGGACTACAGGGATCACAGAAGACCCGACTCCGTTACCTTTGTTTCCGATCTCATCAGTGACCTCGGCAGACGTGATTTCACCATGAACGCCATAGCCCTGTCGGCGGACGGGATGATATCCGATCCCTTCGGCGGAATAGACGATATATCGAAAAGGCTCATACGCTGTGTCGGTGAACCCTCGCTTCGCTTTGACGAGGATGCACTGCGTATGTTCAGGGCACTGCGTTTTTCATCGAGACTTGACTTTGCGATAGAGGAAAGGACCCTTGAGGCGATAAAGAACAAGGCATCGCTTTGTTCCACGCTTGCCCCCGAAAGAGTGAGGGATGAGCTTGAGAGCATACTTTTGACCGCAAGACCCGAGAGCGTCGGTGATGCGATGGAGTATGGGCTGCTGTCAAGGTATATCACCGGCTCCGGTTGGGGCACTCCCAACTTCAGCGATATCTCAAAGCTCCCCAAAAAGCCCTTGCAGCGTTGGATCACCCTGTCTATCTTACTTCAAAAGTACGGCTTTATTCCGTCTGCGGAAGCATTTTTAAAGGAACTGAGACTTGACGGCAGGACGATACGCTGCTGTCGCAACGCCGAGGAAATGCTGAAGGGTGATCCGCCTACGGATAAGCTCGGCTGGAAAAGATATCTCAACCGCTACGGTGTGGATGCCGTGTCCTGTGCCGTCGATGCCTACGGTGTCCTTTTGGGTGTTGACTGCGAAAAGGACTTCAAAGCGGTGCTCAAAAGCGGCGAGTGCTTTTCTCTCAAGCACCTTGCCGTCAGCGGTGACGATCTTTTGGAAGTGGGGCTTCACGGCCATGAGCTCGGTGAGATGCTCAAGTTTTTGCTTGATTATGTGATGGAATTTCCCGAAAACAATAAGCGTGAGCTGCTTCTTGAGCTTGCGAAATGCTCGGAGGAAAGCTGATGAAAAGCGATAGAATGAACGAGCTTTATACCGAATGTGCCGATTGCCGAGGCTGTAGGCTTTGCGAGACAAGGACAAATCTCGTCTTTGGCAGAGGCGATCCGGAAAGCGAAGTGATGCTTGTCGGTGAGGGTCCCGGTGAACAGGAGGATCTCAGCGGTACACCCTTTGTCGGCAGAGCCGGTCAATTGCTTGATGATATGTTGAAAATGATTGACCTGACGGACAAAAAGGTGTACATTGCAAATGTTGTTAAATGCCGTCCTCCGAAAAACCGCGATCCCCTACCGCAGGAAAAGGAAGCTTGCAGACATTGGCTTGACCGTCAGATAGAGATAGTTGAGCCAAAGATCATCATATGCCTCGGCAGGATAGCCGGCACCTCGATGATAAGGGAAGATTTCAGAATAACTAAGGAGCGGGGCAGATGGTTCACCGTAAACGGCGTTCAGACCATGGCGATATATCACCCCGCGGCACTTCTGCGTGATCCGACCAAGAGACCCGATACATTTACGGATCTTCGTGAGATACGCAGTGAGATCAAAAGACTTTGTAAAAATACATATTGATCGGAAAATGTATGGAACTTTATTCAATTGAGCTTGACTCGAAAAATATGATGGAACCTTATTTCCGAACGGAAAACTCACGCAGTGCGGATTTCTGTTTCGGAAATATTTATATGTGGGATGAGCGATACCTCCAAACGGCGGCACCCTTGGGGGACCGTCTGCTCACACGTTTTGTGAGAAACGGGGAAAGCTTCTTTGCCTACCCCGTCGGCAAGGGCAATATCGCACCCTCCATAGCCGCAATGAAGGAGATATGCAAAAAAGAGGGTATTCCCCTCAAGATATGCGGCATCACCGAGGAGCACAAAAATGAGCTGACCCAAGGCTTTGAGGGTTGCTTTGAGCTTTATGAGGACAGAGATTTTTCCGATTACATCTACTCCGTGGATAAGCTGTCAAGCTACTCCGGCAAAGCCCTCCACGGTAAAAAGAATTTCTGTAACCGCTTTGAAAAGGAGCATGAATGGAGCTTCGTTCCCTTGGCTGAAAGCAATATTCCCGACTGTATTCGTATGCTCGACGAGTGGACGGAGGAATCCTCCGAGCGGCTTACCGGAGATATAAGCTATGAGCATACGGCGGTTTTGCGTGGCTTTGAGCACTTCGACGAGCTGGAGCTCATAGGCGGAGCACTGTATGCCGAGGATAGGCTCATCGGCTTTTCCGTCGGTGAAAAAATATGCGATGACACCTTCTGTACTCATTTTGAAAAGGCATACCCCGATATCGCCGGAGCCTACCCGATGGTCTGCAGGGAGTTTGCGAAAATGATAAAAGAGCGATACCCCGAGGTGTGTTATGTAAACCGAGAGGACGATATGGGCCACGAAAGCCTCAGAAAATCGAAGCTGTCCTATAAGCCCGAATATGTCCTGATGAAATATGTGGCAGTATGGAAAGAATGATAATAAAGCAATATTCGAAGAATGAGATCCCCCGCCTCATCGAGCTGTGGCATACTGCCTTCGGTGACGATGAAAAGCTTGTGAGCCGCTTCTTTGAGCTGCTTCCCGAAATGGGTACTGCATATGTGGCTGAGTATGGGGACAGGATCATCGGTATGACGAGCGTTCTTGCCGCCGTCATAGAGGGCAAACGCTGTGGCTATGTCTACGCCGTAGCCGTCGATGAAACTTACAGGGGCAAGGGCGTAGGCACCGAGCTTATGCGATATTGCAGGGAGAGATTCCCGAGACTGTGCACCTTGCCGGCTTCCTCGGGGCTTTACGCATGGTACGAAAGCAATCTCGGTACCGATAAGCTGAGCCGCTGCACATATGAGGAAAAGGAAGCAAAGCACACAGACTGCGATATAAAGAACCTTTCCGGAGCGGAATATGCTGCAATGCGAAGTGAGTTTAAGCAAAACACAGCATTTCCTCTTGCGTGGTACGAATATGAGCGTGAGCTTTGCAGAGCCTACGGCGGCGGAATGTTCCGTTGCGGACGTTCGATAGCCTGTGGTTATCTTGACGATGGCGTGCTGTATGTAAAGGAATGCCTCGGTAACGACGATTTCATACCGGAGCTTTGCGAAAGACTCGGAGCAAAAAAGGCGATAGTCCGCAGCTCCTTCCATGCAGGAGAACCCTTTATCGCAGCAAACTTCACCTTACCCGAAAAGCTTGATATGTCCATAGCTTTAGACTGATAAAAAAACGAGTGCGGAAAGATCTGCACTCGTTTTCGGCTTGTAGGAAAAGCCCTTGGGCTTTTCCTGCAAATTTTTTGCATACAGTAGTCTGAGAAGTATTTTCTGTCAGGTACACGCCCTGACAGAAAACGGTTTGATTTTATTTGCCGCCACGAGCGGCAAACTCTGTGATGCATTTTTCATACGGGGGGGTATAGTAATAAAAAAGTGTACAATATAATTATGAGAGAATAGCCCTGTCGTTTGCAAACTCACTGCCGCTTGCCTTGGAGAACATCTCAAGGAGATTTGCGACGGTGAGATTTTTCTTTTCCTCACCGGAAATGTCGAGAATGATCTTCCCTGCATGGAGCATGATAAGCCTGTTGCCGTATTCGATGGCATCACGCATATTGTGAGTTATCATAAGCGTCGTAAGGGAGTTTTCACGAACTATCTTATCGGTAAGCTGCATGACCTTTGCAGCGGTTTTAGGATCGAGAGCGGCGGTGTGCTCATCCAAAAGCAGGAGCTTGGGCTTACTCATGGTGGCCATCAGGAGGGTAAGGGCCTGACGCTGACCGCCGGAGAGGGTACCGACCTTTGCCGCAAGGCGATCCTCAAGACCGAGATCGAGCTCCGATAAAAGCTTACGGTATTCCTCACGCTCCGCCTTGCTTATACCGGGACGCAGCCCACGTCTTTTGCCGCGTCTTGAGGCAAGAGCGAGATTTTCCTCGATCTGCATACCTGCCGCGGTGCCCATCATGGGATCCTGATATACTCTGCCGAGGTATTTTGCACGTTTAAACTCGGGAAGTGCGGTGACATTGACACCACCCAGAACGACACTGCCGGAGTCGGGTAGCCATGTTCCGCAAATGGCGTTTTGCATGGTGCTTTTACCTGCACCGTTACCGCCGATAACGGTGACGAAATCGCCCTCATTGACGGTGAGAGAAAGATCGTCGAGAGCGACCTTTTCATCTACACTGCCCTTGTTGAATATCTTTGTGACATTTTTAAGCTCAAGCATGATCCTTACCTCCCTTTGCCGCAGTATGCGACAGACTTAGCTGCTTTTTGACGTAAGGGAAACCGAGGAAGACAGCAACGACTATGGCGGAGAACATTTTAAGAAGATCGGTATCGAAGCCGGAGAATATGATTGCCTGGTAAACGATGTAGTACACGATGGCACCGACAATTACACCGCAAAGCCTGACGGCAAAATTAGTGGAGATATGCTTTGCTATGACCTCACCGATGACGACTGCGGCAAGACCTATGACTACCGCGCCTCTGCCCATGTTGATATCGGCGTAGCCCTGGTACTGACAAAGCAGAGCACCCGAAAGGGCAACGATACCGTTGCTTATCGCAAGACCCAAGACCTTGGTCAGACCGGTGTTTATGCCCTGAGCCCTGCTCATCACGGGATTGGAGCCTGTAGCACGGATGGCGCAGCCGATTTCCGTACCGAAGTAGAGGTACAAAACGATGACCGTTGCGACGGCAAAGAGGGCAAGAACGATAAGAGCGGAATCAATGTCCATTTGCGATACGAGGACGGGATTGGTACGGGCACTCAAAGCTTGATTTGCCTTACCGAGTATTTTCAGATTAACAGACCACAGCACCATCTGCGTCAGTATTCCCGAGAGAATAGCGGGAATACCGAGCAGAACATGGAGGAGTCCGGTAATGCAACCGGCGACTAAGCCGGAGAGCAGAGCACAAAGGATCGCAAGCCACGGACTGTGCCCCGAGAGCATCATCATGGTACATACCGCCGCACCGGTGCAAATAGAGCTGTCAACGGTGAGGTCGGCAATGTCCAAGACCTTGAATGTAATGTATACGCCTATCGCCATGATACCCCAAATGATACCCTGAGCAAGGGCGCCGGGCAAAGCACCGAGCAGATCCGTCATAGCAATTCTCCTTAAAATTTAAATAATAATATCAGTCGAGAGCATCAAAGCCTTCGGGAACGGTGATACCGAGCTCATCGCAGATCTCGGGGTTGAACTTCTTGGAAGCCTCGGCGTAGGCAATGGGCATATCGGAAACGGAGGCTTCACCGAGAAGGATCTGCGCAGCCATTTCACCTGTCTTGTAGCCGAGATCGTAGTAGCTGATGGAAAGGGTCGCAACACCGCAACCGGAGCAGATTCCTGCCTCACCTGCGATAACGGGAACCTTCGCTGAAAGAACTATGTTGCCGATGGATTCAACACAGGAGGCAGCGGTGTTATCGGTGGGGATGTAGATAACGTCACTGGCGGCTGCCGCTTTGGTGGTGACTGCGGCAACATCATTGGAGTCGCTGAAAGAGAAACGGGTGCAGGTAAGACCCTTGGTAGTGAGGTATTCCTCAACGACTTTAACTTGGTACTCGGAGTTGGGCTCTGCGGAGCAGTAGATAAGACCAACATTTTTTGCATCGGGGAAGAGCTCAAGTATCATATCGGCCTGCTCGGTGAGGG
>CAYUQN010000032.1:0-17922 GCA_964446815.1 uncultured Oscillospiraceae bacterium | reverse complement strand
GATCCATATAGCGGAGCCAGTACCAGCTTGAGCCTGCCCAGTTGGGCATCGTATCGGTCTCACGCTCTGCCTTGCCACCGCACTTGGGGCAGGAGCACTCGACCCATGAACGCATCTTGGCAATGGGACTCTCGCCGTTATCGGTGGGCTCATAGTTCTCTACATCGGGAAGAACAAGGGGAAGCTCTTCCTCGGGAACGGGTACCCAACCGCACTCGGGACAATTGACCATGGGGATAGGCTCGCCCCAGTAACGCTGACGGGAGAATACCCAGTCACGCAGCTTGTAATTGACTTTCTCAACGCCTATGCCGCTTTCCTCGACATACTTCTTCATTGCCGGTATTGCTTCCTTTACGGTCATGCCGGTGAGGAAGCCGGAGTTTACCATCACGGCACTGTCATCCTTTGCGACAAATGCACACTTTGTGACATCGCCGCCGGAGACGACCTCGATTATGGGCAGACCGAACTTCGTCGCAAACTCCCAGTCACGCTGATCGTGACCCGGAACACCCATGACGATACCGGTGCCGTAGCCCATAAGTACATAGTCGGAAACGAACATGGGGAGTGCTGCATTGGTAACGGGGTTTATTACCTCGATACCGCAAAGCTTAACGCCTGTTTTTTCCTTGTTCAGCTCACCGCGTTCAAAGTCGGACTTTCTTCCTGCTTCGGTACGGTAGGCATCGACCTCGTCCCAATTCGAGATCTTGTCCTTCCAGCTCTCGAGCAGAGGATGCTCGGGGGAAATGACCATATAGCTCGTACCGAACAGAGTATCGGGTCTTGTGGTATAAACGGTGACGGTCTCACCGAGGTTTGTTTTAAAGCTTATCTCCGCACCGGTGGAGCGACCTATCCAGTTACGCTGCTGGATCTTGACACGCTCAAGGAAATCGAGATCGTCCAGATCGTCGATAAGACGCTGTGCATACTTGGTTATCGCAAGCATCCACTGGCTCTTTTCCTTGCGGATAACTTCACTGCCGCAACGCTCACATACGCCGTCGACAACTTCCTCGTTTGCAAGCACGCACTTGCAGGAGGTACACCAGTTAACGGGCATGGTCGCCTTGTATGCGAGGCCGTGCTTGTACATCTGGAGGAATATCCACTGCGTCCACTTATAATATTTGGGATCGGTGGTATCGACAACTCTGTCCCAATCAAAGCCGTAGCCGAGCATTTTGAGCTGGGAGGTGAAGGTCTTTATATTATCCGCCGTTACCTTGCTGGGGTGGATATGGGTCTTTATCGCATAGTTCTCGGTGGGGAGACCGAATGCATCAAAGCCTATCGGGAAAAGGACGTTATAGCCCTCCATCCTCTTTTTACGGCTGACGATATCAATAGCCGTAAAGGGTCTGGGGTGACCGACATGGAGTCCCTGTCCGGACGGATACGGGAACTCTATAAGTCCGTAGAACTTGGGTCTGGGATCACCCGTCACTGCGGCGTAGGGCTTTGTTTCTTCCCACTTTTCCTGCCATTTCTTTTCTATCGCGGAAAAATCGTATTTCATTTTTATTACTCCCTTATCGTTTTATTTTATGTCCGTATGCCCCTTAGCAGGGGCCGATAAGGGATGAGAGGTCGACCTCCTCCGCATCCGACCACAGTCTCTCAAGCTTATAAAATTCTCTTGTTTCCTCTGTGAATACATGGGCTACGACACAGCCGAAGTCAAGCAAGACCCAGTTGCCGCTGCGATATCCCTCTCTGCGGATGGGGGGCTCCCCTGCTTCGCTCATTGCCTTGTCGATCTCATCCGTAAGCGTCTTGATATGCGTTGAGGAGGTACCTGTGCATATGACGAAGTAATCGCAAAGCGTCGTAAGCTCGTGTGTTTTAAGAACCTTTATGTCCTTACCCTTTTTATCGTTCAGTGCCTTTGCGGCTATCTGCACGACTTCTCTCGGTGTCATCATGAATTATCACCCTTCGTCTGTCAGTAGATCGGAGTACGGGAGCATACCGTAATTCTCCGTTGTGGGATTGCTGCTGTATAGATAGAAGCTCGTTACGCCGCCTCTGAGGGGCTCCGAGGTGTAGTAGAAGTTACCGTTCATCACCGTTACCATGTTGATATCCTGATAGGTGATCTCCTTGTCATAAGGATTGAGGCAGGTATTCACAGTCTCAAGCCATGCTCCTATATCGGGGAACACATAGCTAAGACCGCAGATGTCGCCGCAATAGGAATTGAGTGCCGGCATCTTGATAAACTGTATACTGTCACCGCTCAGCTCAAGGAATTCCTTGAGGAAGAAGCGGACATTGTCCCCTGTCAAGGGCTCGTTGGTATGGGTGTTGACGGTAGTAACTCTGGTTTCGGCAATATTGATAAGCTCATCGATATTGGGGATGTTGCCGAGTGAAAGCACCTGACTTGCAAGAGCTCTGAAGAAGTCCTGCTGAACGTCGATACGGTCGATATCGCCCATTCCGTAGGTCGCTCTGAATCTGAGCACCTGAACTGCCTGCTCACCGTTTAAAGTCTGAAGTCCCTTATTGATATGGATATGCAGGTCTTGTGCTGCATCGTCATAGTTCATATTGACGGGAACGTCAAACTCAACGCCGCCTATGGTGTCAACTATCTCCTCCGCTGCCTTGAGGTCAATAACAACGATGTTATCGACTCTGAAGCCGAGCATCATCTCAACGGCATCGGCAAGTGCCGTATAACCGTCTCCTCCGGTATTGATGCTGCCGGGGTAGACGCTGTTGATCTTCTTGACGCTTTGCTGTGAGTTGATGAGAGTATCTCTGGGTAGGCTCACGACGTTGAGCGTATTCTCATCGGTATCAAAGCGTGCCAGCATTATGGTATCGGTATTATTGCCCACCTTGTCAAGTCCGACTATCAGGAAGGTATAGCATCCGCCCGTTCTCTGAACCTCATCGGGATCGTCTATCGTGGGGGCTTCGGTGAAGAACTGAACGAATATGAACCATGCTGCGGCAAGAAGTGCCGCTATTATGAGGATGGCAAGAAGTATTTTCTTGATAACGGAGCCTTTTTTCTTGGGCTTCTTTGGCTTTTTGCCCTTCATTGCGGCATCGACAGCTTGCTGCTCTGCCATAAGCTCTTCTTCGGAACGCGGTTCGTGTTTCTTGTTGCTGTTGTTTCCGTATAGCTGCATCGTTTATCCCTTCCTACCGAATCGGTATGTTATCTCTTTGTACCATTCGTATGCCGCCACGGTCACCTCGTAGGGCTCAGTGCCGTAGCTTTTAATATCCTCAAGGCTCATATAAAGCCCCAAGGTCATTGCCGCGTCAAGATCCTCGTAGGCAAGCTTTCTGAGCTCGTCCACTCCCGGGAAGTCCCTGTTCGGCTCGATATAATCCGCCATATATATTATCTTCTCAAGCAGGCTCATATCGGGCTTTCCCGTTGTATGCCAACGGATAGCGGAGTACACCCTGTCACTTATATTAAACAATTCCTTGGACAGTGCCGCTCCGGTCTTTGCATGGAGCAGCTTCACGTTTGCCTTTTCACGGTTGTCGTTTATGATACCATATTTTTCGCTCAATATCAATTGTTCGGATAGCACAAGTTTTTTCGTAATGTCGTGTAAAATTCCGGCTTCCGCAGCATCTTCGACATTTTCGCCCCAACGTGCTGCAAGTCTTACCGCTTCCTGCTCACAGCCTACTACATGGGGTATACGCTTTGGTGCAAGGTATGAATACGATCTCTCCCTAAGCCACGGAAGTGAGGGTCTTGCCTCATAATCGCCCTTGGCGATTATCCGCTCGTACACCTTGGGAGGCAGCATATCCGCACCCTCTCGCTTGGGCAAAAGCTCCCTTATATCCGATGACGATATCGGCAAGGGCTCATGTGTAACATACACGATCCTTGCACCGTAGCGGTCTTTGAGATATTCACCGTGTTTGAATATCGACTCATCCTCGGCATCGCCTCTGGCAAACACCAAGAGGGTCACGGTATCGAAAAGATATTCAAAGCGGTGCCATGTCTCAAAGCTGAGAAGCATATCCGTTCCCATGGCAAGGAAAAGCTCTGCATCGGGGTAGCTTTGAAGCAGGGTCTCCACGGTGTCCGAGGAATAGCTTTTTCCGCTGCGTCTAAGCTCCATATCGCTGATCTCGACCTCGGGGATATCACCGAAGGCCAGCTCCGTCAGCATGAGTCGCTCTTTCTCATCCGGACTTCCCTTTGCAAGCTGCTTATGCGGCGGTATATTGTCCGGTATCACAAGGAGCTTTGTGGGCTCACACTGAGATATCACCGAACGTATTGCGGCTACATGACCCAAATGCGGCGGATTAAAGGTACCGCCATATATGACGATCCTCATTTTTTCTTGCTCTTTACCAGCTCTATTTTAGGCTCTCTGATATTCCTTTTAAACAGCACGAACTTGCTTCCTATGGTCTGGACGACCTCGGCACCGCAAAGGGATGCAAGCTCCTCCGCTGCTTCTCTTGCCGAAAGCAGCGAATTTTCAAGCACTCTGCCCTTTATCAGCTCTCTTGCGGCAAGTGCGTTGTTGACCTCGATAACGGTATTTTCACCGATACCGCCCTTGCCGATCTGAATTATCGTATCCTGTGTCATCGCAAGCCCCTTGAGCTGCGATCTTTGCTTACTTGTCAGTATCATTGTATTCCCTCAATTTCTTTTTAAACTCCCTGAGTGCCTTTCCTCTGTGGGAGATCGCATATCTTTCTTCATCGCTCATCTCCGCCATAGTGATGTCAAAGCCATCGGGCTTGAACACCGTGTTATAGCCGAAGCCGCCTGTGCCCCTCTGCTCACGGATTATCTCACCGTGGCAATACTGTTCGGTACGGATAATGTCCCCATTGGGCATTATGCAGCATATGCTACATACGAATTTTGCCGCTCTTTGTTCCATATTTTCCATCACGGAAAGCAAATAAACATTACGCTCATAGTCGCTTGCCGAATGGCCTCCCGGGGCAAAGCGTGCAGAATAGATCCCCGGTGCTCCGTCCAGTGCATCGACCGCAAGACCGGAATCGTCAGCAAGTGCGGCAATGCCCGTTGCCTTGTGTACGGCTTCCGCCTTGAGGTAAGCGTTCTCCGCAAAGGTCGTCCCCGTCTCGTCGACCTCGAAATCACAACCTGCTTCCGCTTGGCTGAGTATCTCGATATCGGTATCGGACATGAGCTCACGGAGCTCACGGAGCTTATTCTTGTTATTGCTTGCAAGTATCAGCTTCATTCCTTAAACAATGCCTCCACAAACTCTCTCGAATCAAAGGGTATGAGATCGTCCACACCCTCACCTACACCGACGTATTTGACGGGGAGCTTCAGCTCGTTTGCTATGGCAAACACTATGCCGCCCTTTGCGGTACCGTCAAGCTTCGTAAGCACGATACCGGTGATGCCTGCCGTCTCAAGAAACTGCTTTGCCTGTATAAGCCCGTTCTGACCGGTAGTTGCATCGAGCACCATAAGCGTTTCGATATCGGCTTCCGGAAGCTCACGTCGAACTACTCTGCTTATCTTTCCGAGCTCGTTCATGAGATTCGCTTTATTGTGCAATCTTCCTGCTGTGTCGATTATGATTATATCGGCACCTCTTGCCTTTGCCGCACATATGCCGTCATATACAACGGATGCAGGGTCGCTGCCCTCCTCATGGCGGACGATATCCGCACCGGAACGCTCTGCCCATACACCGAGCTGCTCCGCTGCCGCCGCTCTGAAGGTATCACCTGCACAAAGCAGCACCTTCTTGCCCTCTGCCTTATAGCGTGCCGAAAGCTTTCCTATCGTCGTCGTCTTGCCGACACCGTTTACGCCTACCATCAGGATGACGGAGGGCTTGGAGTCAAGCTTCATCTTGGGGTCATTGTCACTGAGCATATCGGTGAGCATACCGATAAGTGCCTCTCTTGCAGGTCTTGCCTTGGTGATGTAGTTACGGTAAATGAGGCGTTTGTAATCAAACAAAAGCTGTGCAACATTCTCCGCTCCCATGTCGCTCATCACCAAAAGCTCCTCAAGCTCCTCATAAAACTCGTCACTCTCGGCGTTGAAATTTTGGAATATCTCCTCAAGGTCTTCAAGATTCTTGCGGCTCTTTGAAAGACCCGAAAACATTTTTTCGAAAAATCCCATGCTGTCCTCCTCAGTTTTCTTCCGCTGCCATCTGTGCCGCTTCAAGGTCAAGCTCTATGACCTTCGAAACGCCCTTTTCCTGCATTGTAACACCGTAGAGGAAGTCCGCTTCCTCCATCGTACCGCGTCTGTGGGTTATCACTACAAACTGCGTCTTATCACATATCCTGCGAAGGTACTCCGCAAAGCGAACGACATTCGCCTCGTCGAGTGCTGCCTCGATCTCATCCATTACACAGAACGGTGTCGGCCGTACCTTGAGTATCGCAAAGTACAGGGCTATCGCAACAAATGCCTTTTCACCGCCGGACAGCAGGCTAATATTCGAAACCGCCTTTCCGGGAGGCTGTACCTTGATCTCAATACCGCACTCAAGAGGATCGTTTTCGTCCTCAAGGCTAAGGCTCGCTTTACCGCCGCCAAAAAGCTCGAGGAATGTTTGACGGAAGTTCTCGTCAATGAGCTTGAACTCCCTTGTAAATACCTCTTTCATCTCTCCGGTAACGTCGTTTATGATGGCAAGCAGCTCTTTCTTCGCTTTCTCGACATCGTCACGCTGACCGGTGAGGAATTCGTATCTCGTGTTCACACGCTCGTACTCATCGATGGCACCGAGGTTCGGCGTTCCGAGTGCGTTTATCTGCCGTCTGAGCTCGGCTATGCCTCTGCTCTCCTTTTGGAGATTTTCGACCGGCTGACGGAGCTCCTGTGCCGCGGTATGCGACAGCTCATAGCTGTCCCACAGCTTATCGAGGAGCTGCTTCTCCTCCATCTCGGCTTCAAGCTTCTTATTCTCAAGCCTTGCACAGCTACGCTCAAGCTCCAAAAGCTCTCTGTTTTTATCCTGAGCATCCTTGTCCGCCTTGGTACGTCTGCCCTCAAGCTCAAGCTTTTTATCGTTCAGTGCCGTGATCTCATCTCTCACGGTCTGCACTGCAGCACACAGCTTCTCTCTCTCGACCTCATTATCGGCAAGCATTTTTTCAAATGCCGCTTTCTTTGCAAGGGCTGCATCCAACGCAGCTTTACGTGTCTCCCCGTCACCGGAAAGTGCGTCCAAAAGGGCAAGCAGCTGAGCTGCCGCAGACTGCGTTGCACGCTTTTCGGCACCGACTGCACTGAGATCGTTTTTGACTGCGTTGTGATCCTCCGTTGCCGCTTCAAGCTCGTAGCGAAGTGCCGACAGTGATGATGCCGCCTTTTGGAGCTCATCCCTATAGCGTGTAAGCTCCGACTGCTTTTTCGCAAGCTGCTCCTTCAGCTTTGCAAGCTCGTTTGCCCTTGACAGTATGCCCGTGCCCTTGGCGGCACTGCCGCCGGTCATCGAGCCTCCTGCGTTAATAAGCTGACCGTCAAGCGAAACTATTCTGAAGCGGTTACCGCTGTTTTTCGATATCCTCACAGCATCGGAGAGGCTTTCGGCCACGACCGTTCTGCCCAGCAGATTTGCAAATATGCCGTCGTACTTTTCATCGAACTCGGCAAGATCGTATGCCACACCTACAAAGCCCGGGTCATTTACCGGTGCATCCTTCATCACGGTGCCGCGTATCGTATCCGTTGGCAAAAATGTCGCCCTGCCGGAGTCGCTACGCTTTAGAAGCTCAATTGCACTGCGACCGTCGTTCTGAGAATCCACAACGATGTTCTGCATCGCCGCACCCAACGCCGTCTCTATGGCAAGGGCAAACTCATCATCGGTACGCAAAAGATTTGCAACAGGGCCGTGTACTCCCTTGAGCGTCCCCCTCTTATGCTCTCGCATAACGGTCTTGACCGCTTTGGAAAAGCCCTCGTACTCCTTCTCCATCTCACTGAGCATATGGATCTTGGCTTCCATGCTCCTGAGATCAACCGTCATCGCCTGAGTTTTTTCCTCAAGTGTCCTATACGCCGTCTCTCTCGTTCCGAGCTTCATGCGACAGCCCTCGATGACATTCGATGCCGAACGCAGATCATCCTCAAGCTTCAAGATCGATTTGTCAAGCTCCGCTATATGCAGATCGTTTTGCTCGATCTTTTCGCTTATCTCCCTGACTCTGACCTCGGCTTCCGCCATATCGGACTTCATCCTGCCGATCTCTGCATCGCCGCTTTCGATATTGGCACGCAAAACCGCTGCCGTGGCATCGTTTTCCGCCACCTTGCCCTCGGCGGTTGAGAGTCTCTGTCTAGCGTTTTCGGCTTCGACATCCTTCTCACGCATACGTGTGCTTATATTCTCTGACGATGCGTACAGTGCCTCAAGGCTCCTGTGAGCATTATCAAGCTTTGCCTTTGCGGCCTCGTAGGAGGCAAGCACCTCACCCGACTGGGCTCGGAGCTTATCAAGCGTTGCCATCCAAACGGATATCTCACGGATACGCATTTCATCTCGCAGGATGAGATACCGCTTTGCGACCTCCGACTGCTTTTTAAGCGGCTCAAGCTGAAGCTCGAGCTCATCGATCTTATCGTTTATTCGCAGTAGATTTTCCTCTGTCTTTTCAAGCTTACGCTCGGATTCCTCCTTGCGGCTGCGGTAGCGTGATATGCCTGCCGCTTCCTCGAATATCTCCCTGCGGTCCGTGCTCTTTGACGAAACGATCTCCGCTATCCTGCCCTGTCCTATGATAGAATAGCCGTCTCTGCCGAGTCCGGTATCCATGAGCAGGCTGTTTATATCCTTGAGCCTTACGGATTCTCTGTTGATATAATACTCGCTTTCACCGCTTCGGTAGTAGCGGCGAGTCAGCACAAGCTCATTGTTGTCAAAATCGAATATGCGGTCGGAATTATCGATTATAAGCGATACCTGAGCAAAGCCCAATGCACCACGCTTTTCCGTACCGCTGAATATGACATCTTCCATCTTGCCGCCACGGAGAGTTTTAGACCTCTGCTCACCCATGACCCACAGGATAGCGTCTGCTATATTCGACTTTCCCGAACCGTTGGGGCCGACGATCGCCGTTATTTCCTTTTCAAATGTAATTCTGGTCTTCTCCGGAAAGCTTTTGAAGCCCTGAATTTCCAATGCTTTTAGGTACATTCGTATTCCTCTGAGTTAAAATTACTTCTGTGATCGTAGATTCTGCAAAACAGAACATAACAAAGCATTTTATTATACCACCCAATCCGCTTCATTTCAAGACAATTACGACCGCTTTAGGCATAAATTGCAGATAGCAAAGCGGCACCCTACCGGGTGCCGCTTTAGCTTGCAAAAAATCCCTTTGGGTTTTTTGCAAGCTGAAAAAGCCGCCGGTCATTTTGTATATCAAAATGACGCTTCGCTAAAAGCCTTGATTCTCAAGGCTTTTAGCGGCGGCGATCCAATTCGAGGTGGGTCTTGACCCCCTCGAGCTCCCCCGCTGCTCTATCATTTTTCCTGTGCAGCATAGTTTTTGACAGTCTAAGCAAAGCGGCACCCTATCGGGTGCCGCTTTGCTACTTGACTTTTACAGCAGGGCTACGCTGCCCTTTTCAATATCACAGGTCTTGACCTTTATTTCCTTCAGCGAGAGCTCGGCTTTGAGCCACTCCAAATTAGAGCGGTGCTGTCCTATGAGCTTCGAAACATCGGAGGGGTTGACTTTAAGGGTCACACTATCGCTTTCAACGGACTTTAAAAGCTCATATGCTTTGTTTCGCATTATCCTCGAATAAACAAGCTCACCCAAGGCAGGATGATATGCTCCGCCTACCGCAGCACCCTCGGAGAGCTCCCGAGTCGGATTGAGTCCCAAACGGATTATCTTAATATTCGCTTCCTCAAACATCGGTACAAGCTTTGAACATACGCTCACAGCAGTCTCTACCGTATGCTCCATATAATGTCCGCTCTGCCAAAGGTCATACAGTGCCGTGTCTTTGACGATTACGGTGGGGTATATTCTGACGGCATCGGGCTTTAAGGCTATCATACGCTGTGCCGTTTCTATGCTACGCTGTTCACTGTCTCCCGGAAGTCCGGTCATCATTTGCAGCACAAGCTCAAAGCCATTTGACTTTATAAGCTTCGATGCGTCTTTGACCGCCTTGGAGTCATGACCTCTGCCGGAGAGTGAAAGCACCTCATCACACATGGATTGTGCTCCGAGCTCAACGGTGGTAACACCGTAATGCGCAAGTCTTTTGAGCACCGTCTCATCTATGGCATCGGGTCGGGTCGAAAGGCGTATTGAGCTTATCGTTCCGTTTTTAAGGTACGGTGCAGCAGCGGAAAGCAGCTCCTCCTGCTTTGCCGTGGGGATCGCCGTAAAGCTGCCACCGTAAAATGCCAGTTGCCGCTTTGCTCCCGTATAGGGCAAGGCGGCTGCCGATTCTATCGCTTTTACCACGGTGTCTGCATTTGCGGCTTCCTTTTCGCCGGATATGCGGCGTTGATTGCAAAATACGCAATCGTTGGGACAGCCGAGGTGCGGTACAAACACCGGTATGATACTGTTCTTAGGTGTCATTTTTCAGCTTCTTCAAGGCTTCACGGGCGGATGCCTGCTCCGCCTCTTTCTTGGTATGTCCCTTGCCCTCACCGATCTGATCACCGTTGAGGGATACCTTAAACACAAAGGTCTTTTCGTGGTCGGGGCCGTATTCGTCTATGAGCTCATAGCTTATATGACTGTTCGGAGAACGCTGGACAAGCTCCTGAAGCTCGGTCTTGTAATCCTCCGTTCCCTTTTCCTTAATGCTTTCCGGATTCAGGAGCATACGACGCACAAAGGCATCGGCTACCTCAAAGCCTCCGTCAAGGTACATTGCCGCAAGCACCGCTTCGGTCGCATCCGCCAATATCGACTGACGCTCCCTGCCGCCGTTTTTGTCCTCGCCCTTGCCCATAAGCAGGTATTTGCCGAGGGAAAGATCCTTGGCAACGGCGTATAGGCTCTGCTCACAGACAAGCTCCGATCTGAGCCTTGTCATCTTGCCCTCGGGCATCGCAGGCTTGAGGTCGTAGATATACCTTGCACTGATAAGCTCCAGCACCGCATCGCCCAAATACTCAAGACGTTCGTTGCTGTAAATGCCCTTTCCCCTGTTTTCGTTTGCGTATGAGGAATGAGTCAGAGCATGGGTAAGCAGCTCCTTGTTTTTAAACTCATATCCTAATTTTTCTTCAAGCTCACGCACTTTTTACGCTTCCTCACCGATCTTCATGTAGTCGATATTTCTGATGACATCTTCTATAACACCGGAATCGGCAAAGCTCACAGCCTGTCTTATAGCGGCAAACATTGCCTCATCATTCGATGAACCGTGTGCCTTTATTACCGGCTTCGCTATTCCCAGCATCGGAGTTCCTCCGACCTCGTTGGGATCAAGCTTCTTCGCTATCTTCTTTATATCCTTTTGCAGGATGGCGGCCGCAAGCTTATTACGCCAGTTCTTTTTCAAGGCTCCCTTGAGCTCCTTGAACAAAAGCTTTGCGGCTCCTTCGGTGGTCTTGAGGGCGATATTGCCGGAGAAGCCGTCCGTTACCACAACATCGGCTCCGCCCATAAACATCGTACTGCCCTCGATATTTCCGACAAAGTTCAATCTGCCACCGGCTTTTGCCTCGGACAGCAGCTTGTACGCAGTCTGCTGGAGCTGACCGCCCTTGGTCTCCTCCGCTCCGTTATTGAGAAGTGCCACTCTGGGCTGCTTTATGCCCATGATCCTCTCTGCGTAAAAGCTTCCCATATACGCAAACTGGAGCAAATACTCCGGTGTGCACTCCGCATTAGCACCGCAGTCCATAAGCATAAAGCCCTTTTCCATGCTCGGAAACACAGGTGCCATCGCAGCTCTGCGGATGCCCTTGATACGCTTGGTTATGAGCGTTGCACCGGTAAGCAATGCTCCCGTGCTGCCTGCCGACACCACCGCATCGCCCTCACCGTTTTTGAGCATGGTAAGTGCAACGGTCATTGAGGAGTCCTTCTTCTTCCTCGTTGCGGTGCTGGGATCGTCATGCATACTGATGACCTCCCTTGCATCGACTATCTCAATGCCGTCGGGTATCTCGCCCTCAAAGCAGGACTTCACTTCCTCAGCCCGTCCTACAAGGACTACGTCTGTGCCTATTCTTTCTCTCGCATATATCGCACCCTTAACGGCGGAAAGAGGGGCATTGTCGCCGCCCATCGCGTCAACGATTATCTTCACAGGCAAATATCTCCTTCTTCATAAGCTCGTCGATTATCGCAAGACTTCTTGCAGAGATCTCGGCGTTTTTATTACGCTTGCCCCTTACCTTGTGATCCAACGGGGCGATTATTCCGAAATTGATGTTCATGGGCTGGAAGTCACCGACACTGCCGCCGGATACATAGTGACCCAGCGCTCCGATCGCAGTCTCCTGCGGGAAGTCAACGGGAGGCAGCTCGAGAAGCCTTGCCGCAGTCTCTATGCCGACAAGCATACCCGATGCCGAGGACTCGACATAGCCCTCAACTCCTGTCATCTGACCGGCAAAGCTGATTCGAGGATCCGCCTTAAAGCGATAGTAGCGGTCAAGGAGATCGGGACTGTTTATGTAGGTGTTACGGTGCATTACACCGTAACGCACAAACTCGGCGTTTTTGAGTGCCGGTATCATCGTGAACACTCGCTTCTGCTCACCCCATGTGAGGTGAGTCTGGAAGCCAACCATGTTGTATATCGTACCGTCGGCGTTGTCTCGTCTGAGCTGCACTACGGCGTAGCTCTCCTTGCCGGTTCTGGGGTCTCTTAGTCCGACCGGTTTGAGCGGTCCGTAGCAAAGAGTCGAAACGCCTCTGCGTGCCATGACCTCTACGGGCATACAGCCCTCGAACACTCCTCCGTCGTCAAATCCGTGTACGGGTGCTTCCTTGGCGGCACACAGCTCCTTCCAGAACGCCATGTACTCCTCCTCGGTCATGGGGCAGTTTACATAATCCGCCGTTCCCTTGTCGTATCTCGATGCGAAATAGGCGTTTTCCATGTCTACGCTCTCAAGCGTGACGATAGGCGCAACGGCATCGTAAAAATGCAGTCCGTCGGAATGGCAAAGCTCCGCTATCTTCTCCGCAAAGGCATCGCTCGTCAAAGGTCCTGTCGCAACAACAAGCTCACCCTCGGGGAAATCCACTGCCTCGTCAATGACAAATTCGATATTCGGATGATTTTTGATCTTATCGGTTATGTACCTTGCAAAGCCCTCTCTGTCTACGGCAAGTGCTCCACCTGCCGCGACCCTGTTTATATCGGCACTCTCGAGTATGAGTGAGCCCATCTTTCTCATTTCGGCTTTGAGCAGTCCCACTGCGTTCGTAAGCTCATCGCTCCTGAGAGAGTTGGAGCAGACAAGCTCCGCAAGATAAGGTGAGGTATGTGCCGGTGACATCTTCTTGGGCTTCATCTCAACAAGCTTTACCTTGATACCTCGCTTTGCAAGCTGCCATGCACATTCGCAGCCTGCAAGTCCCGCTCCTAATACAGTGACATTTTTCATTTCTTATTCCTTATTCTTTCTTGCGGCAGCCTTTGTTGCCTTTTTTGCGGTGTTCTTCTTGTCGCCGTCGCTCTTTTTCTTTTCGGTGCCGCTCTTTTTCTTATAGCCTCTCTTTTCCTCGGGGACAAAGGCCTGACATTCCTCGTTTATGCAGAAGCTCTTGAGCCTTCCCTTTCCACCCGGCTTAAACAGTGTTTTTCCGCACTCGGGGCAATAGTCCTTTGTGGGAACGTACCATGTCATAAAGCCGCAATCGGCTCCTCTTTCACAGGCGTAGAAGGTGTAGCCCTTCTTTGAGGTGCGTTTGAGGATCCTGCTGCCGCATTTGGGGCATTTGCCGGGCATTTCAATGACAAGCGGCTTTGTGAAGCTGCACTCGGGATAGCCGGGGCAAGCTAAAAATCTTCCGAATTTGCCGGATTTCACGACCATCTGCTTGCCGCATACGTCGCAGAATTCATCCGAAAGCTCATCGGGTACCTTGATTCTCGTTCCCTCAAGTGCCTTTTCGGCGGATTCAAGCTCCTCGTTGAAATCGCCGTAGAACTCACGGATGAGCTCCTTCCAATAGCGTTTTCCGGATTCAACACCGTCAAGGCTCTCCTCCATGTTATTGGTGAATTTGAGGTCGACGATGTCGGGGAAGCGTTCCATCATAAGCTCGGTCACAACGGTGCCGAGGTTCGTGGGCTTCAGATACTTTCCATCCTTAACGACGTACTCATGTGAGGTTATCGTTGAGATGGTCGGTGCATAGGTGGACGGTCTGCCTATGCCCTTTTCCTCCATGGCACGGATCAGTGTCGCTTCGGTATATCTTGCCGGAGGCTGAGTAAACTGCTGCTCGGGGAGCATCTTCTCGAGATACACACGCTCTCCGGCATTAAGCTCCGGAAGCTTGCTGCGGATTTCATCGGATTCCTCGTCCTTGCTCTCCTCGTAAACGGCGGTATAGCCTGCAAAACGAAGCTCGGAGTAGTTTGAACGGAAAACATAGCCGTTGGAATCAATGTCGATAACAACGTTATCGTACACCGAATTTGCCATCTGGCTTGCGGTAAAGCGTCCCCAAATGAGTCTGTACAATCTGTACTGCTCGGGGGTCAGATCCTTACGCACAAGCTCCGGTGTCAGCTCAATGTTCGTGGGACGTATCGCCTCATGTGCATCCTGGGCACTGTTTTTGGATTTATATACACGGTAGGAGCCATGGTAATATTCCTTACCGTAGTGGTTTATTATAAAGCTCTTTGCCGCCGCAAGCGCGACATCGGAGAGTCTCAAAGAGTCGGTACGCATATAAGTTATAAGACCGACGGAGCCCTGACCGGTTATATTTACGCCTTCATAAAGCTGCTGGGCAATGGACATTGTTCTTCTCGGAGTCATGCCCAGTCGGCGTGATGCCTCCTGCTGGAGCGTTGAGGTGATGAACGGAGGTGAGGGGCTGCGGTGCTTCTCGCCCCGCTTTACGCTCTTTATCGAAAACGGCTCATCCTCGGTCTCGGAGATGACGTGCTTTACCTCGTCCTCGGAATGAAGCTCAAGCTTCTTGTCATCCTTGCCGTAGAATCTTGCGGTGAAGCTTGCTCCGTTCTCACAGCCGAGTATGGCATCAAGCAGCCAATACTCCTCACGGACAAAGGCATCGATCTCCTTTTCCCTGTCAACGACCATTCTCGTCGCAACAGACTGTACTCTTCCTGCCGACAGACCTCTTTTTATCTTCTTCCAAAGCAGCGGAGACAGCTTGTAGCCGACTATTCTGTCCAGCAGTCGTCTTGCCTGCTGTGCATCGACAAGATCTTGATCGATATCTCTCGGGTGCTCTATGCTTTCCGTTACGACCTTTTTGGTTATCTCGTTGAAGGTCACTCGTCTTGCGTGCTCATCGTCAAGCCCCAAAAGCTCCTTGAGGTGCCACGATATCGCCTCACCCTCACGGTCGGGGTCGGTTGCAAGATATACCGTCGATGCATTCTTCGACAGCTTTTTGAGATTATCGATTATCTCCTTATGATCCCTGACGGGGATATACTTGGGTTCAAAATCGTTATCTATATCAATGCCGAGGGTGCTTTTCGGAAGATCCCTCAGATGTCCCATCGATGCTACGACCTTATAGTCGGTACCGAGGTATTTTTCGATAGTCTTTGCCTTTGCCGGAGATTCGACTATGACAAGATTCTTCTTCGCTGTAGGCATTTTGAGTCCTCACTTTATTATAAATGTAAACCTTTTACCCGCATCCTGTCTGACATGACCCATGATTTGAAGCAATGTCAGGTCGGATAAGACCTTTGCTGCGGAAAGTCCCGTCTTCTCGATTAGCTCATCTACCTGCATCGATGGCCTTTCCATCGCGGATACTATGGACAGCTGACTCTCGGTCAGCCCATTTAGTCGTTTCATGGAGTCAATATAGACTTCACTTTCTTCATTGTCAATGACTTTTTTTGAAACTTTTTTCTTCTCGGCTTCCTTTTCGCGTTCTTTTTGTGGTTTATAGGTCAGCTTATCCGGAGAATACAGTTCGTCGCTTCTGTGTACTCTATTGGGAAAAAGTGCCGCATATTCGCACATTACGTCCCATCCCTCGGTGACGGGCTTGGCTCCCTCCTTGAGTATGGCATTGGAGCCCATGCAATTATACTCATCGGCATTGCCGGGTACAACAAAAAGCTCCTTGCCCTGATCCGCTGCTTCGTTTGCAAACAGTCTTGCTCCGCTCTTTTGCGGTGCCTCGACCACCAAAACTCCGAGTGACAGTCCCGCACTTATGCGATTTCTGGCACGGAAGTAGCTCGGATACACCGGTGCTCCGGGTGGGTATTCGCTCACAAGAGCACCGTACCATGCGACATCGGCATGAAATTCCGATTTTGCCTGCTCATGCGGAACTCCAAGGACGCCGATCACGGTGCCACCTGCATGAAGTGCCGCTTTTGCCGAAAACTCATCGATACCTGCTGTGAGTCCCGATACGACTACGCCACCGCATTTTGCGATCTCGTAGCCGAATTTCATTGCCATCTTCAGTCCGTGAGGCGATGCCTTTCTTGTGCCCACTATCGCTATCGCCGCTTCATCGTCAACAGGCGGAAGCTTGCCCTTGACGTATATGATATTAGGCGGCATACTGATATTCTTCAGTCTGTCCGGATAATCGGCATCCTGCACCGTCAGTATTCTTATATGCTGCTCATCACACTTGTCAAGTATTCGAAGTGCGGAATCGAGATCACGCTTTTCAAGCTCATCGATGCCGTCATCGTATCTGCCGACGAGGCTTTTGATCTCCCCATGCGGAGCAAAGTACATTGCCTCGGGGCTTCCGTAATGATGCAGCAGTGCGGTGGTCACTCTCGGGCTTATGCCCGGTGCCTGCGAGATCCAAAGCCAATATTTCAGTGCAGACATTATCCCACTCCCTCAACGCTTACTTCGTCATTTCCCACATCGCTACCGCTGCGGCGACCGCAGCATTTAAGGATTCGGAACAGGGCATCATGGGAATTATAAGCTCACCGTCGCAAATATCAAGAAAGTCCTTGCTTAGTCCCCTACCCTCACTGCCGATCGCAACTGCGGTATTGCAAAGGCTGAGCTCTCGAATATCCTTTGCGGTATCGCTAAGTGCAGCACCGTAAAGCTTAATGCCCTGTGCATCACACAGGTTTTTCAGCTCACTTCGAGACAGTTTGAGCACTCTTTGGCGGAAGATCGCACCCATCGTTGCCCTTACGGTCTTGGGGTTATAGAGATCGGCACAGTCACCGACCAAAATCACCGCATCAACACCGAAGGCGTTTGCCGTCCTGATCACGGTGCCGACATTGCCGGGGTCTTGGAGATTTTCAAGCACAACGGCGTTTTTGATCGTAGCAGTGTCACCGTGCTTTTGCTCAGCTGTGAACAATGGTCCCGGGCAATTTTTGAGCGGCGATGCGTAATCAAAAAGATCGTCGGGTGCATAGTATGCATCACAGCCATCGGGGATATCGTCAAGCGTTAGGGGCGCTCCCTTAAACAGCACCGTCTTGATCTTCATTCCTGCCGCAACGGCTTCTTTGAGAGTCTTTATCCCGTCACAGACAAATTCGCCGCTTTCGTCCCTGTACTTGGCATCGGCACTCAGCTTTTTGAGGTGAACTATTATATTGTTTTTTCTCGATGTAATCTTTTCCATGAAAATTATAATATAACACCCTGTGGTGCTTTGTCAAATGTTCCTACATATTTAATATATGTAATTTAAAAATTCCCACTGCCGTATGACAGTGGGAATTTCATTTTTGCTTTAGGAGTTAAAGAGCATTTCGTTTGTGGAGGGTACCTGATAGCAGTA
>CAYUQN010000031.1:0-18828 GCA_964446815.1 uncultured Oscillospiraceae bacterium | reverse complement strand
TGCCGCTGTAGCTTACAAAGCTGTCTTCATAATATACGCTCGTTGCGGGGATGATGCCGATCTCGGCGTATTTATATCCGGTATCGACCTTGGCGGAATAGTAAACAGTGTCCTTATCCGCAAGCATCTTCTCTGCGGTATAGGTGAGCTCATTACCGCTGAGCTTTGCTGTACCGTATTCGGTGCTTGCAGATTTTGCTCCGCCGAACTCGTCGTTAGTCGTTATGCCGGTATTGAGTGTTGCGGTGGGTGCGGAAGCACTGATACCCGATGCGTTGCCGTTGAGCTCTATCGTTATGGGAAGTCCGAAGTCAAGCACCATATTGCTCCGGCTGACACCTGCGGTCACTATAACGGTGACCTGGCTTTCGTATACCTTGCCGCCGAGAGTGTAGCTGAGCTTCACGGTGACTGCGGTATCGCTTCCGTCAAAGCTGAGCTTCGCCGTACGACTCGTCGCATCGGAGAGGGTAACTCCGATTGCATCGCCTACGATGCTCCAGGAATAGCTGCCGCTTTCCATATCAAGCTCCGCTGCTCCTAAGCCTATGGGCTGTGCCTTGAGACTAAGAGTATCGCCGGGGTTAACGCCGTTTATGAGCTTGTAGTCGGGGTATGCTCCGGTGTCCTGTGCTACCGTGTCATTGCCGATCTGGATATCGACAAATGCGGTAACGGAGCTTATCTCAACACTGTCACTGCAATATATTACACCGTCTTTTACATATGCTGCGGTGAGGGTTGCCGTGCCGCTCTTGGAGCCAAAGCTCAAGGTTGCGTCACTGCCGTTGCCGGATACGGTGAATATCGAGCTGTCGGAGCTCGTCCATACCCATGCTCCGCCTGCGGGGAGTGCTGCAAGAGGTGTGCTGCTGTAGGTCACGGATACGTCCTTGGTGACGTTTGCGGTGAAGTTCTCTACGGTGTAGGCATCGGGGTAGTAGCCATCGATGCAGATATCCGCAGTGTAGATGATGTTGGTGACGGTCAGGGTATCACTCATGGTGTAGGTGGTGCCGTCAAGCTCCGTCCAGGTCAGTGTCATGGTGACATTGGCTATACCGCCCTGTCCGCCGAGGACAAGTTTGCCATCGGTGCCTACCTTTGCAACGGCTTCGTTATCACTCGTCCATGTGACGCTGCGGTCTTGTCCGAAGGTGTAGCCGGTGAAGGAGCCGTAGTTTTTGAAGTCTATATTGACGAGAACGTTTTCGTTTTTGCCGGTGCTCGTCATCGTCGGAGAGTTGAGCATATTATCGGAAACGTTGTAGCTGACATTCACCACGGTGCCGGAGGCCCCGTTATAGAAGGTCTGTGCCTTGCTCTGATCGAGGATCTTGAGGAAGGTGTCGGCACTTGCAGCTTCGTAAAGCGTTACAAGATTGCCTGCATCTGCGGAATCATGTGCATGATCGGCGTATCTTATGCCACGGAAGCTGTAGCCGCTTACAACGTCGTCCCAATCATTCTTGTTCGGGACATCGTAGTAGAAGCTCAAATATCTGTCGGAGTTGCCGGGGAATACCGAGCCGTAACGTATGTAGCTCTTATAGGAGGTTGTACTGTCAAGCGCTGAAATGGTATTGAAGCTGTACCAGTCACTGAAGCCGGTAGCAACGCCGTTCAGTCCAACGGTCTTTCTTACACCGGTATCGTAAACATCGGGTGTATAGAGAATCGGGAAATAGTAGCCGAGATACAGATCGCTGTATGCGTAGTTCTGCCACTTGATCTCTGACTGCGTTTCCGTGGTCTGCTTCCAGTAAGCAGCCTTATAGCTGTCGGAAGAAGGCACGATGGTCTTACCGTCAGCAGCAGTAGTCGATGCTACGGCAAAATACGGTGCACCGTTTGTGCCCTTCTGGAGAGTGGCTTGGAGCAGAACCAAGTCGGCTATCGGGTTTCCGTAAACCGCACCACGTCTTGAAGATCCGATGCCGCTTCCCTCGGGGCTTGCGGTCTCAACGCCATCGGTCGACATCAGGACGAAGTTGCCCTGCTGGTCAACGCTTCCTTCGGGGAGCTTCTCATCACTGCCGAAGAAGTAATAGCTTGTACCTGTGGTAGCGGTTGTTGCAACATAGAGGTTCTTGACCGTTGCCTGCAAATTTGCCGCATCGCCTGTGGGAACGCTCTTGAAGATGCTGATGGGGACGCAGTTTGCAATCACACTCTGACCCTCTGCGGTATAGTGGATGTGGTCGGTGGTATAGGCATCCGCAAGGACGTACTGGTTTTCAAAGCCGGAACGCTGAGTGCCTACATCATCGCTGACAGGTATATAACCGAAGGAGTAGCCGTCAATGGGATCGACAGTCATGTAATCGGAATCAACATAATCCGTTGCATTCTCTGCAAGCCATGCATTGACCTCAAGACGAACGCCCTCCATCCTTGCGATGGTCGCCTCATCGGTCGTTACCGTGCCCCCACGGGTGTAGCCTATCCAGGGGGTTATATCGAAGAAGTATATCTCAATGCCCTTTGCATGAGCAGCGGAAATGAGCTGCTTATAGGCATTGATTATCTCCTGTGCGGAGGGAGTACCGTCAAAGTACTGTGCAAGATTGGAACAGTTGGGGTGAACGATATCGTTGACACCGATCTTGACAAAGACCTTTTTAACACCCGAAAGGCTGAGTGCGTCCATATCGAAACGGCTGAGAAGTGCCGCACCCTCCAAGGGGCCGTCGCCTCCTACACCGTCTGTCAAAAGCTCATTGCCCTTGATACCTGCACCGAGGACCGCAACATCGTATACGTTCTCGCCTCTGAGCTTCGACTGGAGCAGCGAGGGAATGTAGTTGGTAACGGTGGAGTCACCGATGACCATTACACTGTAGTTGCTGCTGTTTGTTGTCTTGACCTCAAGGCAGTTTAAAAGCGGAGTGATATTGTAATCGCCGGCATTGGCATCCTGCTTTGTCAGCTTACCGAGAGCACCGTATGTCCACTCGGTATTGTCCATCTGGTCGCCTCTCCAGCAGTAGGATATACTGCCTGTGAGTCCTGCGTCACGAACCTCACCGGAGTTTCCGATATAGGATGAGAAAACAAGATAGCCGCCGGAGCCGATAGTTGTTTTCATGGTGAACCAATCCGTCCAGACATAGCCGCCCTTGGGAATGGTAAAGGATGAGCTACCGTTTACCTTTACGCTCACGATGCTCTTTCCGTCAATGGAAGTGGCGTTACCTTCACCGGGTAATGCCGCAGTCATTTCTTTGATATTCAGATCCTCGGCACCGTAGTAGTTGGTGAGCTTGACTCTGAAGGTCGTGCCACCTGCGGAGACCTGGATCCTGCTGCGGAAGGTGGAGTTCGATGAGAAAAGACCGCTGCCGGTAAAATACTTATCGACAAGTGCTTCCTTCGTCTGCTCACCGTCAAGATCCGTCATGGCAGTGTACCATGATGTTATTACGCCGGAATTTTCATAGCTCTTTGCCTCGGCACTTCCTCCTACTGCGGTGAACGGAATCACCGTAAGCAGCGAAAGCAGCATTATGAGGCTAAGAACAAAGGAAAATCCCCTCTTCAATTTGCTCATAGACAGATACCTCCGAATAGAAAATCGCTGTGTAAAAATATAAATATAGTATATATACCTTTACGATTTACATAATACCAAAAACGCTACTTTCTTTCAAGCTTTTTATCGTGTATTTTTGAACTAATTTTCCCTTTTAGCGTAAGTGCTTTTTATTGCACTTTGCATAATTTTACACAATATAATTAAACTTGCCTTAGTTGTTGGGTTTTTTAAGTTTTTAAATCACATTTGGCAGTAAAAAACCCTGCTTCGCATCGTTAACGAAGCAGGGTTTGAGCTATGCCTTATTCGGGGACTTCTATCTCCTTTATCATGAAAGTATCACCGTCACATACGGGGAGGTCGCTTCTGCCGCAGCGTGGACATTTCCCGTCAAACTGACTGTATTTGAACATCCTGTGGCAGTCGGTACACAATGCCATTGCCGGTATCAGCTCGATATTGAGCTTGCTCCCCTCAAGCACCGTGCCCTCACAAGCTTCGGTGTATACCTCCTCAATAAACTTGGGGACTACTCCCGATGCTTCGCCTACCTCAAGGGTAAGTCCCACCACACGTTTAACATCGTTTTCGGCAGCGACCTCCTCGACTCGGCGTATTATCTCGAATACAAGTGACAGCTCGTGCATATCACTTTCCGTTCACTGCATCCTTGACGGTCTTTATCGCGATCTTACCGCCGCGTTTTGCAATACCGCCGATGATATGGGTTGCGAGGAGCTCGATCTTGTCGGAGTTGTATTCACCGACCTTGACAAGGTGTATCGCATCGAATTTGCACTTCGTCGTGCAAATACCGCAGCCGACGCACTTATACTCGTCAAGTACGACCGCACCGCAGCCGAGGCAACGCTCGGTCTCCTTACGCATCTGCTCCTCGGTGAAGGTGCCTCGCAGGTCGTTCATCGTCTTCTTTGCCTTTGCCGCAGTCTCGGATGCTGCCTTCTGTCTCGGTGCGGTATCATAGCCGCCGATGGAAAGTGCCGCCTTGCTCTTGTCAAAGGCTCTGAAGTTTTTACGGTCTCTGCCGAGGTTGAGTGTCTGTCCCGGGTGGACATAACGGTGGATCGATATAGCAGCCTCCTTGCCTGCCGCAATTGCGTATATGACGAAGGAGGGCCCTGTCACAACATCGCCGCCTGCGAATACATCGGGCTGAGCGGTCTGGTATGTGAGCTCGTCGACCTTGACGGTTCCGTTCTTTGCAAATTCCATTGCTCCGGTGTCGATCTCGCCCCAGTCGATACGCTGACCGATGGCGGAGATGACGTTATCGACCGCAACGGTCTCAAACTTTCCGGTGGAAACGGGGCTTCTTCTGCCGCTTGCGTCGGGCTCACCGAGCTCCATGATCTCAAGCTTCAGTGCCTTGACCTTGCCGCCCTCTCCCTCTATCTCCACGGGAGCACGGAGGAGCATGAGCTTTACGCCCTCACTCTCGGCATCGAAGATCTCCTCATCGTCTGCCTTCATTTCCTCACGGCTTCTGCGGTAGACAAGGTAAACATTATCCGCGCCCATTCTGACGGCTGTTCTCGCAACGTCGACGGATACGTTACCGCCGCCGATAACGGCAACGCTCTTGCCGAGCTTTATGCTCTTTGCGGTGAGGCTGTCCTTCAGGAAGTTTACACCGCCGAGCACGCCCTCGAGCTCCTCTCCCTTTACACCGAGAGTGCTCGATTTCTGGGCGCCGATCGCCATGTAAAACGCTTTAAAGTCCTGATTTCTCAATGCTTCCAGCGTTATATCCTTACCGACCTCGACACCTGTTTTGAACTCAACTCCGAGCTCCTTTAAGACCTCGATCTCGGAGGCGACAACGGCCTTTCCGAGTCTGAATTCGGGTATGCCCATGGTCATCATGCCGCCGAGCGTATCCTCTTTTTCGAACACCGTTACGGGGTAGCCCTTGACCGCAAGGTAGTATGCACAGCTCAGTCCAGCCGGTCCCGAGCCTATCACGGCTATCTTCTGGGGATATTTCTTGCCTATCTGATTGACCATCGGAGGAACAAAGCGGTGCTCCGCCTTCATGTCCTGCTCCGCTATGAATTTCTTGATATCGTCGATCGCTATGGGGTCGTCAATATCGCCTCTGGTGCAGGCATCCTCACAGAATTTGGGGCACACTCTGCCGCAAATCGCAGGGAAGGGATTCTCCTTTTTG
This sequence comes from uncultured Oscillospiraceae bacterium, assembly GCA_964446815.1. Taxonomy (GTDB): domain Bacteria; phylum Bacillota; class Clostridia; order Oscillospirales; family Oscillospiraceae; genus F23-B02. The sequence goes on along the minus strand of CAYUQN010000031.1, from coordinate 13,105 downwards.
ATAAGCTCAAGTGCCTCTCTGTATCTGCCCTGAGCTGCCAATTTTATGTAGCCCTGTACGGCGATATGGGCAGGGCAATTTGTCTTACAGGGAGCCGTACCGCTCTCGGCAACGTCCTCTCTGTTCTCTCTCCAGTTCTCATCCCACTTGGCTTTGCCCCAGAATTTATCGTAGGGCTTTTCGGTCTCATGCTGCTTTACCGGCTCTGTTGAGCAAAGCTTCTGACCGAGCTTGAGTGCGTTCATCTGGCAATTTTCAACGCACTGACCGCAAGCGACGCAGTTTTCCTTGGTGACTTCTGCCCTGTAATTCGACTTGAGCATATCGGTTGCGGCAAAGAGACGTCCGCCACGCAAGGACAAACATGAGCACTCACAGCAGTTGCAGATACCCGATGTTTCGCCGGTTCCGTCGATATTCGCTATCTCATGGATCAGGCCGTTATCCTCCGCTCTCTTGAATATCTCATAAGCTTCTTCCTTGGTGATCTCTCTGCCGTGACCGGTCTTGATCTGGAAGTCGGCTGCTTTATTGAGCATGACGCACATATCGGTCTCAAGGTGACCGCAGCCCTCACCTGCTATCCTGCGTACTCGACGGCATGAGCAATCCGTTACCGCGATCTTCCATGCACTCTCGATATACTGACTGAGCTGATCGGATGCGAGTACACTGTGTGTCACGCCGATCGCAGTTTCTACCGGTATAACGCGCATAACGCCCATGCCTCTGGGGAGATTGGGTGCCATGAGCTGCATATTCTTCTTCGTATACTCGTCAAAGCATTTCGGGATCTCGGGATGCTCCTCTGCCTGCTTCTTGTTGCCGACCATCATTTCCATGATGCCCGGTACCCAGCAGGGCATGGAATACTTCCTGATACCGTCATTGGGATCGTCGTATATAACGACTACGCCCTTATCCGCCAATGACCAGAGCAGCTTCTCGGTCTCGGTCTCGGATTTGCCGCACTTTTTCGCTATGCTGTCAAGCGTTCTCGGTGTTCTGACCTTACACGCAAGAGCAACATCGGCCTCGTCATCGGTGACGACCTCCGCTAAGATCCTGTACTCGGGATCGGAGGGTACATTCGGAACACCCGTATGTGCTTCGAATGTGATCTTATTCGCCAGTGCCAATATTTTGGGTCTTACTGCCATTCGTTTTTACTCCCTTTCTTATAATTTGTACGTTTCTGTATAAACTTAACCCTGATTGTATAATAACACCAAGGCGGAGCAAATGCAATAGTCACTGACATTTCTGTGGCAATATAAAAATAACCCCCTATCTCGGGGGTTATTGGGATGGTGTCAATGTTTTTTCGTTTTGTGTAGCATTTCCTTGATCGCACCGAGAAGATAGTCGAAGCTTTCAATACGGAAAAGCTTTGAGCCGAGGACGTACAATGCGATGCCAAAGGGTATTTGGATAAGCAGCGTCAGCCAATTTTCAAGACCGAGCAGCTGTACGCAATACACCGGTGCCGCCATTGCACCGGACAGCAGCATCGACGGAAGCATATCCGCGACCTGTTGCTTGTAGGTATAGTCAAGCAGCTTGCGATTCGGTGCTGCATTTACAATGAAGCTTAGCAGGGCAAAAAGCAGCATACTTACCGCCATGACAAAGGGCCCAAACCACATGGTGGCAAACAGTATTATAAAGCCGATAGTTTTTTTGATTATCTCAAGCTTCAAGTATACTCCGCTTTTGCCCAGTGCCTTGATCGCATTGAGGTTTGCCGTCTGCAAGGGCAGCATTGCATAGTAGATGCAGAAAACGACCAAATAGGGTACGCTCGGAAGCCATGCATCGGAAAGGAGCACCGAGACAAGCGGTGTCGCACAGGCTGCGATACCCATCATCATCGGCCACATTATATACGAGCTTACGCGTATCGATCGTCGGGTCATTGCTTTTACTGTCGTAACATCGTCCTGTGCCGATGACATTGCAGGGAAAAGCACGTTGTCTATCGTGGTATTGACATTTCCGACGACGGTATTCGGTATCATATAGCCTCTGTTGTAGAATGCAAGGCTCCTGGGGGAATACAGCTTTCCTATTACAAGCTGACGCAGGTTATTGTATATTGTGTTGATTATCGAGGAAACAAGGAGCTTCCAGCCGTAGGTGAACAGTCCCTTAAAGCGGCTGAAGGAGAAGGCGAAATCCGGTCTCCATCTCACGACAAACCACAGGATCGTTGCATTCACCACGTTGGAAAAGAGGTTTTGCGCAACCAATGCCCATGCACCGAAGCCCTTGTACGCCATCCATATTCCCAGTATTGCAGAGCCTACGGTACCGCCGATAGAGGCGTAAAAGGATTTGTTGAACAGGAGATTTCTCGACACATAGGCATCCTGTACATTTTTCACGCCGGAGACTATCAGCGTCAGTGACAGTACTCGTATCAAAGCCACAAGCTCCTGCCTGTCGTAGAAGTCGGCAATAAGCGGTGCCGCGAAAAACATTATCAGATAGGTCAATATGCCTATGGCGATATTGAAGAAGAATACCGAGGAGAAATCGAGATTGTCGGCATCCTTTTTTTGAATGAGTGCATTACCGAGACCGCTGTCTACAAAGACCGTCATGATCTCCATGAACACCGTGAGTATAGCAACGGTGCCGAAAACCGCAGGATCCAAGAGTCTCGCAAGGACAAGCGAGACTATGAAAGTGACTATTTGAGCTCCGAAGCGAGACATGAATATCCATGTAAGCCCCGACAGCACCTTTGTTCTGTTGTTTTGTGCGTTGTTGTCCATCAGTCACTCCGGTAAAACTGTGTTTTCAATCTCTGCAATACAGGTCTCTTGTGTAAAGCTTGTCCTTTACATCGCTCAATTTATCATCCGCTCTGTTTGCGACTATGACGTCGGCTCTGCGTTTGAAATCCTCAAGCTCGGAAACGATCTCAACGCCCTCAAATTCGGAAGCATCTAATGTGGGCTCATAGATAATAAGCCCAACGCCCCTTGACTTGAGGCGGGAAATCACACCTCGTATGCTTGATTCTCTGAAATTGTCCGAATTGGCTTTCATCGTCAGCCTGTAAATACCGACCGTGCCGCCATCGGCTTTACGCTCTATCATTCTTGCAATATGATCCTTGCGTTCGTCATTTGCGGCAACGGACGCACTGATTATCTTGTTGGGTATATTGCCGTAATTGGCGATAAGCTGCTTTGTGTCCTTAGGCAGACAGTAGCCGCCATAGCCGAATGAGGGATTGTTGTAGTGCGTACCTATCCTTGGGTCAAGGCAAACGCCGTCGATTATCTGCTTTGTGTCAAGTCCGTTCAGCTCACAGTAGGTGTCAAGCTCGTTGAAATAGCTCACTCTCACCGCAAGGTATGTATTTGCAAAAAGCTTTATTGCCTCCGCTTCGGTGGCATTGGTGAAAAGTGTCGGTACATTTTCGTCCTTTGCTCCGTCTGTAAGCAGCTTTGCAAAGAGCCTTGCATCAGCTTCGGTGGCGGTGCCGCCCTTCGGCAAGCCAATCACGATGCGGCTCGGATGCAGATTGTCATACAATGCCCTGCCCTCACGGAGAAACTCCGGAGAAAACAGGAGTCTCTTGCAGACAGATTTGCCGATAACGCTCTCCGTATACCCCACCGGTACCGTTGACTTAATAACAAGCAAGGCATCGGGATTTAGCCTTCCCACTGTCTCAAGCACGGCTTCAACGCTTGAGGTATTAAAGAGATTGCGGTTCGGATCGTAATCCGTCGGTGTGGCGATTATTACTATCTATGTATAGAATTCTTATTGGTTGTTTAGGTTTCTATTTTGAAATATCTGCTATAATCTGCGATTTATATTGTTCACTGATGTTATCTTCTATATGGTCATCGTAATTCCATTCTGCCGTGTGCTTGTTATTCAGTTTCACTTTTTTCTTTACGCCCATTTTGAACCACTCATATTCCGAGTCAATATGTCCGATGTCAAGTGCTCTTATTCCTTTTTGGGCAAGTTCGTATGCCAAAACTTTCGCTGTCGGTCCAAGTGAAATCAGCACAAGTTTACCGTCTGCAAACTTCAAAGTATTTTCTAATATTTCATTAAACTTTGAAAAGGCATCCTTGGAAGGGCAAAGTATTCTGGAGACTGAGTTCGCTTCGTCGAACAGGTCATTTCCCATACCTGTTCGTGAGTAAAAGCCTTCAACTATCAATAAATCCTGATTGCAAAAAATGCTTTTTAGCTTCTTAAAATCATTGTTTGCAGTAATGCTTGCCTGTGGCTTTTTATAATCCATATACGGTCTGGTTATACCTGCACTACCAAAATGTTTCTCGGAGCTTATGCTTTTATAAAACTTTTCGTACTCTTTTAGATGTAATTTCCACCACAGTCTTACCGGAACAGAGTATTGCTTTAACCCGTCAAATACATTCGGCAAACAGACAAGTATCTTTTTTGTCGTTTCACTATTCAGTATTTTCTTAAGGCTTTCGGCAAGTTCTTCTTCGTATACTTGGTATGTAATGCTGTCTCCGCACATTATGTCAACTTCGCCGTCTCCAAAGCGAATGCACGATGCATTATTATTGATTATATAATCAAGCGTATCTTGATTGTTCATAACGGCAATATTAAACTTCGGAGTTGGCAAAAATGCTGCCTTCACAAGATTGACACGAATCCTTAATGCATTCATTTCTTGATTACCTTTCTCAGTCTTCTCTTTAAGGCCTTCGGGAGTTTAAAATACCATTTGAAGCGTTTAAATCTGCCTTTTATCGGAGCAAGGTACAGTTTGTTTTTAGATAGCTCGACAATATCCTCGGCAGTCAGTTTCCTATCTGCATCTATGAATCGGTTGGGGACTATGTAAAAATGCGTCGCATCCGGAGATGTTAGGTTTTCGATTCTGCGTTTTTGAAAATGAACATATCCGATCTCTCTCTTGACTATATCTCTATTCTTTACCGTCAATTCAAAAAGCTTGCCCTCGTTCCATTCAAAGACTCTCGGCGTGTATTCCCTATCCTGCCACAGTCCAAATCGCCACTTATGGGGAAGTATGTCGGCTACAAGGTTCGGTATCTCCTCGGCAAGGGAAAAGCCGTTGTCTTTCCAAATCGTATTGATAGACGGAACATTCCACATTTCATCGAAGCCCGTAACTTCTTCTCGTGAAAACAATTCCTCTATTGTGATACCGGACTTATCCTGTATCATAAAGCGGAGATTGTTTTCGGCGGTATTTCTATACAAGGTAAAATGACCGTAAATATGGATCTTGTCATTTTGAGAAAGCAGTTCATCGCTTACAAAATGTCTCAAGTCTCCGAGTATCGTATCACTTGAGTCAATATGCCCCCAAAAGTCATAGTCTTTCAGATATTCGGAAAAGACAAGACCGTAAGCAGGCTTCAAATCGCACAGCTTATAAGCATAAGCAAACGTAATCTCAAAGTCAAATTGGCTTTGAAACAGTGCTTTACATTCATCCCACGACATTTTAATGAGCTTCACATTTTGCGGTGCTTCACAGGCAAGTGCCTCCTCATCATCGGTAATGATCAAAAAATCTATCGTAGGATTATATTCACAGGTTTTGTACCACAATTTGAGCAGTGAAGTGTTGATCTTACCGAAATAAGGGCACAAAAAAGCAATTCTCATATTAACGCTTTCAACTTTGTTCATTGAATATTTCTCCGATATCATGTGAAGAATTTTGGGTATACCTCAGGATAATATAAGCAAGCACCATCGGGATATAGGCATAATAGTCCATGCCGGATTCAGTTAGCGTGTGACAAACAAGCTCGACAAGAAAGGCAAGGGAAATTAAGTTTCTTGCTTTAAAACACTCAAGCACCATGCTTATAATGAACAGTGCAAGCAGTGCCCCTCCAACATACCCTGATGCGACCATGTAAGTTAAAAACGTATTGTGAGTTGCCAAAGTTTGACCTGAGTCAGTCCAACAATCGAAACCTCCACCAAACACCGGTTTTTCTGCAACTAATTCCATTGCAGCTTCTCGCAAAATTGCTCGTCCGGTATCATTGTTAAGATCAAACAGTCTAGAACCGGTAGTATTCTGCAAAGCAAGATATAAGACTATAACTGCAATTACAAGAAACATCAAAAAGCCGAAGCGTTTTTTTCGTCTTTTTCGTATTTCATAATGTTCGGATGTATAATTCCAATATATAAGTATGCTTCCCAAAAACGCCGATATAGCAGCACTCCTACAGCTAAGTGCAATAATCGTATACACATACAGCATCAAAACTATTGTGCCTAAAACTTTTTTTCCTTTTCTTCTGTTCGAATAGAGCAGCAGTATCTCAAGGCAGAGCGTCCCCGGCACCATGCCAAATCCGAATGTGTTGCGATTCAAAGTATACGATAGAAAATTAATTTTGTCCGCTCCTATCGTAATAAGATTTGGATTTGATATCAGGACTATTGCTGATAGGGCGAATGTTGCAACAGTTATTGAATATAATAAGAATTTTATCTCTCGCTTTGACCAAACACGAGTGGAAGCCGCAACAAAAAATAAACCAAACAACAAAATGGAAATATAGGTAACTATCGCAGTATTTGTAATCGGATTTACAAGCAGGAGGATACCTAAGTACGCAACAAGTATCAATTGCCACTTTTCAGCACCGCATTTATATCTGTAGTTTTGAGAGCACAAAAAGCAGATGATTATAAAAATCGGGCGAAATGTCTGTGACAACGAACTTGGCAGCAGGCTTAATATTGCAGTAATAAGCACAAAAATCGCACACAGTATAATGCAAGGCAAAGATATATTTTTCTTGTTATAATAATTCTCAAGATTATTACTGTTCATTGTTCATACCATAGTCATTACTTAAAGATAAGTTTCTTAGTACAAGAAGATTTTTTGTCCCATATTGTAGGGTAGCACTTGTCAAGTATTTTGTTAAATTGCCTGCCTATAGTCCGTTCTCTTAGAAAATCTATAAACAAGCAGCCGGCAAATACAGCAGTGATCTTCACTAAACCCCGCAAATAGATTGCGAACGAATTTATATAGTCTGCATTGGGGTAGATCTCAGTCCACAGGAAATGACGCATATAGTCATTCTCATGTATTAGATAAACTCTGAGAACAGAGGCGGCAATCGTATTTACCGTCACACTTTCAAACTTCAAATCTTTAAAATAGAGAAGCAACGCAATCGCACAGGGCATTACAAGAATGCTGTCATATTCGCAAAAGAAGCTTGAATTTATGATTATCTTCTCACTGTCAAAATAAGCACCCAAGAAAAGAAATAGTGTTGTTGAGAGCATCATTAGCATCACAGTAACCGCAATTACGATAACGCAATTCTTCTTACTTGCCGGTTTATCTCTATAAAGCCTGATCTAGGCTCCTATGAAATAATATACAACGAAAAATAGCTTGCTTCCGATTTTATAAGGAAATAGCCGGATATAAGTGCAAACCCGCACACATAAGCTTCCCGAAGCAGCTGCCGCAGTTTACAATAATTTGATTAACTGTAGGCGGAAACTCGACTGTTCCCAAACCGCCATAGTATGAATAGTGGATGATAATTATAAAAAGAATTGCAATTATCCTGAGTAGTTCTATTCCCGATCTTCTGCTTTTGCTCATTTCCAACTCTATATGATCGAAGTTCGTATTTATAAATTTTTGTATATCTTCTCCAAGGTTTTGGCGACTGAATTTACATCGAACTTTTCTTTTACCTTTGCGGCGAAGCTTATGTCCCTCGGTGGGGCGGTGAGGACGGCGTTTGCCCAAACAGCATCACTTTCGGCAAGAGGCAAATAGGTCGTTCTGCCGTTGGCGTCGGTATCCTCCGGAACAACATCGGATGCAACACAGGCAAGCCCCGACGCCTGTGCTTCGATCATTGCCATTCCGAAGCCCTCGTATCTCGACGGGAACAGAAATACGTCCATCACTTGATACACTTTCTCTATGTCGCTCATGGCTCCGGTGAACACTGTCTTATCCTCAATGCCAAGCTCTCGCGTTAAGCGGCGAACGTCAGCCTCAAGCTCTCCGTCTCCGGCAAGCAGGAGTGCCGAATCCGGTCTTTCCTCACAAAGCTTTGCAAACACTCCGAGGATCTTTTCGTGATTCTTAGCCGGATTAAAATGTCCCACATGACCGACAACAAGCTTTCCGTCAACACCATAGCTTTGACGTAGCTCGGCTCTTGCCGTTTCATTGAACGCAAAGCGGTCGCAATCTATACCGTCCGGCAAGACAGCCGCTCTTGCATCGCTCATTATATTTTCTCCGAAAACATACTTACACGCTTTTTCGGAGCAGCCCAAAAGCGCCGTTGCATTGCGGCGAATCATGTACCGCATCGCCGCTTCATAGGCAAGTCGAGGGAGGGAGCGTTTTTCCCCTGTATATGCATTATGGGCATGGGCAAGCCTTAGCTCAACACCGCACTTCTTTGCAGTTCTGAGCATAAGTCCCGAATAGAAAAACACATGGCTGTGTACTCCGTAGATGTCGCCCTCGGTTTTCAAAATGTGCTCAAGATTATCCGTAAGGCTTTCGGTGCGGTCGAAGTAAAACAGTCTTGCTCCCAAGCTCTTTGCTTCCTCATCCATGATCGAGGGCTCACCCGATGTCAGTGCAAAGTCGAACTGATACTCGTCTTTGTTGATACGGCGATATATGTTCATGGTGAAGTTGGCTACACCGCCCGAGTCGAGAGCAGCCAAAATATGAAGTATCCTTTTAGGCTTTGTCATTTTTCTTCCTTGATTCCTCTGCGAATTCCGAGTAGAATTCGCGGCGTTTTTTTGCCAGCTGCTCTCTGTCAAAGTCTGCTGCTCGTTTGAAGTTCCGCTCGGATGCCTTGATCATTTTTTCTTCGGTAATGCCTCCTATAAGCTCGGCTATCGCCCGAACATCCTTTGCCGGAAACACGGCTTCGGCATTCAAAAGCTCCGGCATACCACCTATTTTTGAAACGAAGCACGGAAGTCCTCTGCTCATTGCTTCAACCACGGCTCGAGGCAAGCCCTCTTGCAAGCTCGGCTGTATGTACAGGTCAAGGTCGTCAAGCCAATCGAACATCTTATCGTGCGGAATACTGCCCTCGAACACCACCTGATCCGCAACACCGAGCTTTTCGGCAAGCTCACGGAGTGCCGTATTATCGCCACCGCCTGCAAGGTGATACTCGATATCCGTTCTGCCGCTTGCTTTAAGCTTCGCCAAGGCTTCTATCACAAAGCGTTGACCCTTGAACGCAACGTTCACTGCCGCCGCAGTACCTATGCGAAGCTTGTCCTTATGCTCCTTTATCTTGCCGAGTCTCTTATCAAGCACTGCCTGAGATACCGGCTGAAGCTGAACGTCGGATATCGCAGCCTGCTTACCGTCCGTCGGGTAGCGACGTTGCAAAAACTCATCCGTCACATACACGGCATAATCGGCGTGCTTCATACTGCGTCTCATGCTGAGCCATGCAAACGGTGCCATCAGCTTGCCGTATACGCTGTGATTCCAAAGACTGTCCCACGGACAGCCTACCGCCTCCGCAAGCACCGGCTTGCCGAGCTTGTTACAGCGTTTTATCGCTATCGTACCGCTTCCGGAGCCGAGTCTGGCTATGACCGCTCTGTTTTCCGTTATATTGTCAAGCACCGTTTTTTTCAGCTCTCTGCGTAATTTAATGCTCAGAAAGCTTCGTATGCTCGCTTTCGTGTCCGGTAGAAAGATCACCTGCACCCTCGGATCCGTTATCCTGTTCATGCGGTTGAGTGCTTCGGTATCGTCCGGCGATATCGGTGAATGTCTCATGATGAGTGTGATGCTGTCAAACAGCTCAAGGTATCTGTCAAACACGCTCTGGGAAAAGGCGGAGCCTACATAGTAGTTGCCCCCCCTGTCCTGTGCGACCTTGTCCTCATATACAAACAACAGCTCCATGGCTCACCTCATTTTTCAAAGTATATACTCTCAAGCTTGTCGATCACATTGCCGATCGCAAATTTTTGCAGGTCTCTCAGATTCTCCGCTCTGCGATCGAGCTTCTTATCCATTGAGCTTGCGATAAGCTTCGTCAGCGTATCTGTATCGTTCGGCGCAAAGAGCTGATCCCTTGTCACGAGATCTCTTGAGCCTCGGATATCCGAGCAAATGACCGCTTGTGCTGCGGCTATCGCCTCCATCACCGACACCGGAAGTCCCTCCCTGTAGGACGGGTGAACGAAAAGGTCAAAGCTTTTATAAAGCTCCGCAACATCGCTCCTGTAGCCCAACAGCAGCAGCTTGACATTCAGCTCCTTTGCCCTTTCCCTCAGCTCATTTTCAAGCTCTCCCTTACCGGCTATGGCATAGCAGACATTGCAGCGATCAAGCTTTGCTATTGCCTCAAGCACCGTCTTGTGATTCTTATTGGCATTTAGCTCACCGACGGAGAGTATCGCATAGCTGTCCTCCGGGATACCGAGCTCTTCCCTTTTTGCGGCTTTATCAACGGAAACGGAGGCAAATTTATCTATATCTATACCGACTCCGGGGACGTACTCCACCTTTTTTGCCCGCATTTTCTTTTGGGCAAGTGCATAGTCCTCCGTGTTTATCGTTATAAGCACATCGGTAAATCGGGCGCAAAAGCGTTCGATCGGGTAAAAGATGAGCCAATTCTTTTTCGGTGCTCCCTTGAAGAAGTGAAAGCCGTGTGCCGTATATATCACACGAAGCCCCTTCTTTCTTGCCTTACGGCAGGCAAGTCTCGCACACATTGCCGCGACCGGAGTATGGCAATGCACTATGTCATAATCACCGTTTTCAACTATGCTTTTTAAATGCCTTATCGCTTTGAAGTTGCCGATATTCAGCGGTGAACGTGAGAAATCCACCTGTATCACCCGACAGCCGAGCTCACGGAAATACTCCGGTACCGCCCATTCCCTGTCATTACAGGCGATATCGACCTCGTGTCCCATGGCTTTGAGGCGATTTATATACGCTTTGAAGAAGCCCATGGTCGCTCCGACCGTGGTCACATAAAGGATCCTCATTTTATCTCCACCAGCTCTATAAGTCCGACCCTTGCATTATACATAAACGCCACATTGCAGCCGTCTATTGCCGGTGCCGGCTCCGGCTCTTTTACAGTTACAAAGCCTTTCTCTTTCAGCTCATCCATTGCGGTCTTGAGCTCCTGCGTCTCATAGCAGATATGATACGGTGTGGGGCCTGTGCTTTTGAGTATTCCGTCAACCGGAGTATCATCACCGTTCGGGGCTACAAGCTCAACTCGCTCGGTGCCGTTTTCGATAAACATTATTCTTATTTTCCGATTCTTATCCTCGGTTATATCTCCAAGGGTATAGCCCAATGCGGCAAAGGTCTCCGCCGCCTTTTCTATCCGCTTTACTGCATAGCCTATATGATGTACCTTCACAGCTTTGATATCGCTCCTATCAGCGGAGCTTTTATGCTCTCCGGCTCCGCTTCGTATTCCTTTATTCCGTCATGCTCCGATATGAGCTTAAAGCCCATTGAATCCCACAGCTCACAGACAGGCTTATTCTTTGCCGTCGGAACATAGCTTGCTTCTATCTTTCGCACACCCTGCCTTGAAGCATAGTCCGCAAGGGCACGGATTATCCCGTTTTCGATCTGCCTTCCCATGACACGGCATGACATCAGCATATTCTCTATTCTCAAGGTATCGCCCGACTTATGCGTCAGAAGCACCGATACAAGTCCGCTGTCACCGTAGCGATCGGAGACATTGGCAACGAAAGCTTCATTGTCCTCATCGGCTATATACCGCATAAACTCCGGCATATCCATACGCAGGGTATTGGTGTTGAACTGATTTGTCTTGTTCATGAGCTGAACAGTACGCTCATACTGCTCCGGTGCCGCCCTGCAAAGCACCGTCTTTATCTCAAGCGACAGGAGGTAATCATCCATTGAGGCCGCATTTTCCATGGCAATATGACGCTGTGCCTCGGTGCGGTACTGCTCTGTCTTCTTACCGTCCTCCTCGGTCATGTCGCTTATGTAAAAATACTTATTATATATATCCTCGATGAGCTTGGGGAGCATTGCAATGTCACTCACAAAATCGGGCACCGTTACCTCGGGGAGATTTGCTCTCACGCTTTCCCTCTCAACTGCGTTGTCATCCAAAAAGACAAAGGAATCAAGTCCGAGATTGAGCTCTCTTGCCATTGCCGCAATATTCAGATACTTAGGCTCCCAGTTGAGCTTCATCGACACAAAGTCGCTCTCATGCAATATCATATGCGGATTGTCGCTAAACACCGCCAAGGCATCCTCGGGGTTGTTCTTGGAGGCTATCGCAAGCAAAACGCCTGTCTTGCCTATTTCCTTTATCCGCTTCTGGGCATCCCTGTATGCTGCGCCTATGAGCGATTGCGAGAGCGTTATTCCGTTTGCTCCGTCCTCACCGGCTACCCCGCCCCACAACGTATTGTCAAGATCCAAAACGAGCACCTTTTTCCTGACCCCGGATATCTGCTTCGTTAAGAGATCTATCGCAGCGGTCAAGGGCTTCAGACTCTTTATGCCATAGGGTATGGAGCCCGTATACCAAAGCTTTTCGGAGTAAAAGCTTTTTCTGCCCTCATGCTCTATGACGGCTTTCAGATCAAAGGGGATGATATGCTCCTTCTTTGCAATTGCGGAAAGTCTGCTTGACCATTCCGCCTCCCACATGAGCTCAAGCTTTTCAGCCGATGACGGTCTGATGCGGTTCGGGCATATGTCGATATTCGATATGGCAACGGTGCTGTAGGGATAATTCTCCCTCAGCTTTGCGATGTACGCAAAGCAGCGATCGATCTCATCAACACCGTCGGAGAAGGTATCGCAGGTCTCGAGCAATGCATTTCCGTCAAGCATAAGCAAAATGAGCTTCGGTGAAAAGCCTTCCAGCTCCTCATTGCTTTTTAAGGCATAGCTTATCCACCCACCGTAGCCCTCGGCTTTAAAAACCTCATGGCTTTTGGCAAGCTCACCGCACAGCATATCGAGATTAACATTTGACAGTATTGCAAGCTTCAAGGCTCTCACCCCGTATCGATTTTATTGCTCTAAATATGCGTA
>CAYUQN010000030.1:0-18877 GCA_964446815.1 uncultured Oscillospiraceae bacterium | reverse complement strand
CGGCGGCGACGTTTACACCGGCCCCAAGTTTGCAATCGACGCAATTGCGGCAGGTAAGGAAGCGGCAATAAGCCTCCACCGTTATGTCCATCCCGGACAGACACTTACCATGGGACGTGACCGCAGAGAGTACATTTCCCTCAACAAGGAAAATGCCCTCATCGGCACAGACTTTGACCATGGCAAGAGACAGATGCCCGGCTACAGTGAAGCAAAGGCAAAGACCTTCTCCGACGCAAGGGTCACCTTCACCGAGGAGCAGGTACGCAAGGAGGCTTCCCGTTGCCTCGGCTGCGGTGCCACCAAGGTCGACGAGTATATGTGCATCGGCTGCGGACTTTGCACCACCAAGTGCAAGTTCGATGCGATCCATCTCAAGAAGGTTCGTGATTGGCACGCCGGCAACTTCGAGACACTGCCCATAAAGCTTGCAGAGGGTCTTGTAAAGCGTGGCGTTAAGATCGTAAAGAGTGCGGTGGATAAGTAATGCACGAGCTCGGAATATGCGATGCAATGCTGCAAATGCTCAGAGGCATCGTAAAGGATGAAAAGCTTGAGGGTGTAAACAGCATAACGGTCGAGGTCGGTATGCTGTCCGGTGTTGTGCCTCGCTTTATGACCGATTGCTGGGAAGCGGTCATCGACGGTACCGAGTTTGCCGATACGACCATGACCGTTGAGACGGTTGAGGGCGTGGCAAAATGCCTTGACTGCGGCACTGAATTTACCGCAAACCTTGACGATCTCCGTTGTCCCGACTGCGGCGGCGATAAGCTGACCCCGATCTCGTGCAGAGAACTGACCCTCAAGGAAGTCCAAGCGTACTAATAATATAAAGATAAAGACAGATGTTGTCATCTGTCTTTATTTTTTTGCTTACAAAATCCCCATCGGAACTTTTGTAAGTAAAAAAGCCGCCGGTCATTTTGAATACTCAAAATGACGATTTGAACCAAATGCTTGATATATCAAGCATTTTTGCGGTGCGATCCAATTCGAGGGGGTCTTGACCCCCTCGAGCTCCCCCGCTGTTCTGTTGCTTTTTCTATGTATCTTTGTCCATAGAAAACCATAAAAATCTTGTGATTTTTTATACGGTATAGTATACTGTATACGGTGATACTAAAAGAAAAGGAGCGATCATTATGAAAGCCAAAAAGCTTATATCCCTTTTGCTATGTCTTGTGCTGACCGTGGCACTGGCGGCACCTGCATTAGCTGCTGATTTTACCGACACCAGGGGCCATTGGGCGGAGGATGAGATATCGACGGTTGCCGATGCCGGCATAGTCGGCGGCTTCCCCGACGGCAGCTTCAGACCCGAAAATAATATAACGAGAGAACAGTTTGCAAAGGTAGTTGCAAACTTCATGGGCTACACCAAGAAGGGCGATATCAGTATGTACCCCGATGTTAACCCCAACAGCGGCCTTGCACCCTATGTTGCAATGTGTGTTGAGGCAGGTGTACTCGGCGGCTTCCCCGACGGAACCATGAGACCCGGTGCATACATCACCCGTGAGCAGGCTGCTGCAATGCTTTGCAGAGCGTTCAAGCTCCAGACCGAAGGTCTGTCCACCACCTTTAAGGACAGAGGCAGCATAACCGCAAAGCTCGACCCCGAGGTCGCCGCACTTGAGCGTACCGGCCTTATAACCGGCTTCAATGACGGTAACTTTAAGCCCAAAGCAAACCTCACCAGAGCACAGATGATGGTCATAATCAGCCGTCTTCTCGTCACCGGTGACGGTAATTTCATCACCGTACAGCTCAGCAATAATAACGGTACCGAGACCGTCAAGTCCGATATCATTTCGTTCAACGACTATTCTCTCAGCATCAACATTCCCGACAAGAACGTAAGCATTGACAAGTTTAATATTAAGGCAAATATCGAGGAACTCCCCGTCGGCCTTTCCCTCTTCAGCGGCTTGATAAGCGGCATGGTAGGCGAGATCAACGAGGAAATAGTGACCGGTGCAATGGGACTGTATGCGATAAAGGATTACGTTTACAATGCATTCCGCTTCAATTTCGGCACCATTCACATGAACGTAAACGGCAATAAGTGCATCTACAACGTCTACAGCAGCATCCAGAAAGATGGCAGCGTTACCATACTGTCCACTCCTACCTCAAGCAAGGCAGCGGAAGCGGCATATGCACCGATACTTGATATGAACAATATCGGTATCAATATACTCTCCAAGGGCAATTCCGTAACGATAGCAAACGGCTCCTACCTCCAGATCGGCACCGAGAAGCTTTGCTTCAACACAAATCATAAGGGCAACCTCATTCTTGACCTTTCCGCAAGCTCCGAGGAGCTCCAGGCAGCATCCGAAGCTGCACTGACCGTTACCACCGGTAATGTTGAGACCAATCAGGTAACCCTGTTCATTAAGTCCGGTACCGCTATCGCAACCGACAAGGGCACCTTCACTCTCAACAAGAGCATCACCATTACCCTCGACGGTATAATCGGTGAGTATGACGGAGCTCTCACCCGGCTTTCAGCAGGGGACATTCCCGATGCATATAAGCTTGTTGTCCTGTTCAACGATCTGCTTGACTCCTACAGCGGCTCCGTTCTTTACCTCAACGTAAAGGTCGCATAAGAATGGTTTAAAAAAGTAAGCACGGTTTTCCGTGCTTACTTTTTTGTTGTCAATACTAACTTGCTGTGGTAAAATGTGATTTAAATAATAGTTTATATGGTGTGCTATGCTGGACAGATTGAAAGCTATCGAAAACAAATATCAAGAGACAGAGAGCCGAATGGCAAGCGGTGAGCTGTATTCCGATCCCACAGCTTATGCCTCATGTGCCAAGGAGCTTCATGAGCTGGAGCCGATTGTCAACGCCTACCGTGCCTATAATTCAGCGACAGACGATATGGCATCGGCAAAGGAGATGCTAAATGATCCCGAGCTTCATGAGCTTGCACTTGAGGAATATGCCGATGCAAAGCAACGTAAGGAAAAGCTGTTTGAGGAGCTTACTATCCTGCTGCTTCCAAAGGATCCTGATGACGACAAGAACGTTATAGTTGAGATAAGAGGCGGAGTAGGCGGAGAGGAGAGTGCTCTGTTTGCCCGTGATCTGTATAGGATGTACTCCATGTATGCCGAAAAGCAGGGTTGGAAAACCGATATCGTAAACATAAACGAGACGGAGCTTGGCGGTATAAAGGAGATATCTTTTGTTGTAGAGGGAGACGGTGCATATTCGAGGCTAAAATTCGAAGCCGGAGTCCATAGAGTGCAGAGAGTACCGGAAACCGAATCCGGAGGCAGGATACACACATCGGCGGCAACCGTTGCGGTGCTTCCCGAGGTCGATGCGGTGGAGTTCGAACTGAATCCGAACGAGCTGCGGATCGACACCTTCAGGGCATCCGGAGCCGGTGGACAGCACGTCAACCGTACAGAAAGTGCTATACGCATAACCCATATCCCAACGGGTACGGTCGTTGAATGTCAGGACGAACGAAGTCAATATAAGAATAAAGACAGGGCAATGAGCATACTCAGATCAAAGCTCCGTGATGCCGAGAAGCAGCGTCGTGATTCGCTGCTTGCGGCAGAACGCAAGAGCCAAGTGAGATCGGGTGACAGGAGCGATAAAATACGGACGTATAATTTTCCGCAAAGCCGTGTCACCGATCACAGACTTAGCGGAGACCGTCGCAGCTTTAATATTTCCACGGTAATAGACGGTGACCTTGATCCGATAATAGACGAGCTCAAAAGCATGGAGCAGGCGGAAAAGCTTAATGAAAACAAAGGTATTTAAAGATGATATCGGTGAAGCCGCAAAGCTCATCCGAGCAGGTGAGCTTGTTGCGGTGCCCACCGAAACCGTATACGGTCTTGCCGGAAACGGCCTTGAGCATGACAGCGTTGCGAAGATATATGAGGTAAAGGGCAGACCTGCCATAAAACCTCTTGCACTTATGGTGCATGATGAGACTGCAATAGAGAGCTACTGCACCGAAGTACCGCCGCAGGCACATACGCTGGCAAAACGCTTTTGGCCGGGGCCGCTGAGTATTGTTTTGAAAGCAAAATCCATTGTACCGGACATTGTCAGAGCAGGAGGGGAGACGGTGTCCCTCCGCTGTCCGGATCATGAGCTGACGCTGAGACTCATAAGCGAGGCAAGGCTTCCGCTTGCGGCACCCTCCGCCAATCCGTCGGGTGAGCCCAGCCCCAAAAACGCTGCTACGGTGCAAAAATACTTTGACGGGAAGATCGCCGGAGTGATAGACGGCGGCGAATGTGGCATAGGTACGGAATCCACCATCATCGATATGAGCACGGTGCCGTATAAGATACTGCGTCATGGAGCACTCACCGAGGCTGAGATCGAAAAGGCACTGTTTGACAAAATGACGGTCATCGGCATAACCGGCGGTACAGGCTGCGGCAAAACCACGGTGCTGAAAGAGCTGAAGAATATGGGAGCCTATGTAGTGGATTGCGATGAGCTGTACCATGAAATGCTCGGCTTTTCAACGGAGCTTCTTTCCGATATCGAGCAAAGCTTTCCCGGAACGGTAGCAGACGGAAAACTTGACAGAAAGCGACTCGGTGAGACGGTGTTTTCCGATCCCGAGAAGCTTGGGATACTGAACTCGATAACTCACAGGCACATAGCAACGGAGCTTGACAAGAGATTGAAGGCTGCTGCGATGAGAGGCTATACCATGGCGGCTGTCGATGCGATAGCACTGATAGAAAGCGGCATAGGCAAGAGCTGCAAATTCATCCTCGGCATCGTTGCGGATGAGGAGATAAGAGCAGAGCGCATCATGAAGCGTGACGGCATCGAGAAGGCATACGCAATGCTCCGTATCAGGGCACAGAAGCCCAAGGAATACTTTGAGAACAACTGCGACCGTGTGCTTGAAAACAATGGCACGGAAGCGGAATTAATAAGCGAATTCAGAAAACTATATAAGGAAGTAATCAAAAATGGATGAAATCAAAAAAGAATTGTTCTACGAGCAGAAAAACGGCTATGACCTTATCGACACCGATGAGCGTCTTAAAATGGAGGAGTACAGTGCAGGGTATATGAATTACCTGAACGAAGCCCGTACCGAGCGTGAGGCAGTCAAGCTTGCCATTGAGATGGCAGAGGGCAAGGGCTTTCGTGAGTACGAGTTCGGAATGGAGCTCAAGCCCGGTGACAAGATCTACCGCAATAACAGAGGCAAGGCACTTATGCTTGCGGTCATCGGTGAGAATTGCCTTTGCAAGGGTGCCGTAATAGCCGGTGCTCACGTCGATGCACCTCGCATCGACCTCAAGCAGAAGCCCCTTTACGAGACCGACGAGCTTGCATACTTCAAGACCCATTACTATGGTGGTATCAAGAAGTACCAGTGGGTCACCATTCCTTTGGAGCTTCACGGTGTTGTTGCACTCAAAAACGGTGAGCTTGTTGATATCGTCATCGGCAGAGACGCAAGCGATCCTCAGTTCGTCATAACCGACCTCCTTCCGCATCTTGCCAAGGATCAGAACGCAAAGACCATGGCAGAGGGCATCACCGGCGAGGGCCTCAACATCCTGATCGGCAGTGCTCCCTACGCAGGCGAGGGAAGTGACAGAGTTAAGCTTGCCGTCATCAGCATACTCAACGACCGCTACGGCATAAACGAGGAGGACTTCCTCTCGGCAGAGCTCACAGCAGTTCCGGCGTTTGACGTTAGAGAGATCGGACTCGACCGCTCACTCATCGGCGGCTACGGCCATGATGACAGGGTTTGCGCATATGCGGAGCTTGCCGCAATGTTCGATATCGAGGGCGTACCCTCCAAGACCTGCGTATGCCTCCTTGCAGATAAGGAGGAGGTCGGCTCCATGGGCGTAAGCGGTATGCAGAGCCAGGCCTTCGAGTGCTTCATGGAGGATCTTTGCGAGCAGCAGGGAGCATCCCTCCGCCGCTGCTTTGAGAACAGCTTCTGCATTTCCGCAGATGTAAATAACGCATTTGATCCCAACTTCCCAGAGGTTTCCGAGAAACGCAATGAGTCCAAGCTCAATTACGGTGTAGGCATTTGCAAATTCACCGGAGCAAGGGGCAAATCCGGCACAAGCGATGCCTCGGCAGAGGTCGTAGCACACCTTCGCCGCCTGTTTGCCGACAACTCCGTTGTGTGGCAGATGTGTGAGCTGGGCAAGGTAGACCAGGGCGGTGGCGGCACTATAGCACAGTACATGGCAAACCGCAATATCGACACTATAGACGCAGGCGTTCCCGTACTGAGTATGCACGCTCCCTTTGAAGTCGTCTCCAAGTTTGACTGCTATATGACCTACAAGGCAGTTCTTGCGGCATATAACGAAAAGTACTGATATACAGAAACAAGCCCCGACATTTCCGATGTCGGGGCTTTCGAACACAATAATAAAACTGTAATATACATCATTCAAAAAGCTCCTTTGTCAAAAGACAAAAGAGCTTTTTGTTGAAAGTAGTACATATGCCCTAAGGCGACATAGGATACGACTGATTGAGTCGCTTAGCAGAAGATCATCCCTCAACTTTCGGTGGAAGCTGTAGGGCATCATGCCATGAGAAGCTCAATTGCAGCAGCATATTTCTCTAAGCGTTCCATCGTTTTTTCGTCCACGGTGTCAAGTCTGCTGATATCGCTGTTGTGGCGTAGATCTGCAAGCTTTACCGCCTTGGCAATGGGATTGGTTTTTATCTTTGCGACATAATCCATATAGGGAACTGACTCATCATGTGTCATAAGAGCCAGTGCATCCGTAACAGACTTAGGAAAGCCCATTGCGATAATATCATAAATGGTATAATCCGTGTCTTCAACAACATCATGAAGGAGTGCAACCGCAACAGTTTCTTCGGAATCCATCTGTTCCGCAAGATGAAAAGGATGATAAACATACGGCGTACCGCTTTTGTCGATCTGGTCCTTATGAGCGTCGAATGAGAGGCACAACGCCTTTTTTGTCATTTCAGTATAGATCATGCTTTTGTTCCTCATTCCCGAATATGTCGCTGGCTATTGAACCGTCATTATTATCGCACTTTTTACAATTTGCGTCAAGCGTTCAGAAACAGCTGGCATAGACCTTTCGTTTACGAAATGTGAAAAAGCTCTTGTAAACAGCATACAAAAAACCGGACACCAACTTTGATATCAATTGTATCAAAATCAGTGTCCGGTTTGTGGCGCAGAAGGAGGGATTTGAACCCTCGCGCGCTTTTTACACGCCTACTCCCTTAGCAGGGGAGCCCCTTCGGCCTCTTGGGTACTTCTGCATAACCGCTAAAACATAATAGCATACAGCCGAGTGCTTGTCAAGAATTAGTTTCCGCAAAATAATGCAAAGCTTCGGAATAACCCTCAAAGCCCTTACCGCATATCTGCTTTTCGCAATAAAGTGCAGGATAGGAGAAGCGGCGAAAGCTCTCACGACTGTTAATGTCGGTTAGATGCACCTCAACGGCACTTATGCCGACCGCAGCCAAAGCATCAAGTATAGCGACCGAGGTATGCGTGTAGGCGGCGGCGTTTATAATTATACCGTCAAACACACCGTAGGCAGACTGTATCCTATCAACAAGCTCACCCTCATGGTTAGACTGATAGATCTCGACCTCGATCCCAAGCTCCTTTGCGGTTAACATAATATATTCACATAAAGCAGCATAGTCCTTTTTACCGTAGAGCTCCGGCTCACGGATACCGAGCATATTTAAATTGGGGCCATTGATTACAAGCAGCTTCACAGCAGCGCCTCCTTAATTTTGATAGCAGCCTCGGCTTCACTATTTGCATTAACGGTGAACTCCGACCACGCCTTGTAGATAGGTAGTCTGACGGCAGCAAGTGCCTCAAGTGAGGTGCTTTGCGATATCGGGCGACCATCGATGGGAAGTCCCTCAATGCCACGGTCAAGAAATACGACAACACCGTTTTGACGCAGAAGATCAAGATTTTCGGATCTTGTCACAACTCCTCCGCCGGTGGCGATTACACAGCCGACATTCTTTGTTATGTCAACCAAGGCCTCTGTCTCCAGCCTTCTGAAATCGTCCTCGCCATGGCGTTCAAAATACTCGGGTATCGAGCATTTACAGCGTTTAATTATCTCATCGTCACAGTCGTAAAGCCTTCGACCAGTAAGTTTACATAATTCTTTAGCAGTAGTGCTTTTTCCGCAACCGGGCATACCGATAAGCACAATACTCCTGACGGATTTCAGCAGCTTATCATAGGCTTCATCGATCTCACTGTCTGTAATTCTTGTTCCCTTCATGAGTTCAACAGCAGCAGCGGCTTGAGCCGCCAACATATACAGACCTCCGCTTGAGGGGATGCCGAGCTCCTCTGCACGGCATATAAGCTTCGTCCTGAGCGGATTGTATATGAGATCAAATACACCGCTGCAATAGGGGAAATCTATAGGATCAATGAGACAGCTCCCATTCTCCGGAAACATCCCGACAGGTGTTGCGTTTATGATGATTTCAGCATCATGATGGTTTACCAAGTTTACATAATTATTATCACCGTTTCTTGATACCGTAACTACGCTCCTTGCACCGAGATCAAAAAGAGCAGTCCTCACAGTGGGAGACACACCGCCGTTACCGAGAACGAGACACTTCTTTCCACCGACATCTATATCGGCCTTTTCGATAGCCTTGCAAAATCCTAAGTAGTCGGTATTGCAGCCTATGAGCCTACCGCCTCTGTTCACAACAGTGTTCACGCTCCCGATACGCTTTGCCGCGTCGCTCAGCTCATCGCAATAGGGTATGACCGCCTTTTTGTACGGAACAGTGACATTGATACCCAAAAAGCTGCGTTTGGCAAAATAGCCCTCAAGCTCGTCGGGCTCCAGCTCAATAAGCTCATAGTCATAGCCACCGAGGAGCTTATGGAGCATAGGGGAGTGACTGTGCCCAAGATGGCGACCTATGAGACCGAAATCAGCCATTAAGCCTATCCTCCTGAAACTCTCTTGAAATCTTGATTATCTCCTTGAATATCGAACGAAGCTCATCGGGAACAGTCCCGAGCTTTTCACTCTCCCTTGCACCATCGTAGATCGGAAGTAAATTAGCAGCCTTGAAGTCTGCAATATCGGAGCAAACCGACAGCCTCTCCTCAATAAGAGAAATAATACCCTCGTCGATCCTGTCGATCCTTTTCCGCAGCTCACTTAGCTCCGAGTACTTCCAATCGGTTAACATAATATCGGATAGTGCAATAGCCGTAACCGCTTCGACGATAGGGGGAGTACGCAGGGCAAAGCAGGGATCATGCCTTCCCGAGACCTTGAGCTCGACATTTTCACCGGTAGTGAGATCGACGCTTTTCTGCGGAACGGCAACTGATGGAGTAGGCTTCATAGCAACAGAGAATTCAAGCTCCGTGCCGGTACTGATGCCACCGAGGATACCGCCGCAGTTGTTGGAGAGATAAACGAGCTTGCCGTTTTCAAAGGCGTATTCGTCATTATTCTCGGTGCCGAACATTTTTGCAGCGGAAAAGCCTGCACCGAATTCGATACCCTTAACACCCGGGATAGCGAAGATAAGCCTTGAAATTGCAGCATCTAAGCCGTCAAACAGCTCACCGCCTATGCCTGCGGGCAAACCGATGACATGGCATTTCACCAGAGCACCGACAGAGTTTCCGACAGCCCTTGCAAGCTCGGCTTCGTCTCTCAGCTCAATACTCTCATGGGACGATACAGCTTTGGCGGAAATACAAATACCCTTACGCTCAAGCTCTTGGATCAGTATCCCACCGATAATGCAAAGCGCTGCAGTCATCCTGCCGGAGAACTCACCGCCACCGGACATATCGTGCTCAAGACCGTACTTTTGCCAGGCACAAAGATCCGCATGACCGGGTCTGGGTATGTGCTTTAGGTTTACATAATCAGACTTCCTAACATCGTTGTTTTTTATGATCGCACGCAAGGGCGTACCGTCGGTAGTATCGTTCCGAATACCGGAAAGGAAGATCGGTTTATCGACCTCATGCCTTGAGCTGAAAAGAGGATCGCTACCGGGCGAACGCCGATGCATAAAGTCAAGAAGCCGATCCATATCAATTCGGATGCCCTCAGGGAGACCGCTTGCAATAACTCCGATCTCCTCTGCATGAGAGGCACCGTATATTTCGATTCTAAGGCTTTTGCCTGAAAAAACACTCACAGGATCAGACCTCCAAGAGACATATAATCTGCGGTAAATTCGGGATAGGATTTTGATATGCAGTCAATGTCATCGACAGTAGAATTGCCGTCGGCAAATGCAGCGGCAATAAGCTCCGCCATGGCAATACGGTGATCGGAAAAGGCTTTGAGCTCGGAAGCGGAAAATGCACCTCCGCGTATGATCAAGCCATCCTCTGTAAGCTTTACATCGACACCCATGGAGGTTAACATAATATATATCGCCTCCAAACGGTCGGACTCCTTAGTCCTAAGCGAAGCTGCACCGCATATGTGGCTTTCGCCATCTGCCACGGCACATAGAAGGGAGACGCAGGGGACGAGATCGGGTACGGAAGCGGCGTTAAACTCAATGGGCTTGAGTCTTGTTGCCGTCACCGAAATTCCGTTTTCGAAGCCAACCCTTGCACCCATCCGAGAAAGAATATCGACTATCGCACGGTCACCCTGCCTTGAATGGCATTCAAGACCTCGAACGCTGACGTCGGCACCGAGAGCAGCGGCACACAGCCAATACGCAGCAGCAGACCAATCGGACTCGATGCGGTGCACAGACTCAAAGCTGTAGTCACCGGAAACCGTGATATGCCCGGTAATTTGGTTTACATAAATATTTGATCGAATCAAATAATCCTTAGTGATCTCAATGTAATCACGGGATACCGCCTCGTTTGTTATGTAAACCTCTCCACCGCCGATAAGCGGCAGAGCAAAGAGCATACCGCTGATAAACTGAGAGGATATATTACCCGGTAAGGAGTAAGTGCCGGAGACTAAGCGACCCTCAATATTGAGCATATTCCCATGCCTCGATATCTCAACACCATGCCCGGAAAGCTCATCACACAGTGCCTCGATAGGACGTTGCGAAAGCCTGCTTCCCATATGAAAAGAGGCACCGCAGCCCAAGGCAGCAACGATGGGCAGCAGGAAACGCAGGGTACTGCCACTCTCACCGCAATCGAGGGTAGGCATAGTCGGAAGTGAGCCTCGGTCTATCGGCGTAATGATACCGTCTTTATAGACAGCACCGAGCTTTTTGAGACAAGCCAAGGTTAACATAACATCGTCGCATTTGCTTAGCCCCTCAAGCCTGACGGGACTATCGGAGAGTGCTGCACATATCAGAGCCCTGTGTGAGCAGGATTTTGAAGGCGGTGCATTAACGCTACCGCAGAGCTTTGCAGGAAATACCTTTGTCATTTTGCACCACCGAACAATACAGTACCGAGCTCCGAGGTCTCTACTAAATCCGTTCTACACAAACCGAGACGATCAAACAAAATGACCCTGCATTTGTCACCGAATCGCTTTTTGTCGTTGATCATAAGTTTACATAATTCTGTACGGTCATATGGTATATCAACAGGCAGACCGTGAGAAACGAGACTGCAACATACGCTCTTGTCCCAACCGGATATTGCTGCAAGCCCCATGGCCACCGCTTTACCGTGAGAAATGCTGTAATCGCTACGCTTTTCAATGGCATGAGCAAGGGTATGACCGAGATTTAAATATGCTCTTTTGCCCCTGTCAAGCTCATCGCCCTCGATGAAATAACGTTTTGCATCGACAGATTCATAGATCAAATCCTCAATGTCAATACCTGTGTCATCGAGCAAATACGGTTTACATAACATTGCATATTTGACGATCTCCGCATAAGCGTCACAAAGGATGTCCTGCGGCAAGGTGGCTAAAACATCGGGATCGCAGATCACGAGCTTAGGCTGATGAAA
Organism: uncultured Oscillospiraceae bacterium; assembly: GCA_964446815.1. Taxonomy (GTDB): domain Bacteria; phylum Bacillota; class Clostridia; order Oscillospirales; family Oscillospiraceae; genus F23-B02. The sequence goes on along the minus strand of CAYUQN010000030.1, from coordinate 6,906 downwards.
GGCGCCGGCAAGGTTTTTGCCGCCGCTTAAATTGACCGCAGATTTTCCGCCGATCGAGGAATCGACCATGGAAAGGAGCGTTGTCGGAAGCTGGATAATATCAATGCCACGCATATAGCAGGAGGCGGCAAAGCCGGCGATATCACCTGTAACACCGCCGCCGAGAGCAAGAACGCAGTCGCTTCTGCACATTTTAAACTCTGCCATGTATTCGAGAAGGCGAGAGAGGGTGTCGAGCGATTTTGCCGCTTCGCCGCCTTCATATATAAATATACCGACCTCAAAGCCGCAAACCTCAAGCTGTTCTCTGAGCTTATCGGCATAGAGCCTTGATACCGTTTCGCCGCATACGATGAGAAGTCTGTCGCCGGTAGTTACCTTGCTTATCTCATCACCGCAGCATTCCAAAAGCCCACGGGCTATGATGACCTCATAGCCGCCTCCTGAATCTATCATCAGTCGTCGCATGATGCTACCGCCTTTCTAACGGCAAACAGCTTCTTGCAAAGGGTATCGAACTGCTTGGGCGTGATTGCCTGAGCTGCATCGCAAAGAGCGTGGGGAGGATCGTTGTGTACCTCGACCATGATCCCATCGGCACCGGCGGCGGCAGCGGCAAGAGCCATGGGCTCAACCAAGCTCGTATGTCCTACGGCATGACTCGGATCGACTATGACAGGCAGATGACTCAGCTCCTTTAGTACCGGAACAGCGGACAGATCGAGGGTAAAGCGTGTTGAGGTCTCAAAGCTTCGAATACCTCTTTCGCATAAAATGACCCTGTCATTACCGCCGCTCATAAGATACTCGGCAGAAGTCAAAAGCTCCTTAACGGTGCTTGACCAGCCACGCTTTAAAAGCACCGGCTTACCGCATTTTGCAAGAGCCTTCAAGAGAACGGAGTTTTGCATATTCCTTGCACCGACTTGAATAATGTCAACGTCCTCAAAAAGAGGAAGCGTCGAGGGATCGAGTATCTCGCTTACAGTCGGAAGCTTTGTGACCGACTTTGCTTCGCTAAGGAGCGTCAGTCCCTCGGCACCCAAGCCCTGAAAGGCATAGGGCGAGGTACGGGGCTTAAAGGCACCGCCTCTTAGTATCATGGCACCGCTTGCCTTTACGGACTTTGCAATACCGAGCATTTGCTCACGGCCTTCGATGGAGCAGGGACCGGCGATAACGACGAAGTCCTTACCGATGCTTACACTGCCAATGTCAAATACACTGTCCTCGGGATGAGCGGCTCTGCCTGCAAGTGAGTATGCCTCACTAATGCCCTTAACGCAGTCAACGGCTTCGAAATTTAAAATAAGCTCCGGACTGAGACGAGCAGCGTTGCCTATGACAGCCAAGACGGTCCGGGTATCACCGACGATTTTTTCGGTACCGAGACCGCAGCCTTCTATATAATTAATCAGCTCATTTGCCTGAGCTTCGGATGCGTTGTGACGGAGCACGATTATCATTGCAAGACCTCCGCTAAATATTATCATATCATTATACAATACAATTCGGCTACAGTCAAAAGCAAAACACCAAAAGCGTCAAATATTGCAAAAATCACTTGACAAAGCTACGTCATGTGGTATAATCCTTACACACAACTGAACACCTTATCAAGAGCGGTGGAGGGAACGGCCCTGTGAAACCCGGCAACCTGTCGAAAGGCAAGGTGCCAAATCCGGCGGTAATGATCGAAAGATGAGGCAATAACCAAGTATCGTGCTCCGCCGAATGGCGGAGTTTTTTGTCGGTGTTCGGAATATTTATACGGAGGAATTTTAAAAATGAGTAAGAGACTTTTTACATCGGAATCGGTAACCGAGGGACATCCCGACAAGATCTGCGACCAGATATCGGACGCAGTGCTGGATGCAATTTTGGAGAATGACCCCGAAGGTCGTGTAGCCTGTGAGACTACCGTATCCACCGGACTTGTCCACATTATGGGTGAGATCAGCACAAGCTGCTATGTTGACATTCCCAAGATCGCAAGAGAGGTCATCCGCGATATCGGCTATGACAGAGCAAAGTACGGCTTTGACTGCGACACCTGCGGTATCATCACCAATATCGATGAGCAATCCGAGGATATAGCCCTCGGCGTTGACAAATCCCTTGAAGCAAAAGCGAGCGAGGACAGTGAGCTTGATAACGGAGCAGGTGACCAGGGCATGATGTTCGGCTATGCCTGCAACGAGACCGAGGAGCTTATGCCCCTTGCGATCAGCCTTTCGCATAAAATAGTCAAGAGACTCACCGAGGTCAGAAAGAGCGGCCTTGTCGATTACCTTCGTCCCGACGGCAAGACTCAGGTCACCGTTGAGTATGACGACAGCGGCAAGCCCGTGAGAGTCGACACCGTTGTCCTCTCCACCCAGCACGCGGCGGAAGCCACCCTTGAGCAGATCCGTAAGGATATGATCGAGCTTGTCATCCGTCCTTGCATCCCCGCAGAGCTTTTGGATGAGAACACCAAGTATTATGTAAACCCCACCGGACGCTTCGTCATCGGCGGACCTCAGGGCGACTCCGGACTCACCGGACGCAAGATCATAGTCGACACCTACGGCGGCAGCGCTCCTCACGGTGGCGGTGCATTCTCCGGCAAGGATCCCACCAAGGTTGACCGCAGTGCAGCTTATGCATCACGCTACGTTGCAAAGAACATCGTTGCAGCCGGACTTGCCGATAAGTGCCTTGTCCAGCTTGCATACGCCATCGGCGTTGCACGCCCTGTCTCCGTTATGGTCGACACCTACGGCACCGGCAAGGTATCCGATGAAAAGCTTGCAGAGGCTATTGACAAGGTATTCGACCTCCGTCCCACCGCGATCATCAGAGACCTTGATCTCAAAAAGCCCATCTATCGCAAGCTGGCTGCCTACGGTCATATGGGTCGTACCGATCTTAATGTCCGTTGGGAGGATACCGATAGGGTGGATGCCATCCTCGAAGCGGTAAAGTGATGCATATACCTCAGTGTGAAAGCACCGAGCTTGAGATACTCGGCTTTGACGAGGCTATGGAAAGCCGCTGTCTTAGAGGGTATGATCCCGAACGGTGGCTGTATGTTCCCGACAGCTATTACGATTACCGATACATCCTCGGAACAAAGGGCAAGGATCCGCTCATATGCATAGGCATTAACCCATCGACAGCGGCACCGGATGCACTGGATAATACGCTGAAGAGCGTGTCACGCATAGCAAACGGCAACGGCTACGACAGCTTTATAATGTTTAATGTATATGCTCAGCGTGCCACCAACCCCGATGATATGGACAAGACACCGAATAAAAAGCTCCATGAGGAGAATATGAAAGCCTTCAGCTACATACTCTCCAATGTGGGCGAGGGAGTACGTCCTACGGTTTGGGCGGCATGGGGTACGATAATCGAAAAAAGACCTTACCTTCGCGACTGCCTTTGTGATATGCTTCGGATAGGGAAGCAGTATAATGCCCATTGGGTATCGGTAGGCAAATGCAGCAAAAAGGGTCATCCGCATCATCCGCTGTATTTAAGAAGCGATGCAAAAACGGAGGACTTTGATATCAGTGCATATCTTGAGGTGATAAAATGATCAAAATTGCCGTATGTCAGATAAGAACGGAAACGGATAAGGCAAGCACCATGCAAAAGGCAAAAGCGATGATAGCCGAGGCAGCAGGAAACGCTGCGGATATTGTCGTGCTTCCGGAGATGTTCAATTGCCCGTACTCCAATAAATACTTCCGCAGCTTTGCGGAAGCCGAAAAGGGGGAAAGCCTTGAGTCCATGTCCTCATGGGCAAGGGATAACGGCGTTATCCTTGTCGGAGGCTCTATACCGGAGCAGGACGGAGATAAGCTTTACAATACCTGCTTTGTCTTTGACCGCAGCGGCAGCATTATCGCAAAGCACCGCAAGGCACATATGTTTGACGTTGAGTTTGAAAACGGCATTTCGTTCAAGGAATCGAAGCACTTTTCCCCGGGAAATGAGATAACCGTGTTCGATACCGAGTTCGGCAAAATGGGTGTTATGGTCTGCTTTGACATACGCTTTCCGGAGCTCACAAGAGCGATGGCAAAGAGGGGAGCGAATATTGTTTTCTGCCCCGCCCAGTTCAATATGACTACCGGCCCTCGTCATTGGGAACTCAGCATGAGAGCAAGAGCAATGGATAACGAGCTGTTCTTTGTCGGAGCATCGGCTGCAAGGTATGAGGGCTTTGACTATGAATGTTGGGGTCACTCCGCGGTAGTCAGTCCCTTCGGTGAGGTACTGGCATCCTGCGACGAAAAGGAGCAGATACTCTATTGCGAAGTTGATCTCTCCGAAATAGACTCCGTAAGGCGGCAGCTCCCGACCTTTTTAAAGCTTCGGGAGGATCTATATACAGTGGCAAAATAAACAAAGTTTTGCAAAGAAACACAAGATCCGAGGGCAAAACGCCGAAAGTGAAAAAGGGGCTTGCAAAATACTTTGCAAGCCCTTATCATATGGGAGACAAAAATGAAAAAGACTGAGCTTCCCATGCCGCCGAATAACGGTGACTATTCAAATACCGTGCCGGAAGCGGCAACGTTTAACGCAAGAGCGGCATCGTTCGTATGCTCCGACTGCGGTCACAGTATGGGTATGCTCGACCCTCGTGAGAGTCGGCATTAAAAACTGTCCCTTCTGTGCAAAGCCCTTTTTCAGATAAAACAAAAATAATCGGATTTTTAAGCAGATCCCGTGAGGTCGGCAAAATCGCTAATATAGGTGCGTGTATCGTCACGCCGTTTTCAGCGTATCTTGTCGATTTCCGACAAGATATTTTTTTACGGAGTTTTGGCTATGAAGCTTAAAGCACGACTGATGGACGAGGCTGCAATGAAGCGAGCCCTCATGAGAATATCCCACGAGATAGTTGAGAAAAACAAGGGTGCCGAGAATATGGTTCTCATCGGAATCAAACGCAGGGGAGTGCCCATTGCCCATCGCATAAGCAAAAACATAGCACTGATAGAGAATGTGACGGTGCCTTGCGGCGAGGTGGATATAAGCTTTTACAGGGACGATCTTACGAAGCAGAGCGAAATGCCCACGGTAAAGGCAACGAGCTTTGACTTCGACGTTACCGACCGCAACGTTGTGCTTTGTGACGATGTACTGTATACGGGCAGGACCGCAAGAGCTGCGATAGAAGCGGTGTTTTCCGCAGGAAGACCGAGAAGCATCCGGTTTGCGGTGCTCATCGACAGGGGACACAGGGAGCTTCCCATAAGAGCGGACTATGTAGGCAAGAACATTCCTACCTCGAGGACGGAGCTTATCGAGGTCCATCTTCCCGACCCCGACGGTGATACCGGAGTGTTCCTGATGGAGCAGTAAAATGTGAGCAAATACCCTTAATATAAATCTAAATTACACAAAGAGAGGTACAATCACCAATGAAAGACAAAACCGTGATTAATGGACCCGTGTATGACGCACGCACCCTTGGCAAACCCAGAATGCTCGTTTTGGGACTTCAGCATATGTTCGCAATGTTCGGAGCGACCGTGCTTGTTCCCATCCTCACCGGACTTGACATTGCCACGACTCTGCTTTTCGCAGGCCTCGGCACTCTGCTTTTCCACCTGCTCACCAAGGGTAAGGTTCCCGCATTTTTGGGCTCCTCCTTTGCCTTCATCGGCGGCTATAACGCTATCCGTCAGATCGGCGTTGACGCAGCAGGACAGCCCATATACAATAACGACCTTCTGGTATACGCCTGCTTCGGCGTTGCCTGTGCCGGACTTATGTATGTAATACTTGCGGCACTGTTTAAGGCATTCGGCATAAACAAGGTCATGAAGTTCTTCCCCCCGATTGTAACCGGCCCCATCATCATCTCCATCGGCCTCATCCTTTCCTCCTCTGCGATCAGCAATTGCAATGCGAACTGGCTCGTAGCGGTTTCCGCGATCGTCATCGTAATTTGCTTCAACATCTGGGGCAAGGGCATGACAAAGATCATCCCCATCCTCCTCGGTGTTGTCGGCTCCTACCTCATCTCCATGCTCGTTGACCCTGCATCCCGTGCCGATGTCGCAAAGACCGTAGCGGAAGCAAAATGGTTCGGTCTCCCCATCGTATGGGAAAACAGCGTATTCCACCTTGCAAATATGGAAGTTGACACCGGACTGCTCCTCAGTGCCGTATTCACCATCGTTCCTCTGTCCCTTGCAACCATGGTAGAGCATATCGGTGATATCTGTGCGATATCCTCCACCTGTGACAGAAACTATGTTACCGATCCCGGACTGCACCGCACCCTCCTCGGTGACGGACTTGCAACCAGCCTTGCAGCACTGTTCGGTGCTCCTGCAAATACCACCTACGGTGAGAACACCGGCGTTCTGGCACTCACCAAGATCTACGACCCCAGAGTTATCCGCATCGCAGCAGTCTTTGCGATAGTGTTCTCCTTCTGCCCCAAGTTTGCAGCCCTCATCACCGCAATGCCCACCGCAACTATCGGCGGCGTATCCCTCATCCTCTACGGTATGATCTCCGCAGTCGGTGTCCGCAATGTTGTTGAGAACAAGGTCGACTTCACCAACAGCCGCAACGTCATCGTCGCAGCACTCATCCTCGTTCTTGCGATCGGCATCAACTACTCAGTCGGCAGCATCAGCTTCGGCATCGTATCCCTCTCCGGCCTTGCAGTTGCATCCATCGTCGGCATCGTTGTAAACGCCATCCTCCCCGGCAAGGATTACACCTTCGGCGTTGACCACCAGGGCGACACCTCCGTAAACTTCAAAGTCTGATAATCAACTTACGCATAAATTTCTCCCGTCTGCTCGGAATAGAACAGACGGGAGAAATAATTTTATTCGCTTACTTTGCGGAATACTTTCTCTTTTTGTCGTAAACTGCTGTGCCGAT
>CAYUQN010000029.1:0-19258 GCA_964446815.1 uncultured Oscillospiraceae bacterium | reverse complement strand
TTACGACACACTTAATTGAAAAAAGCACTTGCTTTTAGCAACTGCTTTTTTCATGGTGCCGGTGGCCGGACTCGAACCGGCACGGAGTTGCCCCCAGAGGATTTTAAGTCCGCCGTGTCTACCATTCCACCACACCGGCACATTTTTAAATAAGCCGAGGACTGCCGCGACCGCACAAAAACAGATCGGGGAGGTCTCGCTCGGCATATTGTACGGAAGCCGGATCGCTTCCGTGCGTTTATTTTACCATTTGACCGCCCGGCTGTCAACAATTATAACTTGCGTTATTTGTCATAGTTTGATATTATATTCTATTATAAATTAATTATTAAAGTAGTGTTGTGGATGAATTACAGTAAATGGAGTACCGCGGGAGTCTGCGGCGGTGCCGACGCTCCGCTTACGGCGGCAGGGTATACGCCTTTGCTTGCCGCAATGCTGAAGGTGCGTGGCATCACAAGTGCAGAGGCAGCCGAAAATTTCCTTGAGGGAGGTGCGGAGTGCCTCCTGGATCCCATGCTCTTTAAGGACATGGCAAAGGCGGTCGAACGAATAAAAGCCGCACTGAAAAACAAGGAGACGCTTGCCGTTTACGGCGACTATGACGTTGACGGAATAACCGCGACCTGCCTGCTTGCGGACTGGCTCAGGAGCAAGGGAGCGGAATGCTTTACCTATATCCCCGACAGGATCGGTGAGGGCTACGGTATAAATGCCGCCGCCATCGACAAGCTAAGGGACAAGGGTGTGAGCCTTATCATCAGCGTTGACTGCGGTATAACCGCAGCGGCGGAGGCCTTGCACGCCGAGAGCGTAGGCATCGACCTTATCATCACCGACCATCACGAGTGCAGGGAGGAGACGAGACCCAAGGCTCTTGCGGTCATTGACGCAAAGCAGCCGGACTGTCCCTATCCCAACAAGGATCTTGCCGGAGTCGGAGTTGCACTGAAGCTTGTATGTGCCTGTGAGGGAGAGAGCCTTGAGGCGATAGAGAGATACTCGGAGCTTGCCGCCATCGGAACGGTGGCGGATGTCGTACCGCTCACGGGGGAAAACCGCTTCATAGTCCGCAAGGGCATCGAGGCGATGGAGCACAGCAAGAGACCGGGCATAGCCGCACTGCTCCGTGAATCCGGTGTGGGAGACAAAAAAATATGCACCACGACGATCGGCTTTTCCCTTGCACCGAGGCTCAATGCGGCAGGCAGACTGGGCTGCGTTCCGATCGCGCTCAAGCTGCTTATGACGCAGGATCCGAGTGAAGCGAGCTCACTTGCAACGGCACTTTGCGATCTGAACCGCCGCAGGCAAACGCTTGAGACCGGCATATGGGAGGACGCAAAGGGCATGATGAGCCAAAAGGCACCGGGACTGCCCATCGTTCTGTCCAGTGAAAAATGGCATCAGGGCGTTATCGGCATTGCCGCCTCCAAGCTTGCGGAGCAATACTCCGTACCGACGGTCATGATATGCCTCGACGGTGAAAAGGGCAAGGGCTCATGCAGAAGCTGCGGTGACTTCAACCTTTTCGATGCGCTTTCCGCCTGTGCGGAGTATCTTGAGGGCTTCGGCGGTCATGCCTTGGCGGCAGGACTCAACATACGCCGTGAGCAGCTTGCGGATTTTTGCAAGGCCTTTGAGGATTATTACAGGCACAACAAGCCGACGGAGCTTCCGGAGCTGTGCTGCGATCTTGAGATAACGGAGCCGGAGCTCCTTGATATGGACGGCGTTAAGTCGCTGTCGAGGCTTGAGCCCTTCGGCAACGGCAATCCGAAGCCGACGCTGTGCATCCTCGGCGCAAGGCTTGAGAGACTGTGCGAGATAGGCGGCGGCAAGCACCTGAGAATGACGGTGAGCTACCGTGGCAAGAGCTTTGAATGTGTCTACTTTTCACACTCGGAGAAGGATATAAACGTCAGTGCCGGTGAGCTTGTGGACATTGCATTCACACCGCAGATAAACGAATTCCGTATGCGTTGCGCGGTACAGCTTCAGCTCACCGCAATACGCCGACACGATCCGCGGGAGCTTTGCGAAAGCCTCCTTGACGGCAACAATGTCAGCGAGGAAAGGGCAGCGGTATACTGCCCCGACAGGGCGGATTTCGTCAGGGTATGGCGTAGACTCCAGTCCTTGGGCGGAACCGTTGCGGACAGCATCGATGCAGTGCTCAGGCAGTGTCCCGTGGGGATACATCCGGAGAGCTTTTGCATATGCCTTGCGGTGCTGATAGAGCTCGGACTCATGCACAGAGGAAAGAGCGGCGGCATATTCGGAGCCGGAATAATAAGAGATTCGGCAAAGGTCAACCTTGAGGATTCGAGCATCATAAAAAGGCTCAGGAGAGAAAATGGAAGACGACAGAAGTAAGGAAACACGACAGGGGAGCTTAGACCCCGACAAGATGTTTTCGGAGCTGCAAAACAAAATAAGCACGAATGCTTCCGATATGGATCTCGGCAGGATAAACGCCGCATATCAGATGGCGAAGCTTGCCCACACCGGACAAAGGCGTAAGGAGGGCTCGCCGTATGTGACTCATTGCGTTGCCGCTGCGGATATCGCCGTTGATATGGGACTGGACGAGGATTCGGTCGTTGCGGCTCTTCTCCATGACGTTATCGAGGATACGCCGCTTACCCATGCGGATATCGCAAAGCAGTTCGGTGAGGGTGTTGCGGATATCGTCGAGGGCGTTACCAAGCTGACGAGGGTGCAGTACACCAGCAAGGAAGACGAGCAGATGGAGAACCTGAGGAAGATGCTCATTGCGATGAGCAAGGACATCAGGGTCATCCTCATAAAGATAGCAGACCGTCTGCACAATATGCGTACCATGGCGTATCAGACAGCGGAGAAGCAGAGAATCAAATCTCTTGAGACGATGGAGATCTATGCTCCGATAGCCCACCGCCTCGGTATGCAAAAGACCAAATGGGAGCTTGAGGACCTTGCTCTCATGTACCTTGACCCGACGGGCTACAAGGAGATCACCGACGTTTTGAATGAGCGTATGGAGACGCTGAAAAGCTTCATGGGCTCAATGGAGGGAAAGATAAAAAAGCGTCTTGCGGAGGAAGGCCTTGAGGTAACCATATACAGCCGTATAAAGCACATATACAGCATATACCGCAAGATGTATGCCCAGAAGCTTGACATAAACGGCATTTTCGATCTGTGTGCATTCAGAGTCATAGTCGACACGATACCCGATTGCTACAATGTTCTCGGTATCATACACGATATGTTCAAGCCCGTGCCCGGAAGATTCAAGGACTATATCTCGACCCCGAAGCCGAATATGTACCAGAGCGTGCATACGACGGTGATCGGAAGTGAGGGCATACCCTTTGAGGTGCAGATACGCACATGGGATATGCACCGCACTGCGGAATACGGTATCGCAGCCCACTGGAAGTATAAGATGGGCGATACCGGAGTTAAAAGCGGTGACGAGGAGAAGTTCGCATGGGTACGCAGACTGCTGGAAAGTCAGCAGGAATCCGATGCAACGGACTTTTTCCACAATCTGAAGATAGATATGTTTGCCGACGAGGTGTTCGTGTTCTCGCCCAAGGGCGACGTTATCAATCTCCCTGCCGGTGCAACGCCGATAGACTTTGCCTACAGCATACATTCGGCGGTAGGCAACAGTATGGTGGGGGCCTCGGTCAACGGAAGGATAGTCACCTTCGACCATGTGCTGCAAAACGGCGATATCGTCGAGGTACGCACGGCGAAAAACGCACCGGGTCCGAGTCGTGACTGGCTGAACATCGCAAAGAGCGGCTCGGCAAGAACGAAGATAAAGCAGTGGTTCAAAAAGGAACGCCGTGAGGAAAACATCGTTCGAGGCAGGGAGATGTTCGAGGCGGAGCTCAAAAACAGAGGGCTCAGGCTTGAGGATATCACCGACGAGGAGGTGCTGCCGCTGCTGCTTAAAAAGGTCGCCTGCTCGAATCTCGATGAGCTTTACGCATCGATAGGCTACGGCGGTATGACCGCTACCAGAAGCGTAAACCGAATGAAGGACGAGCTTGCGCGTCTGCATCACGCAACGGAGAAAAAGACCGTGCTCGACAAGGTTACGGAGGCGGCGGAACGCAGGGAGACCCAGGCACAGAAAAAGCTCAAGCCCATCCACGGTGTACTGGTAGAGGGGCTTGACAATTGCCTTATAAAATTCTCACGCTGCTGCACCCCCATACCCGGTGATGAGATAGCCGGCTTCATAACGAGAGGACAGGGCGTATCAATCCACCGCCGTGACTGCGACAATTACCGTCGCAGGAAGGACAAGCCGGACTCCGAGGGACGTTGGATAGACGTTGAATGGGCGGAGGATATAAACGAGACCTACACCACCTCGGTAACGGTGGTATCCCATGAGCGGAGCGGACTTATAATGGACATTGCGACGGTGCTCAATTCCCTGAACGCAAAGGTCAGGAGCATGAACGCAAGGGACGTTGACGGCAACCGCTCGATAGTGAACATCACGCTTGAGGTCAAGACGCTTGATAATCTGAGAGTGGTGATAAACAAGCTGTCCTCGATAAGAGGTGTCAGCGAGGTAAGCAGAAACGGAAGGAGCAGAAATGAGAGCGGTACTGACAAGGGTTGACAGAGCCTCCGTGTCGATAGGCGGTGAGCTCAAGGCATCGATAGGCAAGGGCTTTTTGGTGCTACTCGGAGTGCATGAGGACGATACCGAGGCACAGGCGGATAAGATAGCGGACAAGATCTGCGGCCTGAGGATATTCGAGGACGAGGCAGGCAAGATGAACGTAAACCCCGTTGACGCAAAGGCGGAGCTTCTCATCATAAGCCAGTTTACGCTTTTTGCCGATTGCAAGTCACGCAGACCCGGCTTTTCCCATGCTGCGAGACCCGACAAGGCGATACCGCTGTATGAGCGTGTAATAAGCCTTTGCAGGGACAGAGGCTTTACCGTCGGAACCGGTGAGTTCGGTGCAGAGATGAAGGTCGAGTCGGTCAACGACGGCCCCGTTACGATAATACTTGATACAAAGGAGCTGTAAGATATGCTTATTAAAACCATACCCGTCGGTCAGCTTGAGGCAAATTGCTATGTAGTCACCGATGAGAATACTCTTATGTGTGCGGTCATCGATCCCGGTGACGAGAGCAACGCCATTCTCGATTATATCGAGGACAACAAGCTCATTTGCCGTGCCGTGCTTCTCACTCACGGTCACTTTGACCATGTGGGCGCAGCCGAAGCCGTTGCCGATGAAACCGGTGCTACGGTGTATATAAATCCCAAGGACGAGGGCTACAAGGTCGGTATGAGCGGCATGATGTTCAGACTCCCCAAGGGCGGCGAGACTTATACGGACGGTGACGTTATACAGGTCGGCTCACTTGAATTTGCGGTCATGGAGACCCCGGGACACAGCCCCGGAAGCGTGTGCCTTGTTTGCGGTGACGCACTGTTCACGGGCGATACGATATTCCGCGGCTCCTGCGGAAGAACAGACCTTCCCGGCGGAGATATGGCTGCGGAAATGCGATCCATAAAGCGTATATGCTCTCTGCCCGGTGACTATGAGCTCTACCCCGGACACATGGATGCATCCTCCTTGGAGCGTGAACGCCGCTTCAATCACTATTGCCGTGAGGCCATGGCAAGATATTGAGACGAATTTTATGTGCGATATGCAAAAAAGACGCCGTCGGGCGTCTTTTTTGCATCTTAACTATCAAAACATGAGCTTAAACAGATTTTCGTCCTTTGCGACGTTGCTCATCTCGGCGATAAAGAGGATATCCGTAACGTTTGCGGATTCGACAAGACCTCTCACGGAGCCGTTATAGTAACGCAGATCGAGCATTATGATATTCTCATAATCGGCGGTCAGGAAGGGAGCAAGGGAGTTTGCGAACGAATCCTTTATGACAAGCAGCGTTTTGCCGTTTTGGGCACCGCCGCTTATTATCATCTGTGCCTTGTTGCCGCCGAAGAACACCGTGTACTTGTCCTTCTTCTCGAGTGCCGACATATCGTACACCTCGATATCCTCACCGTCTGCGTATACCTTCACGGTATCGGAAACGGGGGCGATATACACCTCATCGGGTACTGCGGAGGAGTCGAGCGTTTTGGAGTAGGTGGTACCGAGGAAGCCGTCACTCACAAGCCTTGGCTCACCGACATAGGAGCCGTGTCCGCTCATTATGCTCTCATAGGCTATCAGTGCCCCGTGAGTCGTCCAATGATGATCGGTGCGGTAGAAAATATACTCGTCCGAGTGCTCACTCAAAGCAGCATGGATATCGGGGAGAAAGGCAGAGGAAGCAAGGCAGTCCTTTGCCGTTTCGAACATTGCCGAGGGATCGTACATTTTTGCGTTTGCCGGAAGCTTGTCGGAAAGCACGGTGCCGGCAGCCGGAACAAGCGCGACCGTTGCATCGACACCGCAGTAGTCGATGAAGTCCTTTATGATGCCGAGGTTTTCCTCATAGAGCTCCGTGGAGTAATCCTCATCGGTGATCTTCTCGACATAGTAGCCGTCATCGCAAATATAGGCACCGCCGATATCGCGAAAGCCGACAAGAAGCTTTGCCTTGGTGCCCACCTCAGTCCACAGATCCCTTGCCGGGAACTGATCGCTCAAATACTTTGACAGCTCACTTTGAAAGTTGCCGTCAAGTATCGTGTCGAGGTTTAATGTGGGAGCGGTCTGGAGCATACGGTTTTCGTTGTCGGAAAACTCCCTGTCGGGACTGAGGAATATGAGGGCTGTCGGCAAAACGATGATCGCAAGAAAGAGGCATATGAAGCCGATGTAGAGTTTTTTCATGCCGAGCACCTCCTTAGAATCTGAAGTAGAGGAAGGGATTGTAGCTGTCCACCACAAGAAAGACCATGCACAGGCACAGGAGCAGCAATGCACCCAAGGCCTTTACGCAAAACGCCGAAGCCTCACCCATATGCAGCTTTTCACCGACGGTATGAGCAAGGTGCTTGGGAAGCTGCGTAGATGCTATGCAGAGTATTACAAGCAGACCGACCCTTGTGCCGAAAAGGTAGAGATCAAGACCGCCGGTAAGACCGTTTGCACCGAACATGGAGCCGAGATAGGGAAGCAGCACGGTGATATCGTCACAGGCGAATATGACCCAGCCGATGATTATCACAAACAGCGAATAGATATGCCGCAGCACGGAGGGAGCCTTATCCAGCACTTTAAGCAGGAACAGCTTTTCAACGACGAGGAACAGGAAGTAGTAAAGTCCCCACATGATGAAGTTCCAGCCTGCACCGTGCCAGAAGCCGGTGAGCGTCCAGACGATGAACAGATTGAGTATCTGTCTGCCCTTGCCCTTGCGATTGCCGCCAAGGGGAATGTAAAGATACTCCCTGAACCAAGTGCTGAGTGTTATATGCCACCTACGCCAGAATTCGGTTATGCTCTTTGACTGATAGGGATAGCGGAAGTTTTCGGGGAAGCTGAAGCCGAACATACGACCGAGACCTATCGCCATATCGGAGTAGCCGGAGAAGTCAAAGTATATCTGGAAGGTATATGCCAGTGCTCCGAGCCATGCCATTAAAACCGAGGTCTCGCCGCCGAGAGCGTATATCTCATCCCACAGAGCACCGATCTGATTTGCAAGGAGCACCTTCTTGCCGAGACCCACCGCAAAGCGACATATGCCCTCGGCAAAATCCTTTGCCGTTACGCTCCTGTCATCGAGCTGAGCCTCAACATCGGAGTACCTGACTATGGGGCCTGCGATAAGCTGTGGGAACATGGTGATATACATACCGAAGTTCAGAATGTTCCGCTGCACCTTAACATCGTCCCTGTAGACATCTATCGTATAGCTCATGGCCTGGAAGGTGTAGAAGCTTATTCCTATGGGCAGGGCAAGATACAAAAGCCCTATATCGGCGTTGAGGGCGCGGTTGAGATTCGTTATAACGAAGTCGGTGTATTTAAACACACACAAAAGCCCAATATCCACGATGACCGACAGCGTAAGCAAAAGCTTTGAAAGCCGTCTGTTCTCCCTGTACTTATCAAGCAGCAGACCGAAGCCGTAGTTGACGGCGATGGAGAACATCATGAGAAATACGTACTTCGGCTCACCCCATGCATAGAACACGAGCGAAACGAGAAGCAGGAAGGAGTTCCGCAGCTTCTTGGGGCAGATATAGTAGCCTGCCAAAACTATGGGCAGGAATATGCATATAAATACCGTATCGCTGAATACCATACCGTTTCCTCTGTAAAAAATTATTTTATGAAAGCCTCAAATGCGGCTTTGACGGAAGAATTATCATCGGTCATGATCAAAACCGCATATCTTCCGTTTGAAAATACAAGTGCGTTTTCCGCCCTCTTGACCTCACCGACACCGTAGGAAGAATAGAAATCCACACGGTTTTGCTTGTGCCGCTCAAGAGATGCCACGGCATCGGAGATATCCTCCGGCTCCTTTACGGCAATGACCGCGATCTCATATGACGCAAGAGCGTTTGCGTAGCTCACAAAGTAAGCATCCACCTTGTCGTAATCGAGATCGGAAATATAGGAGAAGCTTGCCTTGCCCTTTTCATCGGAGCTCGAGACAGAGAGCATTTCGGGCAAATCCTTTGCCGCATTTTCCATTGCGACACGAAGATCGTACATACCGACGGTGGGCTTAGTCTCACCGCAGGCACAAAGTGTAAGGCACATTAAAAGTGCGGCAGCCAAGGCAAGGACTCTTTTCATATCAGCCTGCCTCCGTAACACCGTCATCCGTCCAATACATATCGTCGCTCCACTCATCGTCCCAATATTCATCGTCCCAATAATCCTCGGGAAGCTGCTCGATATCACCGAAGGCATCGGAGACCGCACCCTCTATTCTATCATATGCATCCTCGGGTATGTCAATAGGCTCGGAGGGCTCAAAGTAATTATTCATAAAGCCTTCTATGTAAAGAAACAGAATATACTGTCCGTCAACTTCACACCAGTACCAATTCATGTACAGCTCCATGTAATCCGCAGAGTTGTTGAGGCGGTATTCGATGCTGCTCATCATGTCGCTTACGAGGACAGCCTCCGCATCCCCGATCTCGGTATCGAAGGCAAAGGCGGAGGCGGACTGCTCATTGTCTACAGCCGCTCTTACGGCAAGAGGCAGAGCATAGATATCCTCACATACCGTCTTGTTCATGTAGGTATAGTTGTACTTTGTACCGATAGCGGCAGGGAAGTATTCGGTATCCCAGCTCTGATCCTGAGACATCATGGTATCGCTCAGATTAAAATGCGAATATCCGCCTACACCGACATCGGAGTACACATCGGTATGATACCACTCACCGTCTAAGTTTACAAGATTCCATGAATGGTAAAGCTCGGTGTTGTGCACTACCATGCACTCTATATCGAGCATTTGCATAAAGAGACGGAAGGTGGTGGCATAGCCGACACACACGGCGTTGTGGAATTTGAGAACACCGTAGGGATTGTCGCAATCCTGCTGAGTATCGGGGACAACGAGATATGAGCCGATATCGCTTGTCAGAGCGGCTACCATCCAATCGTAGACGGCGAGCTCCTTTTCGTAATCGCTCATGCTCTTGTCGATGATCTCATCCAGAACCTTTGCCGCCATATCGAGAGTTTCCTTCTCCTTATCGGAAAGCTTATCCCTGTCACCGGATTTGTATGCATCGGATACGGCGAGGGTGGATTTTATCGTATATTCGTCGGCTATGAGAACATCGTCCTCCTTGGTCTCGGTGCTTTGTGCGTCGAGACTGCTTTGAAGCATTGATTGAGTCTCACCGAGCACAGTCAGCACGACAATATTCAAAATGAGACCGGCTATGAGGATCACAGCCACGAGTGCCGCAACAATGCCTGTCAGCAGCTTGTTTGATTTAAGTTTTTCCATAAGAGCAGCTCCTTTGCCCGGTTTGCCATAGAGACGGTATATCCCCCGTAAGGTTCCGCACAAATTGTTAATAATCTGATTCTTGCCTCAAACGGTCATGTGTTATATACTGTAATTAAGAGAGATGCAATGAAAAATGTTTTTGCCATGATCGGCAAAGGCAATAAGCTCCGCACCGAAAACGCAGAGCTCGATATGATACGCTCGGCAGACGGGGATAATGACATTGCGGCAGCCTTGCCGTTTCGCTATTCGGATGAGCTGTTTTCCGGCTCCGCCTGTGCTTACGATCATCGATTGTGCGTTTTGAGCATGGGACCGACGATGAGCACCTTCGCCTTTAAGGGCGAGGGGGATGCCCATGTCAGAAAATCCTTTTTGCACATGGGGTTCAAAGAGGATACCATTCTAAGCCGAAAGTTCGAAAAGGTCAAGCCCATTAGCGACACTTGCGCATATGCCTTTGCGACTAAGAAGCTCTCGGGCTCATCGGACTTTTGGTGGATGCCTATCACATGGGCGAAAGCTACCTTGCGTGGCTCCTTTCGGGTGACGAGAAAACCCTTTACCGTACCGACAGCTATCACCGTGATTCGGTGAAATAACAAATACCGGAGAATAGATATGAACAAGACACTTGTGATAATGGCAGCAGGACTCGGATCACGCTACGGCGGCGTAAAGCAAATGGACGGAGTTGGCCCCAATGGGGAGATACTCATGGAGTATGCGATATTCGATGCGCTCAGGGCCGGCTTTGACAGTGTGGTAATGATAATAAAGCCCAATATGCTGAATGATGTCAGGGAACGCTGCGGCGATAAGATCGAAAAGAGCATGGGGATCAAGATATCCTATGCCTTTCAGACTCCCGACCGCTACACCGAAAGGAAGCCCTCCCTTGCACAAAGGACAAAGCCTCTCGGCACCGTTCATGCGGTCATATGCGCCAAGGAGTTTATAAACGGCCCCTTTGCGGTCATAAACGCAGACGATTACTACGGTGCCGATGCCCTCGGTGTTATCGCTCCGGAGCTGGACAAGCTGCAAAACGCAGGTGATGCGACGATGGTGGCATACAGACTGAAAAACACCGTCAGTGAATTCGGCACCGTCACAAGAGGCGTTTGCTCGGAGGAGGGCGGTTGTCTTGCCTCCGTCACCGAGACATACAAGATAAAGCTTTTTCCCGACGGCACGATAAGGGACACCTCGGAGAGTGAGGATGGCCCCGTCCTGTCACCGGACAGCTTGGTATCCATGAATATGTGGGGCTTCTCGGAAAAGGTGCTCGAG
The DNA here is from genome assembly GCA_964446815.1 of uncultured Oscillospiraceae bacterium. Taxonomy (GTDB): domain Bacteria; phylum Bacillota; class Clostridia; order Oscillospirales; family Oscillospiraceae; genus F23-B02. Next base: position 8,035 of record CAYUQN010000029.1, on the reverse strand, counting down.
GTCATGGAGGACTACTTTGCGGCTTTCGTTGACAGGATAGATGAGAACGACAATAAGTCCGAGTGCCTTTTGCCCATCATGGTCGGTGAGCTCATAGAGAAGAAAAGCATGAGCGTCAGCGTTTTGAGCTCGCAGGACAAGTGGTTCGGTCTGACCTATAAGGAGGATAAACCCGGGGTCGAGTCAGCCCTCGGAGAGCTCCACAAAAAGGAGACCTACCCCACACCGCTGTTTTGATCTCTTGCCGTTGAAGCTTGCTCCATTCCCTTGGCTATCCCTATGGGAGAGCCGTCAGCGAAGCTGACTGAGAGGGCGTTATAAAACATCAAAAAAACAGACAATGCTTCCCGTTTCGGATGCATTGTCTGTTAAACTTTATGTGCTTAAATGCTTATCAGTCTTCGTCCTCGGAGTCGTCCTCGTCGAAATCAAACTCGAGATCCGCACCGCAGATGGGGCAAAGGATGCTGCCGAAGGCAAGATCCTCCTCATAAACCGTGACGACCTCGCCGCACTTGGGGCAGGTCACCTCGTACTCGGGCTCATCGCCGCAGCAGCCGCAGCAATCGTCCTCGTCGCAATCGGCACATTCGCAATCGTAATCGCAATCGGCACAGTCACCGTCGCAAAGCTCATCCGTAACGAGGTCTTCAAGATACGCCATCTCCTCGCAGATATCGTCCAGCTCATCCGCCATGTCTGCGGAATTAGCCTCAAGATCCTCAACATCGGATGCAAGGGAATCGAGAACATCGATCATGGCAAGCATGAGCTTACCCTCTTTGCTGTCCTCACCTATACCGAGACCCTCGGCAAGACCCTTGAGATATGCTACTTTTTCGGATGCTGTCATAATAAAACCTCCTGACGTATGAAATAAGCTTGATACTTATGCGCGGCTGAGATACTCGCCGGTACGGGTGTCGATCTTAATGATCTCACCGGGCTCGATGAACAGGGGAACCTTGACCTCTGCACCGGTCTCGAGGGTAGCGGGCTTGGTGGCGTTGGTTGCGGTGTTGCCTGCAAAGCCGGGGTCGGTATCGGTGACTTCGAGCTCAACGAAGAAGGGAGGCTCAACGTTGAATACCTTGCCCTTGTAGGAGTAAATGGTGCAGACCATGTTTTCCTTGACGAACTTAAAGCTGTCACCCAGAACCGCCTCGTCAACGGGCTCAAGCTCATAGGTCTCGGGATTCATGAAGTAGTACAGATTGCCGTCGGCATAGCTGTATTCCATGGAAACACGGTCAACGGTGGCATTCTCGAACTTTGCGGTGGGGTTGAAAGAAGTCTCGGTGACGGCACCGGTGATGACGTTCTTCATCTTGGTACGGACGAATGCGGCACCCTTACCGGGCTTAACGTGCTGAAACTCAACGACCTGCATGACCTGACCGTCCATCTCAAAGGTAACGCCGTTTCTGAAATCGCCTGCTGTAATCATATGGACAAACCTCCAAAGTAGTTAATTTTTTAATTTTAGCCTAAATATTTTACATTATCATTACAGATATTGCAACACTATTTTTTCTTTTTCTGCGGCTTTTCGCTTTCGGAAAGCTCTTTTTTGCCGGTTCTCTTTTCAAAAGCTATCTGGTACATATATACAACGAAGGCGAGGATCGCAACGACATAGACGATCGTGGATATGATCGTATCCGCATAGCCTTCGATGAAGGTGGCAAGAGCTATGTTCAAAACTATCAGTATAAAGCCGAACACCATGAGCGGAGTCATACTGAGATTGGGCTGCTTTTCGTTCTTCTTCGAGCCCTTGCCCGAGGTCTTGTAATTATTGTTCTTTGCCATATCGCTGCCTCCTTAAAGTATAGTGAGCTCTTTGGGAGCATGGGTCAGATTAATACAGCCGTCCTCCGTGAGATACAGGGCATCCTCTATCCTTACACCGAAGGCACCGGGGATATATATACCGGGCTCCGCGCTTATTACAGCACCCACGGGTATAAGCTGCTTGCAGGAGGGTGACGCATTGGGGGCTTCATGGATATCGAGACCCAAGCTGTGACCGAAGGAGTGACCGAAGTATTTGCCGTAGCCTGCATCGTCGATGACCTTTCTTGCGGCGGCATCTATATCGCAGCCGAGGACACCGGCTCTTGCAAATTCGATACCTGCAAGCTGTGCGGAAAGCACGGTGTCATAGACCTTCCTCATTTCATCGGTGGCATAACCGACGGCGACCGTTCTTGTCATATCGGAGCAGTAGCCGTGCTTTAAGCAGCCGAAGTCCATGGTGATGAAGTCGCCCTCCTTGACTACGGTATCCCCCGGGACACCGTGAGGCATGGAGCTGTTTTTGCCGGTGACGGCGATGGGGTCAAAGGAGTTGCCCTCGGCACCGTGCTTTAACAGCCTGTAGGTGATCTCCGCCGCTATATCCTTTTCGGTAATACCGGGACGGATGATGGAGAGAACGTCACAAAGAGCCTTCTCCGCGATATCCTGAGCCTCCTGCATATAGGCAAGCTCCTCGGTGCTCTTTGAAGCTCTGAGTGAGGAGAGTATGCTCTGAGCAGGATGAAGCGTTGTACCGAGCAGTTCCTCATAGCGGCGATAGTCCGCAAAGGAGAGCTTTTCCTCCTCGGCACCGAGACGGGTCACCTTGGATTCCGCCATGGCATCGCAAAGGTGCTCCGACAGCCTCTTTGAGCCGTCGAACTGCCTGAGCTCGATCTCGGGATCGAGAGCCTTTTCGGCAGCCTCGATATAGCGTGAGTCGGTGAAAAGATAGGTCTTGCCGGTGGTCACGAGCACGGCACCGTCGGTAAACGGAAAGCCGCAGGCGTAACGCTGATTCTTTTCGTCGGTGATGAGCAGAGCATCAAGCTGTGCCTCGACGAGCTTTTCTTTGATAGATTTTGTGTTGTTCATATTATCACTTTACCCTATTGAAATTTTTTGCGTTTCATATATAATAATGTATTATACTATTAAAAATCAATTAACACAATCCGAAAAGGAAGAAAAAAGATGAAAAATAAGCGGACAACTGCATTTTTATCGGTGATATGTCTGCTGCTTACGCTCTTGTGCCCACTTGCGACTGCGGCGGATTACTCCGATTATACCTTGCCTGCACCGAGCCTGTCGGCTTCCGGAGCCGTTGTGATGGAGCTTGACGGCGGCAGAGTGCTGTACGGCAAAAATGAAAACAGCGTCATGCACCCTGCAAGCCTTACGAAAATCATGACGGTGCTTTTGGTCGTTGAGGCAGTGGAGAGAGGAGACGTATCACTTGACGATAAGGTGACCGTCGGAAGTGATTATAACCAAGGCGTTCCGCCGTATACCAGCTCCGTCACCTTCTCGGTGGGTGAGAAGCTTACCCTGCGTGATCTGCTGCACTGTGCAATGCTCAGCTCGGTGAACGAGTCCTGCAACGTCATGGCAGTCCACGTATCCGGCTCCATAGAGGGCTTTGTGGGCAGAATGAACAAGAGAGCGGAGGAGCTCGGCTGCGTCAATACGAGATTCGAAAACACCAACGGACTGACCCTCCCGGGACACTATACCACGGCATACGACCTGGCACTCATAGCAAGGGAGGCTCTGTCGCATGATCTGTTTGCACAGCTTTGCGGCACGGAGTATTACACCGTTCCGGCAACGAATATGAGCGGTGAGCGGTATCTCAACAATACTAACGCCCTCATATGCCAAGACTCCGTTTACGGCTCACGATATCTTTACCCCGGTGCCTTCGGTGTCAAGACCGGACATACCGATGCTGCGGGATATTGCCTTGCAGGTGCTGCGGAAAAGAACGGTATCAGGATACTTACGATAGTCCTCGGCTGTCAGCAAACCTCCTCGGGCTACGGCAACTTCTCCGATACGATACATCTTCTTGACTGGGCATTCAACAATTTCTCGGTGAGAACTGTCATCGAAAAGGGCAAAAAGATGGGCACCGCACCGGTCAAAAACGGTGTCGATGCAGACAGTGTTGAGCTTGTGACGGCTGAAAGCGTGAGAAGCTTTTTGCCGGAGGGACTTGATATTTCAAATTACCAGACGGTGATAAAGCTTGACGATGAGGAGCTCGAATCTCCCATTGAAAAGGGCGATCGCCTCGGCACGGTAACGGTGCTTGACGCAAACGGTGAGCTCTACGGCACGGTGGAGCTTGTTGCGGCAGCCGATGTAGGTGCATCGGTATGGGCATCGATAGTCGGTGAGATATCGGATTTCTTCTCCCGGTCGTGGATGACCCTTGTTGCGGTGCTCATAACCCTCCTGCTTCTGCTGTACTTCGTGCTGAAAATCAGAGCACAGTACCGTAGGAAAAAGGCGGAGGAGCAACGCCGTCGCCGTATGGCTCAAAAACGCAGAGAGGAGAGCCGCCGCAGAGAAAAGGAAGCTCAAAGGAAGTATTACGAAAGCTTTTTCGAGGATGAAAACGGAGGCAACGGACGGAGATGATAAAGCGTATCGCGGCTGTTTTGCTGACCGCTGCAATGCTCATCTCCCTGTGTGCCTGCAATGCGGCATCCCCCAAGGAGCCGACACCGACACCCACCGCCGACTATGAGATCGAAGGTCTCGAGCTTTGGCAGGAGCATATGCTCGGGCTTTGCAATATGGGTTACGACGGCTTCATCGGATATTGGGATACCATGTGCAGTGGCTACTACGGCGATCAGCTCAAAACGGTGCTCACGATCCTGTCCTCCGGTGCAAAGCCCTTCCTGCCGCTTGACGAAAAGAACGCAGAGATCGAGGATACAAGACGGCAATACGCACAGAGCTACGGTGAGGATTGGCACTTCTCGGTGCTGTCCTCGGAGAGAGAGGACTTGGGCGAATACGCAGCTTCGGACTTCGCCGCAGAGCTTGATTCCCTTGCCGACGGCATAGATGTTTTAACCTCGGCAGCCGACACATGGAACGATGCAGGCTGGTCGGAGTTTGCACTTGACCACGGGTGCTCGGTCGATGACGCAAAGAAGCTCGTCGAGGCGTACCGTGAGATAGCGAGCCTGTGCAGGGACGCAAGCGTCACCGAGGCGATGACCCTGAACGTCACCCTCAAGCTTACGGGAGAGAGCACAAAGCCCCTTGAAAAGACCGAGAGCTTCACCGTCTATTGCGTCAACGGCATCTATGTCAGCGAGTCCCTTGTCGATTACACATATTCGCTGATATATCTCGTGTTTTGAGTTAACAAACCGTTCATAATTTATTTTGCCAAGTGTGTATAAAATGTTAACAGGCAATTAGACGAAAGTGCGAAAAATGTATAATAACGGACAAAATTCATAGAATTTGCGGATTTTGACCCGACACAATTCAAAATTTGTTAAAAATTATTTCTGAAATTTTGTCATTTTTTCTTTACTATTCTGACATTGTGTGTTACAATGAGCCCATGCTGACAATAAAATGACAATCGGCATATAAAGATGTAGCTAAGTAAACTTTTTATAAAAATATTGGGAGGAACAAAATGAAAAGAGTATTACTTACGGTCTGTAGCATTTGCCTCGTAGCAGCGTGCATCTTCGGATTGTTCGCCTGTGTCGCAGGTGTGCAGGATATCCTGAACATCAAGGACTACAAGACCTCCGATTCGGAAACCGCAAAGGAAGGCATCCTGACAGCAAGAGACGGCGTTGCTCTGCTTATGGAGAATCAGCCTGCTTACCTTGCAGGCCTCGACACCTTCACAGAAGGTCTCGCATCCTACAATGAAGGCTATGCTTCCCTCAGCGCAGGCAGAGCCCAGTATGCAGAAGGCCTTGCTCGGTACGAGGCAGGCAAGAAGCTCATTGAGGAAAACACCCCTGCTTACAATGAAGGCAAAGAGATGCTTGCAACCATCGAACCCCTTATGCCTTACCTCAACCAGTATGTTGCGTTCCGTGACGGCAACCTCACAAATCTCCCCGGCTTCTCCACTGCTCAGGCATGGTTCGTCGGCGTTGTACGTCCCATCGCAGCAAACATGGGTCTTGAGATCCCCGAGGACGTAACCGACTTCCCCGCATACATTCAGCAGATGGTAGCCGACGGTCAGGCTCAGATCAAGCTCTATGAGGATAGCCTCAAGCAGCTCGAAGAAGCAGAAGCAGGACTCGCAGCAGCTCGCAAGCAGCTCTCCGAAGGTGAAGCGGCACTTGCAGCAGGCGGTGCTCAGCTTGCAGACGGTGATGCTCAGCTCAACGTATTCGAGCAGGGCGAAGTAGCACTCCTCGAAGGCGGCTACACCCTCTTCCACGGTATGACTCCTTGCTTCCGCTGGTACAGCGGCGAGGAAGTCGTCATGTCCCTCCCCGAGTACATGGCAAAGGAACTCGGTGTTGAGATCCCCGCTAACCTCATCATTGCAAACCCCGTTGACGGCGAAAACGAGCCCGAGTACATTCTCAATGAGGAAGCATACGCAGAGCTTTGCGCTGCTGTCGTAGAGGCAATGTACCTCGTCGACGAGAACGGCGAAAAGATTTCTGCCGATAGCCGTGATGGCTTCACCCTCCTCGACCTCGACAAGTGCAGCCTCCTTCTCGATAAGGCAGAGCAGTACCTTGCAGATCAGGAAGCAGACATCACCAAGGAAGTCACCGGCAGGATCGTTGCACTTGCTCTTGCAGCAATCGCTTGCATCCTCGGTATCATCGCAGGCATCATCGGCCTCGTAGGCGGCATCTCCGGTAACGGCAAGAGCGGCTTCGGCTGTGGCCTTATCTGTGCTGTCCTTGCAGTCGCAGCAAATATCGTCGGCCTCATCACTCACTACACCGACTACGCATACGCCACCCGTGTCAATGCATCCGGCGACTTTGTCATCCCGATGGGAGAGATGGATCACTATGTATACTCCGGTGAACTCCAGCTCACCGCACTCATCGTTCTTGCTGTCGTAGCAGTCATCTTCTGCCTCATCGCAGCAGTAGCACGCAAGGCAAAGGCAGCTCCCGCGGTATCCGAGGAAGCAACCGAAGCAGCAGCGGCAGACGCAGCGGCAGCAGCAGTTGCAGAGGAAAGCAGCGAGCAGATCAAGAAGCTCGAGGCTGAGAACGAAGCACTCAAGGAAATGGTAGCAGACCTCGCAGCAGAGGCAGCGACCGCAAAGGAATAAATCAGCCTGTTGACCGCCAAAAGGGCGATATTCAGATCGACCTTAGGTCACGTCCGGTACGTAACGGATAAAGGCTGTAGCCTCCCACAGGGAACTGTGGGAGGCGTTTTTTAATGAGTAATGATACGTTCCCTGCGGGAACATGATGTCGGCTTTGCCTAATGATATATGCCTTCGGCATATTGCGGTAGGCGAAGCCGATTTAAATTATATGATCATAAGATCATAATTGCCCTCTCGGTCGTCGGCTACGAGACATTTCAAACGATCAAGGAACCGAGACGGCTCTAAGCAGAGCACTCCAAGCGGCTTGGCAATTATTATTTCCTCCATCGATATTTCGCTCTACGCAAACAATTTTTGATTTAAACTGTGTTAAAAAAGTCGCTTTTGTTGACAAACCGACATAAAGAGTGTATTCTCTACTTATGCTTAACCACATTAAATAGCTAAAGAAAAACAGGAGAGATAGTATGGACAACAAAATGGAGAAACGCTACGGCTTGCCGACTGCCATATCCATGGTCATCGGTATAGTTATCGGCTCGGGCGTTTTCATCAAGGGCGGCAAGGTGCTGTCGCTCACAGGCGGCAACCTCGTTGAGGGTATCGCCGTCGTCGGTATCGTCGGTCTTATATGTATAATCTGCTCACTCGTCTTTGCGACACTGGGCAGCAAATACGAAAAGGTCAACGGCGTTGTTGACTACGCCGAGCTTGCCTTGGGCCCTAAGTACGCTTACTATGTAGGCTGGTTTATGACTACGATCTACACACCGTCGCTGTCTGCGATGCTTGCCTTCTTCTCTGCAATGATGTTCTTGCAGCTTTTCGGCATAAACGCCATCGATTTTGCGACAGGCTCCGTTAACGCCGTTGCCATCGGTGTCGGTGCCGGCTTCCTCATGATCGGCTACGGCATAAACGCACTCA
>CAYUQN010000028.1:0-19741 GCA_964446815.1 uncultured Oscillospiraceae bacterium | reverse complement strand
GAGTGTACCACCGTCTGCATTGGCAAAGGCAACGATGTGATTAGATAACCCTTTGCCATACTCACAGAAGAAATAAAAACCCTTCAGCCTGATGAAACAAAGCAAAGTCCGCAAGACTATATGCAGAAATTACAAGAGTTGAGAGAACGGCTAAAGGAGTACACGGGATTTGATTATTCAGTAATTCCTGAAAGCGTTGTGGAAGCTTTCATTGAAAAGATATGGGTATCCAAAGACGAGTTCAGATGGTACTTGCGAAGCGGGAATGGATCTTCCGATGAGTTTGACATTGATGACCATATCCAAATTGCTTCGTTTACGCTAACAATAGATGATGCAAAGAAGTATCTATATAGCTTTTCTACTCGCAGAAGGGTTTATAATTGGAAAGACCTTAATGTAAGTGTTTGGATATAAGTCCAACATAATAACAAGCAGTCAAGTCGTAAATGGCTTGGCTGCTTTTTTCGATGTAGAAAAGAAAGTGGCTTTTGATTGACGCTTTTGGTGGTGAGCGACACAGGCTGCCATAAAGGACGAAAACTGATAATAAGATAGTATAAAGGCTACGAGATTTTTTCTCGTAGCCTTTGCTTTTGCTTAACACTCAGCTTAGTCTCCATGGCTGTGGGTCTTGCGAAAGGGAGCTATATCATGCATAAGACTTGCTTTAAATGCCTCATTGAAAAATCAAACATATAACGAAAAAATCTTTACCATCCCGATAAAACACCCACACATTTCAGGCTATACGGCAAAAAGCTTAGTCAGCATTAAGGTCGCAGCTCCGGAGCATGACGCCGTGATGACTGCGACCTTTATTTTTTCATCATTCTCGGCATAAAATTATTAATGATTGCAATTTTGCGGATATGGGAGTAAAATGAAATTTGTAAAATTATAACTGAAATCCCCATGCCTTAAACTGTTGAGGTTCAAAGGAGACAGCAATGGCTAATGTTATGAAGTGGGAATTGCTAAAATCGGGAGACAATTTGTGCAAAGTGACGAATTGTTTGAAAAGTGTATCATGTTTGCCTCTGAAGCCTGTCTTATATTATAGAGGGTATTTTTCGGAACGCATGATCCGATGATGCCTCGGAGGACAATTTTCGGGAGAAAGGCAAGAGCATGAGAAGAAAGAATATACCGCATATTAATAAGCTCGTTGAACGTGAGTTTGCGGACAAGCTGAGGGAGAACGGCTTTCATCCGTACAGGGACAGCACCGAATGGGTGCGACTGCAAAACGGTGAGATAGTGCAGACGATACTGTTTTACGAGTACCATTACTGGCTGGAGGTATTCTTCCATGCCGAGCTCATGACGGAGTATTTGTGGATAGACTACCGGGACATAGGGCAGATGGACACGGTCGTGGGAAGCAACTTTTGCAACGTTCGGAAGCTGTACGGAACGGATGTTTACACGATGAACGACATTTTCGGTAGCGGAGCGGAAAATCTGGAGGCAAAGACAAAGGAGCTTGGGCTCCATCTTGATCTTGCGATAGCGGCACTCGACTCGGTGAGGTCGCCTTCCGACATTCTGCAGCTTGATCCGAACGAGGCACAGCACCCCGAACGCATTTGCCTATACTACGCCATCGGCGATGAGGATATGCTCAAAAAAGCGGCGAGGAACGCATCTCCGATAGATCCTTCGGTGTATTCGGAAGATGAGGCACCGGAAAGGCTGAAGCGTGATTATTGGCGAGTGTGGAGGATCAAAGCGGCCTTTGTCGCAAGGGGACTGCTAAAGGGCAAGGATACAAAGGCACTGCACCTGTTTTCCGAGGAATGCAGGAAGTATAACACAAGGTATCTCAAAAGGCACCTGCCGGAGCTTTTTGAAGAATAATACAGGAGGTAATCATGAAAAGAATAATCAGTACGGTATTGGCGGTCTTGCTGCTTTGCTCGATAAGTTCACCCTGTCTGGCGGCGGCAGGGGAAAACGAGGCGGAACCCTATTCTCTGGACAGAACAACGGTGATGTTCGACATTGACAGCAACGGCAAGGCGACGGCGTATATCCGCTGTGCCGGAGCAAGCGACGTTACGAAGATCAAGCTTGTTGTCTTCTTCAAGGAAAAGATAGGCAACATATGGGAGAGGGTCGATCTCAAGACTGCAAACGATCAGATCGTCTGCACCGAAAACAGCGGACTGATATCGAGGGAGATCACGGTACAGATGCCGGACAAGGGAAAATCCTACAAGGTGACCGTTGAAGTCACATTCTACGGAGACACTACAAGAGTCGAGACGCACCACTCCTTTGCGGATTACAATTGATAATATGAAAAAAGTAGGCATCCGAAGATGCCTACTTTTTTATGTATGATTTAGATTACTTGAAGAGCTCCAGAGGGATCTGAGCTACAAAGTTCTGCTGACCTGCGGTGTTGTGATGGATACCGTCGGGAGTCTGATCTGCGATCAGAGCGTATGCATCATCTGCACTGTGCATTGCACTGAGGTCAATGTAACCGTCGGAGGGGCAAGCCTCACTTGCAAGCCATGCGTTGAGACGGAGACGGATAGCGTCGATCTCCTCGGTCCACTGAACATCGTCGCCCTGACCGAATACGTTACGGGTGTAGCCCTTCCAGGGGGTGATCTCACAGAAGTAGATCTCAACGCCCTGAGCGTGAGCCATCTCTATGAGCTTGTTGTAGCCTGCTACCATTTCCTCAAAGGTGACGGGATCGAGCTTGTCAGCCTTGGAATCACAGTAGGGGTGAACTATATCGTTGATACCGAGCTTTACGATGACGTACTTAACGCCGTCCTGACCGAGAACGTCTCTCTGGAAGCGGTCAACGCCGGCTTCACCGAGGAGGTTTGCGGCAGCACCGACACCGTTTGCGATGAGGCGGTTGCCCTTGATGGCTTCCTGAGTTACGCTGATGTCATTGATGCCGTTTGCACGGAGCCTCTCTGCAAGCAGACGGGGGATCTCGTTTGCGAGTGTGGAGTCACCGAAGAATACGCAAACCTCGGTGCCCTTGGCTGCAAGAACGTCCATACCCATGAGGCAGGGGATGATCTCGTAGGAGCCGGAGTCGGCTTCAAACTTGAGGTTGATACCGGTGAGCATATTGTTAACAAAGGTCTGATTGCCGAGAGCAACATAGGAATCGCCGCCGATGAGACCGATGGTACGCATAACGTTGAGGCCTCTGTAGTAGGTGGTGATGGCGATATCCTCACCGGCCTTGACGTTCATGGAAACGGGATCGGAGGTAACGGTCTGACCTGCGGGAATGGTGACATAGGTTTTGCCGTTGAAACGCAGGGTCTCACGGGTGGACTTGTCGACCTTCTTGTGATTATCGGGATCTGCCTTTGCAACATTGCTTGCGGAAATCGTGAGGGGCAGATTGCCGTACTCGTTGGAGAAGGTGAAACGAACTGCACTGCCGCTTGCGGTGGATTCGATGACGACACGGTTGGTTGCCAGAGCAACGGGAACACCGAGCTTATCGATAACACCGAGATCGTTGAGGCTTGCACTTACGGGGCTGGTGCTCCATGCACTGACCCATTCGCCCTTGGACTCGTCAACACCGGCAGGCTTATTGCCCCAGCTGAACAATGCACTTGCGGAAGTAGGAACAAGGCTTACGATGAACATACATACCAAAGCCAAGCATAAGAGTTTTTTAACTTTTTTCATATTGCCTCCAGAGCTTTGTAAAATTTAAAAAGCTGTTTAAAAAAGTCTCCTTGGTAATAATAGTACTTTGTAATCAAATTGTCAATAAATTTATTCAAAAACAGTTAATAATTTTCGCAAAAAATTCCTGTTATTATAAATTTTCGGCGGTAAGATTGAAATAAAAACGGGGATGGTGTATAATTAAAAAAAACAGACCAAGGGGTAGCAATATGAACGAAAACGGCACTCCCGAGAAGAAAAAGATGTCGAAGGGCAAAAAGATCCTTCTTATAATATTATGCGTCATAGTGGGGCTCATCCTCCTTGCGGTAGCGACTTTCTTTGTGATGAGGGAGATAGGCCGCAGCAATATGACCAACGACGGCAGCTCTCTTGACTTCTCCTCGATCGAAAGTGCGGATCAGGATGAGGAGGGCTATGTACGCTACAACGGAAAGTTTTATAAGTACAACGATGCGATAAGCTGCATACTCCTTATGGGTGTTGACGATTATGCCAAAAGCGATGACGGTGAGCGCCACCAGACCGATGTCAATGTCCTTGCGGTAATGGATCCGGTGAACAAGAAGATAAGCCTCATTGCGATATCAAGAGATGCCATGTGCAATATGGAGATATACGATGACGATACCGGCGAGTTCTTGGGGATGGCAAATGCCCAGCTTGCACTTGCCTACAGCTATGCCGATAACGATGAGAAAAGCTGTGAGCTGACGGTCAAGGCGGTGTCGGATCTTTTCTTCGGCATCGAGATACCTGCGTATGCCGCGATATACCTTGACGGGCTCAGCGAGGTAGTTGACAGTGTGGGCGGTGTCGATGTCGTACCGATGACGAGCTTCGGCAGATTCACTCAAGGTGAGCAGGTGAGACTCTACGGCGATCTCACCGAGGCATATATCAGACCGAGGGAGTATACCCTACAGGGCAATTTGGAACGTATGCAGCGTCAGAACCAGCTTCTTCGAGGACTGATGCAGAAGGCACTTGCCATAGTGCGGCAGGACCCCACTCAGGTCGTTGACATCTACGGCAGTGTGAGCGACAATGTGAATACGAGTCTGAGCCTATCCATGATGATCTACCTTGCAAGTGAAGCAGGGGAAATGAGCTTCGACGGCAGGATATACAGCATTGAGGGTGAAGCCGTCATGGGAGCGCAAAGCCATGCGGAGTTCAATGTGGATGAAGATGCTCTGTTTGAACTGATGCTTGACATTTTTTACATAGAGATCAAAGAGTGACGGCATTTTTTGTGAAAAATGATAGTTGCAATTTGGACTTTGTTGGTGTAGTATATATGATATAATAATATTATAGTATTTAACGGAGGAATTCATATGAAAAAGCTGGTAAGCATCCTTCTTATATTTGTTCTTGTCTTCTCCATGAGCTGCTTTGCTTTTGCAGAAGATGATGCTGTTATAAGCCCCGACCACGGCAATACCGATCCCGATATCGATAACCCCACTCCCAGCCCCAAGACCGGCGATACCGGTGCTATCTATTGGGTCATCGCACTTGCAGTGCTTGCACTCGGTACGGCAGTGTTCTGCGGTAAGAAGCTCATAGTCAACAAGTGATCAATTATTGAGATAAACTCCATGATGCGTCTTGTCGTAGTCATGGAGTTTTTTTATTTGGAGAAACAGTGTGGAAAAGAAAAAAAGCAAAAAGACCCTGTATATCGTATTGCTGATACTTGCACTTGCGGCACTGTGCTTTTGTGCATGGTATATCATCAGCTATGTTATCGCCGGCAATGTCTCCGATGAAGTGGGAGAGAGCGGCCCCGGGGAAAATGTTAATACCGATATCCATGCGACCTCGGTCGAAAACCCGGTTGATTTCGATGCCCTGCATGATACCAATCCGGACATATATGCATGGATATGCGTACCCGGTACGAATATCAGCTACCCCATCCTCCAACGTGAGGGGGATGACAGCTATTATGTCAGACGTGCCGAAGACGGTACCCATTCTTCCGACGGCTGCATATTCAGTGAGGACATAAACAGCAAGGATTTCACCGACAGGGTAACGGTGCTGTACGGGCACAATCTCAATTCCGGAGAGAAATTTGCTCAGCTCAACAAATTTTCCGATGCGAGATTTTTCGAAAGCACACGTTACATCGTCGTGTTCTTGCCCGATAGAGAGCTGATCTACGAAATATTTGCGGCAACGCCATATTCGTATGCTCATATCTTGGAGAACAATGACATGGACGATCCCTCGGAGTTCTATGCATTTTTTAATGATATAATGTATAGGAAGAACGTAAAGGCAAACTATCTTGAGAACTATACCCTTGATTTTACGAGTGACAGGGTACTCGTCCTCTCGACCTGTCTTGAGGGCAATAATCATCAGCGATATCTTGTAATGGGCAGACTTGTTGCCGATATACCTACAACTTAATGTTGACAAAGTGCCGCATATGGTTTACAATTGCATCGAAGCACATAGGGGGGCTGGGTTTTCCCGGCTGAGACGGAGATAATCGATTCTCCGCCACCCTTGAACCTGATCCGGGTAATGCCGGCGTAGGAAACGAAAATCTATATTTAAAATCGTTTTCCTATGACCGCATTGCTATGGCAATGCGGTTTTTCACATGATAGGAGAAAAACTATGAAACAGTCACTGAAACTCAGAGCCTTGTGCGAGGGTGCGATCTTCATCGCCCTTGCAGTCATCCTCAGCCTTTTGCCTGTGTACAGAATGCCACAGGGCGGATCCTTTGATCTTGCAATGCTGCCGATATTCGTGTTTTGTGTGCGTTGGGGCTTTGGCCCTGCCATGCTCATGTCCACAGTGTTCGGTATCCTGCAAATGCTCATCGAGGGCGGTATCGCCATCGGCTGGCAGTCGATAGTGGGAGACTTTCTCGTCGCCTATGCGGTTCTCGGCGTAGCCGGCCTGTTTTCCAAAGCAAAGCACGGCCTGTTCATCGGAACAGTCGTAGGCTGCACCGCAAGATTTTTGGTACACTATGTCGTCGGTGCGACGATATGGGCGGAGTATATGCCCGAAAGCTTTTTCGACATGACCATGACAACACCGTGGCTGTACTCGGCACTGTATAACGGAAGCTATATGCTTGCGGATATGATACTGTGCCTTCTCCTCGGCGGACTGCTGTATGTACCTCTGAAGAAATATATCTGCGGCAAAGACCTCGGATGAGAAAAAACTGTTGACATTCGGGGATTATACAGTATATAATAAGCTTCCGATGCTTTGAGCATTGGGAGCTTATTTTGTCAACTACTTCGATAGGGCATAGGCTCATCGATGTTGAGTATTTATTATTGAAAGGAGTGCTAAATATGCTTCGTACTTATCAGCCTAAGAAGCGTCAGCGCAAGAAAGAGCACGGCTTCCGCAAGAGAATGGCAACCGCAAACGGCCGCAAGGTCCTTGCACGCCGCAGAGCAAAGGGCAGAGCAAAGATCAGTGCCTGATAGCAAACTGTTGTATTTCGCTGCGGAAATTTGAATATTTTTAGGGCGGAGCGATCCGCCCTTTAGGTGTTTGCGCATTTCCGCACGGTGACAGTCAACGGGGTGAAGCAAGTGGACGCAAGAGTCAGTCTCAAGAAAAATTATGAATTTCGGCGTATTTATTCAAAGGGCAAAAGCGCGGTAACGCCGTACCTTGTCGTCTATTGCAGACGAAACGGAACGGATCATAACCGCTTGGGCTACACCGTATCGACGAAGCTCGGCAAGGCAGTTGCGCGAAATCGCGTGCGTCGCCGCCTTCGTGAGATATATCGACTTAATTCGGACAAGCTACGCCATGGCTATGACATCATCATAGTTGCAAGGGGACGCTGTGTGAACGGAGATTATCACAAGATGGAGTCCGCATATCTTAAAGCCTGCACCGATTTGGGATTGCTCGGATCGGAGGAACGAGTATGAAAAAGCTGCTCATAAAGGCAGTACGCTTTTATCAGAAAAATATTTCACCGATGAGACCGCCCTGCTGTCGCTTTATTCCGACCTGTTCACAGTATGCTCTTGAGGCATTGGAGAAATACGGTGCCTTAAAAGGAAGCTGGCTTGCCCTCAAAAGATTGTTGAGGTGCCATCCCTTCCACATAAAAGAGCAAAATATGTTCGACCCCGTACCCTAACGGGGAATACTACCAAGGAGTTACCTAAATGGGATTTTGGGACTATATAGTTTGGCCCTTTGCCAGACTGCTTGAGTTTCTGTATAACACGACACTCAATTACGGCATAGCAATTATCCTGTTTGCATTAGTGGTCAACATTATTCTTCTGCCCTTCATGGCAAAGAGTAAGAAGAGCATGATGCGTACTACCCGCTTCCAGCCCATAATGAAGGAGCTGGAGGAGCGTCATAAGGGAAACCAGCAGAAGTACCAGGAAGAGGTCATGAAGCTTTATCGTGAGAATCACATAAGCCCCATGTCCGGCTGTCTCTGGTCACTGCTGCCGTTCCCCATCCTCATCGCACTTTACGGTGTTATCCGTCAGCCGCTTGAGCGTATGATGGGTCTTAGCACCAAGGATGCGACCGCCATTGAAAAGTGGGTCGAAAAGACCCTCGATATCGACCTTTCCGGTTGGGGATCCTACAGTGAGATCGGCGTTGCCGATGCGATCCACCAGAATTGGGACAAGGCGATAGAAGCACTCGGTGATTTCGGCGGCAAGCTTATGGATCTGGATTACAGCTTTTTGGGGCTGAATCTGGGTCAGAAGCCCGACTTTGCTATTTGGAATTACTTCGGTCAGGAGGGCTTTGCGGAAGCACTCGGACTGTTTTTGATTCCCGTTATAGCAGCCTTCCTCTCATGGGCATCCATGAAGGTCAGCCAGTGGAACAATCCTCAGCCGGCAGCGGCAAATGCTGCAAGTTCCATGAAGATCATGAACTACATGATGCCTATCATGTCCATCTGGATCTGCTTTGTCATGCCCGCGGCATTGGGTGTATACTGGATAGCAAACAGCATCTTCGGTATGGCAAGAGACTTTGTTCTCACAAAGCACTATAAGAAGAAGCTCGACGAGGAAGACGCAGAGCGTCTGGCAGCCGAAAAGGCAAGAGCGGATGAGATCGAACGTCGCCGTCAGGAGACAGAGAGACTCCGTGCCGAGGGTGCCACCACTCGCAACAAAAACAGCAGCAAGAAGAACGTTCAGGCTCAGCAGAAGCAGGCACAGGAGGAACGCCGTGCCGCAGCCGAAAAGGCGGAGCGTCTTGCAAAACGCAGCCGTCTCGGACTTGATGAGAAGGATAACGATCCCTCTCAGGTCGGAGCACGCCGCTACGCAAGAGGCAGAGCTTATGACCCCGACCGCTACGGCGCATCGGTGCCAAAGACCGACGAAAGCGTACAGCCCGAACCCGAAGAAAACAGCGAAGCTTGATTTTTGGAGATCGATAATATGATAAAATCTTTGGAAATGCGTGGACGCACCGAGGATGAAGCGATAGCCGCCGCCTTAAAGGAACTGGGGCTTGACCGTGACGACGTATCCGTTCAGGTCGTCGAAAGGGCAAAGTCCGGCTTCCTTGGCATCGGAGCTTCCCCTGCTGTCATCCGCGTGGAATACGAAGCCCCCGATGAGCCCGAAGAGAAAGCCGAAGAAGCAGCACCCATCGTTGAGGAAAAGGCGGAAAAAGCCGCTGCTCCCATTGACGAGTGTGACGATTACAAGGCAATAAGAAGCTTCCTCACCGGTCTGCTCGAGCGTATGGGCACCGAGGCGGAGATCGAGATCAGCCCCCGTGACAAGGGTGTCAGCGTCAATCTCTCCGGTCCCGGCATGGGTGCCGTGATAGGCCGCAGAGGCGAGACCCTCGATGCGATCCAGCACCTCACCAATTATGTCGTCAATCGCAGCACCGACAAGCACCTGCACATCAGCGTAGACGCAGAGAGCTACCGTGCAAAGAGGGAGGAATCCCTTGTACGTCTTGCCGAAAAGATGGCGGCAAAGGTGATCAGATATAAGAGAAGCATGGCACTTGAGCCCATGAACTCTTACGAGCGTCACATAATCCACACTGCCCTCCAGAACTACGAGGGTGTCACCACAAGCTCCACAGGCACTGAGCCCAACCGCCGTGTTGTCGTGTCTTATGACAGACCGCACAATCCGTCGAATAAGCCGCAGAGCCGTGAATGGGCATAAATAATCAACTGTGAGGTAATAAAAATGATACTTGAAAAGATCCGTGATATTCTTTCGCAGCAGTTCGAAGTATCTCCCGAGGACATCACCGAGGATACCAATATCGTTGATGATTTGGGAGCGGACTCCCTTGATGTAGTCGAGCTCATCATGTCCGTTGAGGACGAGTTCGGAATCTCCGTTCCCGATGAGGATGCCATTGAGCTGACCACCGCAGGTAAAATAGCGGAGTACATCGAAAAAAACCAGTGACCGCAATATAAAAAATCGCAGTGCTTTAGCACTGCGATTTTTTCATATATCAATCGACGTGATGGAACTTTTCCATGAGCAGGGTTGCAGGGACCTTGGGGTTATGATAATGCTCTCTGCGGTCGGTTATCTTACCTACGGATATCGACGAGGTGGGGCAGTATTGCAGGCAGCTTAGGCACTGTACACAGCTCTTGCCGAAGTTGGGGTGACCGTCGACCATGGTGATGTTGCCCTGAGGACAAAGCTTTGAGCACTGACCGCAGCCAACGCAGGTGTCACGGTTAACGGCAAGCTGCTGAGCCTTGAGACCGACTATCGTGGGCCATGCGGCATTTTCAAGAACGTTAATGTAATTCTTCGGGGGAGCCTTGCATACCTTACCGGCTTTAACGTCTGCTGCTATCTGCTTTGCAAGCTTTTCGCTACGCTTTTGAGCAAGAGCGGGAGTGAGCGGCGGCATCATAAGACCGTGGGGGAAGAGCCAGATGCAGGCACACTGGTGGGAGATACCCTTCCAGTAGCTCAGAGGATGGATGGAATTGAGCTTGTCAAGACCGCAGCCGGTGTAGCCTGCGTAGCTGACAACACCGAAGGTGTAGGCATCGATACCTACATGGATCGCTCTTACATATTCCTCGACCTTTCCGGGGAGACCGCCGCCGTGGCAGGGGAATACGAAGCCGACACGCTTGTATTCGGTGGCATCCGTTTTGCAGGGGAAGGAACGCATCATTACGATATCGGTATCACCGAGCTCCTTTGCTATGTTCATTGCGATGTCGAGACAATTGCCTGTGCCGGAGTAACAGTAGATCACGTTTTCAGCCATAATATGAACCTCCGTTTATTTTATTGATCTGAAGGCATTGTACTACAAAATTTTTTATGATACAATAGTACCGCAAAATATAAAACAAAGGTGAATAAAATGTACCACATAAAGCAGGATAAGAGGGCACAAAACTCGGTTCAGCTCATTTGTGACGGGCTCCTTCGCTGTCTTGAGGAGAAGCCCTATGAGCAGGTGAGTATAAGTGACGTTCAAAGGACATCGACGGTGAGCCGCTCAACCTTTTACCGCAACTTCGATTGCCTCGACGACGTTCTGGCACTTATGTGCGACATTGGCTTTGCGGAGGCTTTTGCGGAGCTTGATAAGAGCGTACTGCGAAAGGTCGTTTTCAAGTACTGGTTTCGGCATAGCGACTTCCTTGAAGTGCTTGTAACGAGTCGACGCACCGATATAATATTCGACAGCTTTCGACGCAGTGCGGCAGAGCTTGAGCAGTTCAAGCCGCTTTTAAAGGATCCCGACACCTACGACTATTTCATATCTATGCTCAGCTCCTCGATATCGGGTATCTTGGTAACATGGGTAGAGCACGGCAGACGTGAAAGCGAGCAGGAGCTGATGCAAAAAATCAAAAAATGCTTCAAAGCCATGATACTCTTGGGAATAGTGAAGTGAGCGAAAGCGGTATGAAATTGACTGAAACGGCTGTGTATGCTATAATTTAAGTTGAGGGGAGTCGAACACCTACCGGTTTTGGCGTGCCGATTTCCGCTCATGCTGCGTTAAACCCCTTGACAATACGTCAGTATTCCCTGTGGGCTTTGCCTTGCCTGAACGAAAATCAGCTACGTCAAAACTGCTTTGCACCTGTTCAGCAGGCAATTTTCGAGGGATTTTCGGTTTTTTGAGGCGAAGGCGGGCTGTCGCCCGTCGAGGCGAAAAGGGCGAAAAGCTCCGAAAAGGGACGCTGACAGGCGGCAGTGGTTCGACTCACCTCAGCTTAATTGGAGGCTTGCTATGATCAAAGTTGACAAGCAATATTTTAAAGATTGGCGATTCATCGATCTGTTTGCCGGACTCGGAGGCTTCAGGCTTGCACTTGAATCGGTGGGCGCTCACTGCGTATATTCAAATGAGTGGGATGCACCGGTACAAGAGGTATACCGCAAAAACTTCGGTGACACTCCCGACGGCGATATAACAAAGGTCGATGAAAAGGCCGTACCCGATCACGATATTTTGTGTGCCGGATTTCCCTGTCAGGCGTTTTCCATAAGCGGAAAGCGTCGAGGCTTTGAGGATAGCCGTGGGACGCTGTTTTTTGACGTTGCCCGTATCGTGAGGGAGAAACGCCCCAAGATAGTGTTTTTGGAAAACGTCAAGAACTTTGCCACTCACGATGGCGGAAAGACTTTGGACGTTGTTAAAACCACGATGGAGGATTTGGGCTACACATTTGAATACCGCGTTCTCAATGCCGTGGATTACGGAGTACCGCAGAACCGAGAGAGAATTTATATGGTGTGCTTCAGAAAAGATCTGAATGTCGAGAGCTTCGGCTTTCCGAAACCGATCAAACTTGAAAAGCACGTTGAGGATCATCTGCTACACGATCCCTCGCTGACGGAGAAGCTCTATGTCAGCAGACCCGATACCTATTACAACGACTCACAAGACGATGTGTATTCCGATAAAACCATAAGATTGGGTACCGTCAACAAGGGAGGACAGGGAGAGCGGATATACAGCACCAAAGGCATTGCAATAACCTTTTCCGCATACGGAGGCGGTGTATTTGCCAAGACCGGAGGATACTTGGTCGACGGTCGCCCCAGAAAGCTTCATCCCCGTGAGTGTGCCCGACTCATGGGATATCCGGATTCGTATGTAATAAGCGACAATCCGAATCAGGCATATAAGCAGTTCGGCAACTCGGTAGTTATCGATGTCCTGCAATACATATGCATTGAAATGGGAAAGGCAATTGAAAAAATACAAAAGCCCTGATTTAAATCAGGGCTTTAATAAATTCCCGCTCCGATATACCGAGCCTTCCGGTGTGTTTGACGGAGAAAATGACATTGGCATTTTCGGTAGCCGACAGCTTCCGAAGCTCGTACTCATTGCCGCGAGCGGAAAACATATACTCGTTTTCGCCGTCGCTGAATCTAACGCCGTGCAGATCGTCATCGGAGGAGACAAAGAGCTTTGCACCGACTGCTCTTACTCCGCCTATCTTGCCGTTGCCGAGCTTGCCCTCGGATATCAAGCGGATGAAGGTGGGTATCCTGCTTTTTCCGAGTGAGGCTGAGCCGCTGCGTTTGACACGGTATTTCGCCGTTACATCAAAGTATTCCTCAAAGCGATCTATCGGCAAAAGGGTATAGCCGTTGGTGATAAAGAACCGAACGCCCTTTGCACGGTAGTATTCCTTGATCCAATCGGCAAACACACGGTCACAGTCGGGAAAGCATATATCTTTCCCGACCGTACCTGCATTGGCAAAAGCGGCAAAATCACTGTTCATGTACTCCGTGATGAGCATGGAGTATCGGTTTAGAGGACAGAGATTTTGCTCACTGTAGCGAAATGTTTGCTGCTTCGTGTCGGGGATCAGAACAAACTGGCCGCATTGAGCCGGAGAATGCTTTGCCTCTACGTAAAATGAGCTTCCGCCAACCGACGTCACCGCAATATCGGCAACGCTTGAATCGGAACCGCCACGGTGGCGAAAGCTTGCATATTTACCGAACTGCGAGTTTAAATAGCCTGTACATTCCTCTTCGAAGTTTTCCCAAATACTCATGATATATGCCTTGTGATTGAGCAAAACGAAGCCCACATCTTATGACAAGACGGCAAAAATTGTGCCGTCCTTTTTTATTCCGTAACAGTTATGTTGTGTCGCTTGGGTTTGGGTCTGTACTTAACACCGGAGACAAGGCCTACTGCGGCAAACAGCGTAACGATGGACGAACCGCCGTAGCTGAAGAAGGGCAGCGTGATACCTATAACCGGGGTGATGCCCATGCACATTCCGATGTTTATGAAGGTCTGGAATGTGAGTGCAGCGGCAACACCGTAGCAAATGAGCATACCGAAGGTGCTTCCGCATCTTGCTCCGATGACGCAGCAGCGGATGATTATGAACATAAGCAGAGCGATTATGATGAGACAGGCGACCATGCCCATCTCCTCACCGATGGAAGCAAAGATACAGTCGGTGTGCCTTGAGTCGATATTAAGTGAGCCGTTGCCGTATCCTACACCGTTCCACCGTCCTGCTTCCATAGCCTGAATGGTGCGATTCATCTGCCAACGTATACCCTCACCGTTAGGGTCTATGGTGGGATCATAGGGAACGAGGATGCGGTTTCGCTGGTACTCCTGTAGACCGAAATTCCAAAGCAGCGGCGTAAGAGCGGCGACGGCTGCGGTGCCTATACCGAGCCAGTACCACGCAAGACCTCCCGCAACGAGCATGACAATGAATATGGCAAGGAATATCAGAGCTGAGCCCATATCCTTGGAGGAGATCATGATTATGATGAAAAGTGCGGCAAAGTGAGCTACAAGGAGGACAACGGACGCAGGCGAATTGAGCAGATTTCTTGATCTGCTTTCCCTATAGCTCGTGATCTGCTTTGCAAAAAGGATTATGAATACGACCTTGACGACCTCGGTAGGCTGAACACCGATGCCGAAGAAGCGATACCAAGCACGGTTACCTGTACCGTCATCATGACCGAAGGGGATAAGACCGAGGATGAATACCGCACTGAGCAGGGCAATGAGCTTCCACTGTTTTGCTATGACATCGGGATCGATGATAGTGAAAATGAAGAAAGCAATGAGCCCGAGGAACAGTGAGAAGGTCTGAACGATTATATATTTTGTAGAGCCTATATTGGCAGTGGCGCTGCGAATTGCGAATATACCGAGAACGGTGCATAGGACACAGAGTGCAAGAAGCAGAATGTCGGCTCTTTTGAAAAAGTCTTTTATATAGGAACGACCGTGCGTAACATTCACCGCCTTTCACAAATTAATGTTTGAGGATATGCAGTATTTTAGCACATAATTGCACTTTACGCAATGAGGCAAAGTGTGGTATAATTCATTTTCGGGAAAACATTTTGTAAATTTGAGAGGTGAGAGCCTTGCAGATATTTATAACACATAGCGAAAAGGAGACGGAGGCTCTCGGAGAAAGCCTTGCTTCCGAGTTTAAAGACGGTACGGTGCTTGCAATGTACGGTGATCTCGGAGCGGGAAAAACGGCTTTTGTCAGGGGACTTGCAAAGGGCATGGGATTGTCATGCCGTGTATCGAGCCCCACCTTTACCATAGTCAACGAATACGAGGGCGAGCGTGAGCTCATCCATTTTGATATGTACAGGCTTTCATCCTCGGACGAGCTTTTTGATATCGGCTGGGAGGACTACCTTGCAAGAGGTGCTGTTTGCGCCGTTGAATGGAGCGAGAATGTGGACGATGCCTTTTTCGGTGACGAGACGGTCATACGCATAGAAAAGCTGTCGGATACCGACAGAAGGATAAGCATAGAGGAGGGGAGCGGAAAATGCTGATACTTGCGATCGAATCCTCGGCAAAGGCAGCCTCCGTTGCCCTTTTGAGAGATGGGGAGCTTGTCGCTCAGTACAAGCAATGCAGCGGACTGACGCATAGTCGCACTCTCCTGCCCATGGTGGAGGATATGCTTAAAAACACCGAGATAGCAGGAAAGGATATCGATGCCTTTGCGGTAGCACAGGGCCCCGGCTCATTTACCGGTATACGCATTGGGATAGCAACGGTGAAGGGCCTTGCATGGGCATTGGATAAGCCCTGCATCGGAGTGTCGACCTTGGAGGCGATGGCGTGGCACGGTGCCATGGCGGGAGGACTTGTTTGCCCTGTCATGGATGCTCGCCGCAGTCAGGTGTATAACGCACTGTTTGAGATAGAAAACGGTAAAGTCAAGAGGCTTTGTCCCGATAGGGCGATATCGCTCCTTGAGCTTGCCGAGGAGCTTAAAGCCGATGGCAGAGCACCTCTCCTTGTTGGAGACGGAACGGAGCTTACAGCGAAATATCTTGAGGATAAGGGCATTGGCTTTAAAAAAGCCTCGGGGGACCTCGTGATGCAAAGTGCATGGGGCGTTGCCGCCGCTGCACAGGACAAGACCCCCGAGAGTGTCCACGAACTTCTTCCCGTCTACCTTCGTCTGAGTCAGGCGGAGCGGGAACGTCAGGAGAGAATGAAGTAGTTTATAAGAAATTTTAAATAAAATATGTGCCGTCACCGGTGCGAAAGCGAAAAGGAGATTTATTATGAGCAAGGTATGCGTATTCGACCATCCGCTGATCCAGCATAAGCTGTCGATCCTGAGAGAGAAGAGCACGTCGGTCAAGGAATTCCGTGAGATAGTATCCGAGATCGCAATGCTTATGTGCTATGAAGCAACGAGAGATCTTCCCCTTGAGGAAGTTGAGATCGAGACTCCCGTAGCAGTCGCCAAGGTGAACCGCATTGCAGGTAAGAAGCTGGCGATAGTCCCCATCCTCAGAGCAGGTCTGGGCATGGTCGACGGTATGGTAAGCATGATGCCCAACGTCAAGGTCGGACATATCGGACTTTTCCGTGACCCCGAGACCCTTGAGCCGGTGAAGTACTACTACAAAATGCCCCCCGATATCGAGGAGCGTGACATCATTGTTGTCGATCCCATGCTTGCGACCGGCGGCAGTGCATCCGCAGCTATCCAGTTCCTCAAGGAGGACGGAGTAAAGCATATCAAGCTCATGTGCATAATCGGAGCACCCGAGGGTGTAAAGCGTATGCAGGAGGATCACCCCGACGTTGATATTTACGTTGCAGCTCTTGATGAGAAGCTCAACGACCACGGCTACATCGTACCCGGTCTCGGTGATGCAGGCGACAGGATCTTCGGCACCAAGTAATCAAGTGATTTATATAGTAAAAAGCGTATCCGAATGGATACGCTTTTTTCATGTCATTCACAGTCTGCGATGCGCCTTGCGACGTATACGCCGCTTGCGGAGGCATGGGACAGGGAGTGGGTGATACCGCTGCCGTCACCGATTATATACAGTCCCTTGTGCTTAGTCTCAAGGTGCTCATCCACCGAGACCTCCATGTTGTAGAACTTGACCTCAACACCGTAAAGCAGGGTATCGTCATTTGCGGTACCCGGAGCTATCTTGTCAAGGGCATAGATCATTTCGATTATACCGTCGAGGATACGCTTTGGAAGCACAAGGCTCAGATCACCGGGAGTTGCGTTTAGCGTGGGAGTGATGAACGCCTCCTCGATACGCTTGGGAGTCGAACGCTGACCGCGGATGAGATCACCGAAACGCTGAACGATAACTCCGCCGCCGAGCATATTGCTCAGACGTGCTATAGATTCGCCGTAGCCGTTGGAATCCTTAAAGGGCTCCGAGAAATGCTTCGACACCAAAAGGGCGAAGTTTGTGTTCTCGGTCTGCTTTGCCGGATCCTCATAGCTGTGACCGTTGACGGTTATGATACCGTTGGTGTTCTCATTGACGACTGCACCCTTGGGATTCATACAGAAGGTACGAACTCTGTCACCGTACTTGGGAGTGCGGTAAACTATCTTGCTCTCATAAAGCTCATCGGTAAGATGAGAGAACACAACGGCAGGGAGTTCAACACGAACGCCGAGATCGACACGGTTGGAGCTTGTAGGGATATCCAGCTCACGGCATACCTGCTCCATCCACTTGCTGCCGCTGCGACCTACGGAAACGATGCAATCCTTACAGGTGAAGGAACCCTTGTCGGTCATCACCTCATAGCCCTCATCGATCTTGATTATGCTGCGAGCAGGCAGGTCGAAGCAAAAATCGACCTTGTCCTTGAGATAGGCGTAGAGGTTTTCGAGGACGACATAGTTGATGTCGGTACCAAGATGACGAACGGAGGCATCGAGCAGATGCAGATCGTTCTGAACACAAAGCTTTTTGAACTTTGTACCTGCGGTAGAATAGAGCTTTGTGCCCTCACCGCCGTATGCCATGTTGATCTCGTCAACATATCTCATGAGCTCCAAGGCCGGCTTCTTGCCGATATACTCATAAAGAGTACCGCCGAAGTCGTTGGTGATATTGTACTTACCGTCGGAGAAGGCTCCGGCACCGCCGAAGCCGCTCATGATAGAGCAGGTCTTGCAGCCTATGCAGCTTTTGATCGTCGTTCCGTTAATGGGACAGGCACGCTCGGAGAGAGCGTGGCCGGCTTCGAAAACGCCGATTTTAAGCTCGGGAGCATGACGGATCAGCTCATATGCAGAGAAAATGCCGCCGGGGCCTGCACCGATGATCAAAACATCGTATTTCATAGTGCTTACTTCTTAGCCTTAACGGTGCCGTCGGGATTAAAGAGAGGAAGATCGTTTAAAACAATGATATCGTCTCTGCCGATAGCGTCACCCTCGGCTAAAACCGCCATCTTGCCGACGATGATACCGCCTGCCTTGTTGACAAGCTCCTCCATTGCGTGGAGAGACTCACCGGTGGAGATAACGTCGTCGATGATGAGGATACGTTTACCGTTCATGAGCTCGGCATCGGCGGTATCGATAACAAGCTTCTGAACGGACATGGTGGTGATGGAACGAACGGACACTTCAAAGACACCGCTCATATATGCCTTGGGGCCCTTTCTTGCGAGGAAGTATTTTTCCGCACCGCTCTGACGTGCCATTTCGTAAAGCAGGGGAATGGACTTGGCTTCGGGAGCGATTATGTAGTCATACTCGGGAGCACGCTTTAATAGCTCGGAAGCACAGTGTACGGTAAGCTCAACATCACCGAACATAACAAAGGCTCCGATGTAGAGATCATCGGTGACCTTGCAAAGAGGCAGCTCACGCTTTAAGCCGGCAATGTCCATTTCGTAAGTCATGATAAAACTCCATTCTGCCGCTTTTGCGGCAATTACCGCCTTTTTTGCGGCAGCGGCGACCGAAATCAAAACAGATTCATTTTACATTAATAATAAGAAAAATCAAGAGAGAACACAAAGAATTTACATTTTGACTCCCATCAGCTTATTTTTAACCGCCGCAGGCTTCGTTTCTCTCTCACATAAAAATCTACGACCTCCGCAATTGAGATTTTGCCCTTAGTCAAGGCAGAGGATGCAGGAATACCGGCGTATTGGGGGACGATAACGATGAATAAGGGCAAAATATCTTTGCAGAGGCGGAGTCTGGGTACTCCCCTCAACTTAACACAAATAATGTAAAGAGAATTAGCAACGAGGTTAATTTCGCATAAAGAAACGTGATTTCGGAAAGATTTAAAAATGGCAAATAGAGGGGAATGTAGCAAATCAGACAATCAAAATGCAATTCATTTATGCAAAATGACCATAAAGTTCATAAAAAAGTCAAAAGTTTATATTTTAACAGCTCAAAACTATTGCGAAATTTGTGAATATAGTGTAAAGTCAATTTATAAATTTGACGCTTCGGTTAACAAACACGAAACGTCGGTTTTGCGAAACGGTGAATATCGCTTCGCAGTCATATAAAAAGGAGAGAAAGTAATGGAAAACACTAAACGTGATGGGTTTGGTTCCAGCTTTGCCTTTATCATGGCCGCTGTCGGTTCTGCGGTCGGTCTCGGCAACATCTGGGGCTTCCCCTACAAGATGGGCCTGAACGGCGGTTTCGCCTTCCTGCTCGTTTACCTCGTCCTCGCAGCATTCGTCGGTCTTGCAGTTATGATCGGTGAGCACGCTATCGGTCGTAGCACCGGTATGAGCCCTGTTGCAG
>CAYUQN010000027.1:0-20854 GCA_964446815.1 uncultured Oscillospiraceae bacterium | reverse complement strand
ATAAAAACAGAACACCCAAGGTGATGACGCTTGAGGAGATAAGCTATAAGGACGCATTCCTCATAGGCTTGTTTCAAGCACTCAGCATCGTACCCGGGACCTCACGCTCCGGCTCTACGATAATCGGCGGACTCGTCATCGGCGTATCGAGAGTTGCCGCAGCGGAGTTTACCTTCTTCCTTGCGGTTCCCGTAATGGTCGGAATGTCGGCTCTTAAGATACTCAAGTTTGGCTTCGACTTCACCTCGGCACAGCTTGTGGTACTGCTTTTGGGCTGTGTTGTCGCCTTTGTCGTGTCGATACTGGTCATAAAGTTCCTGATGAGCTATATAAAGAAAAAGGACTTCAAGATTTTCGGCTGGTATCGCATTGCCCTCGGAGCTCTTGTTCTGCTGTACTTCTACGTTTTGAAATAATGCTTACTTTTTAATATAAAATAAAGAGGAGTTAACACTCCTCTTTATTTTATATCCGCACCGCCGAACATACAAAAGCCGTTGATGTTTACCGTTATGATATCACCGTCACCTCGGCTTACGTTTCGCTTGTCGCTTATACCACCGAACAGGCAAAAGCTGCTGTTTTTTACAACGACATTTTCGGGAAGAAGAATATCCCCACCGCCGAATACGCACATGAGATCAATGGTGCAGCCATCAACGATGTCGGCGTTTTTCATGTTGCACTCAATGCCGCCGAAAATAGCGCCGATCTTTGCAGCCTTCATTTCCTGATGGGTGTAATCGATCTTCTGCGAGGC
Organism: uncultured Oscillospiraceae bacterium; assembly: GCA_964446815.1. Taxonomy (GTDB): domain Bacteria; phylum Bacillota; class Clostridia; order Oscillospirales; family Oscillospiraceae; genus F23-B02. The sequence goes on along the minus strand of CAYUQN010000027.1, from coordinate 20,094 downwards.
AAATACAGCCATGACCTCATCGCCACCTTCACTTTTTCGTGCCGCTTCTTTGGGAGACCCTACGGCCTTTGTGATGAACTTTATTCCGATAAGAACGACGATGATGGGAACAACGAGCTTCCACACAATATCAAAAGAGAAAACGTCTCTTGCAGCAAGAAGCAGCAGAACACCAACGCACAGTCCGGCAAAAGAGCCGAGCCTGTTACCACCGGATACAAGACCGCTGAGACAGGGCAGAATGATAAACAGCGTCCACCAGCCGTCGAGCGAAAACTCAATATTTGCAACTTCAAAAACGTTCAGTGCAAAAATAACACCAAAGGCGATGAGCAAAGCACCTATAACAATTCCGATTAATTTCTTCATATTTCCTCCCAAACATCCGGCACTGATTCAAAGTACACGTATTACAACATATGTTTTACAACACTTATATTACGCTCATTCACCGTATATGTCAATTGTGCAAGTCAACAAAATAACAATAAAATACCACTGCGATCACAGCCCTTGACAAAACAAATTAAATAATGTATCATGCAGTTAGCAAATGCTAACTGCAATCGGAGGATAATAAAGTGATAGAAACGACTGTCAAGGTCGAGGGCATGGCCTGCGGAATGTGCGAGGCACATATAAACGATGCGATACGAAAAGCCTTTAAGGTAAAGAAAGTGAAGTCATCCCATAAAAAGGGCGAGACAAAGATCGTGAGTGAGAGCTCCCTTGACCATGCTGCGGTAAAAACGGCGATCGAAAACACGGGCTATATCGTACACGATGTTAGCGAATGTGAAAAGAAAGCCTCGATATTCGGATGAAAAATCCGAGCCAATAGGCTCGGTTTTAATCTTCCGGCAAATGGTTTTCGCCCCATTTTGCAAGCTCGGTAAATACCGGCAGCAGGCCACGACCCTTTTCGGTCAGAGATTATTCAACATGAGCCGGTATCTCATTAAACTGCTCACGGTGTACGATACCGACCTGCTCAAGATCACGGAGGGTACTTGTGAGTATGAAATTGGCGATACCGGATCCCTACATATCTTCCTATGACCGCATAGGCTTTGCATCGGGTATTTATTATTCCAAGCTCCAAAAGCAGCTTTTGAAATTTGCAGAGGAGAAGCTACCCGACGGCAAGGAGACCTTTTTCGTATACACCTACGGTGCCGAAAAGAAGGGCTACACCGTTGTGATAAGCGAGGCAGTTAAGAACCATAATTCCAAGATACTCGGTGAGTGCGGCTGCTTCGGCTTTGGCACTTTCGGCCCCTTTAAACTCATAGGCAGTATCGCCAAGGGACATACCGATGATACCGATATCAAAGAAGCAGTTGAATTCTGCAAATCACTGTGATCATAATTCAATGCCGCAGCGAAAAGCTTCGTTGCGGCATTCTTCATAAAAATGCTTAAAATCACCTCAATGCGGAACAATAGCTTTGAGGTGATTTATATGGACGAGATAAAGGAATTGGGTACACAAAAAAGTGAGACGATACAATGCCTTACGATAGTAGGGCAAATCGAAGGACACCAAATATTATCGGAGGATACCAAGACGACGAAGTATGAGCACGTCATGCCCTTGCTTGCGGCTGTCGAGGAATCGCCGGAGATAAAGGGCTTGCTTATACTGCTGAATACCGTAGGCGGTGACGTTGAAGCAGGGCTTGCAATAGCGGAGCTGATAGCCGGAATGAAGAAACCCACGGCATCGCTTGTGCTCGGAGGCGGTCACTCGATCGGAGTGCCTCTTGCCGTAGCGGCACAAAAAAGCTTCATAGCACCGTCTGCAGCAATGACCATACACCCTGTCAGATTAAACGGGGTAGTGATCGGAGTTCCGCAGACCTACAATTATTTTGCGAGGATACAGGAGCGTATAGTCTCGTTTGTGACTCAACATTCCCGAATAAGCAGGGAAAAGCTCACGGAGCTGATGATGCAAACGGAGGAGATCGCAAACGACGTAGGAAGCATAATCCACGGCGACGAGGCTGTAAAGGTAGGACTCATAGATGAGATCGGCACCCTATCCGATGCCCTGAGCTACCTCCACTCCTTCGATTAAGTACAAGTCCCCCGAAAAAGGGGGTCTTGTACTTTATATAAATGTATGTTAAAATATAGGGTGCGATATATGAAGGGAGGTATTGCCGTGACGATACTTGACGCTGTGATCCAAGGCATAATCGGTGCATTGGCGGAGTTTTTGCCGATATCCGGTTCCGGACATTTGGCAGTTTTGCGTAATCTGTTCAACATAAACGGAGGCACAGAGCATCTTTTGCTTGATGCGATGATACATATCGGTGCAGTCATAGCGATGCTCTTTATGTCATGGAGCGAGATAAAGCGTATGCTCAAGGAGACCTCCTCCGTATTGCATGGGACTTCGAGGAAGAAGCGTTCATCCTCAACGGGAGAGAGTGTTTCGGCAAGACTTCTTATGCTTGTTTTGGCAGCTTCCGTTCCGCTGCTGCTGATGATCCCCTTGGGAGGATATCTGCTGAAGCTGTCGCAGGAGATGTTTTTTGTCGGTGCGATGCTCATATTAAACGGTGCGATCCTTGTGCTGTATCCCAAATTCGTTGTCAGTGAGACAAAAAACGAAAAGACGGCATCGTTTGCAAATGCCTTCGTAGTGGGATTTTGTCAGTGCGTTGCCCTGATCCCGGGACTGTCCCGAACTGCGATCATCATGACCTCGACCGCAGCTTCCGCAACGAGCCGCAGCTATTCGGTAAGGTTTGCACTTCTGTGCAGTGTACCGGCGATGCTCGGTATGGCGTTGTATGAGATAGTTTTGGCGGCGACAAACGGCATAGATCCATCGGCAATACCGGCGTATATAATCGCCATGGTCTGCTCCATGCTCATCTCCGTGCTTGCGATAGGCATAATGCGAGTGCTTGCAAAGCGTAACAGCTTCGGAGGATTTTCGTACTACTGCCTTATCATCGGCGTGCTTACGGTAATACTTTCAACGATATTCTGATAACAGGTGAATAAAATGGCTCAAAGCTCAAATACCAAGAAAAAAGCTTCGGCAAAAGGAAATACGAAAAAGAAGGCGGCACCCAAGCCTCCAGAGAAAAAGCCGATACACCGCGAGGTGTTCGGTGGGATACTTGCTGCTCTCGGCATACTGACTTTCATTGGCTACTTCTCCGATGAAGCCTTTTTGGTGAGCGGAATATGCAATGTTGTCAAGGGACTCATCGGCTCCGGCTATTGGGTATTTCCTCCCATGCTTCTTGTTGCGGCATGGGCTCTGCTCCTGCACCGTGACAGACCTGCGACCTTGAGGACGGTATGTGCTCTCCTTGTCCCGATGCTCTTAGGTGCTTTTGTTGATATTTTTACGCATATCGACCTTTCAAAAGCAAGCTCAATCTTTTCGGCACTGTATAAAAACGGTGTTGAGCTCAAATGCGGCGGTGTGATATCCGGTCTCATTTCCTTTGGACTTTGCAGTGCCATAACCTCGGTCGCTACCGGCATACTCCTTGCACTGCTTTTGCTGCTTTGCACATTCGGAGCATTTAATATCAAGCCCGCTACCGTGATAGGTTGGTTTAAGGACAGGGAACGTCCGGAACCCGCTGAGGATGAGGACGAGGAGCCGGAGCCTCCCAAGAAGAAAAAGACCAAGAAGCCCACCGAGAAGGAGCCCATCAAGGAAGCTCCCGTTCCCGAGGAAAAGCCCAAACGCAGAAGATCCGCAATAGACATTCCGCTTGATGACGATTTCCCCGAGATCAAGGATGATACCGCAACCGAAAAGACGAGTGTTTTCGGCAGCAAGATACCGAACGAAAAGAAACCGGAAGCTCGCCATACAAAGAACGTTAAGCCCCTCAGCTTTGAAGAAGCGGAGGAAATCGCGGGAGTAACAAGCCCCGTTACTTTGAGCGGCAACGGAAAGACCGAGGCAGGGGAGATATCCGATCCTCCCAAGAAGATAAGCAAGGCAGAGGTCGCAGCGGAGACTGCTGCAATAGCAGGTGAGATCGCAGCCCAAAAGACCGAGGGCGAATACGAAAAGCCCCCGATCTATCTGCTCAAAAAGGGTCATGCCATTTCCGCCAATTCCGAGGAGGAGCTCAGACTCAATAAGGAGCGGCTCACTCAGACTATAAACAGCTTCGGTGTCAATGCCAAGATAGTCGGCTGCACAAGGGGACCCACGGTCACACGCTTTGACCTTGCACTGGAGCAGGGAGTCAAGCTCAACAGACTGACAAACCTGTCGGAGGATATAGCCCTGTCCCTCGGCGTTGTCAGCGTCAGAGTTGCACCGATACCAAACAAGATATCCACCGTCGGTATCGAGGTGCCGAACAAGGTCGTCAGCACGGTATATCTGCGAGACATCATCGATTCGCCTAAGTTCACCTCCGCAAAGAGCCTCTTGTCCTTTGCCGTAGGTAAGGACATAGGCGGTGAGCCCGTTGTCGGCAATATATCCAAGCTTCCGCATTTGCTTATAGCAGGTACTACGGGCTCCGGTAAGTCGGTGTGCATGAACTCACTTATCATAAGCCTATTGTATAAAGCAGACCCCGACGAGGTCAAGCTCATAATGATCGACCCCAAGATGGTCGAGCTCGGTGTTTATAACGGTATACCGCATCTGTATATCCCCGTTGTCACCGATCCAAAGAAGGCAGCCGGAGCATTGCAGTGGGCAGTGACCGAAATGCTCAAACGCTATCGCCTGTTCTCCGAGGTCGGAGTAAGGAACCTTGCGTCGTATAATACCTACCTTGAGGAAAACGGACAGGGCAAGATGCCGAGCATCGTTGTTGTCATCGATGAGTTGGCAGACCTTATGCTTGTTGCCTCCAAGGAGGTCGAGGAGAGCATATGCCGTGTTGCCCAGATGGGACGAGCGGCAGGCGTTCATCTCATAATCGCAACCCAGCGTCCTTCCGCCGATGTCATCACCGGACTAATGAAGGCGAATATCCCGAGTCGCATAGCCTTTGCGGTATCTTCTGCACTTGAAAGCCGCATAATCCTCGATAACGCAGGAGCCGAAAAGCTTGTAGGTATGGGCGATATGCTGTATTCACCCATTGGCTGCGGCAAGCCTCAAAGAATCCAGGGAGCCTTCGTAAGCGATGAGGAAAGGGATCAGATCGTCAGCTTCATAAAGGAGAAGTCCGAAGCACAGTACAGTGAGGACGTTATGGCACAGATCGAGAAGGCTGCTGAGAATAAAAACCAAAACGGCAAGAAATCCGATCATGACGATGCAGACTTTGCCTCGGAATACGATGAGCTTTTGCCCCAGGCTGCGGATGTCATATTCGACACTAAGACCGCATCCGTATCCCTGCTCCAGCGTAGGCTGAAGCTCGGATATGCAAGAGCGGCAAGGATCGTCGATCAGCTTGAGGAGATCGGGATCTTAGGGCCGTCCGAGGGCGCAAAGCCCCGTCAGATACTTATAACACGAGAGCAGTGGCTTGAGATGCAAACGGTCACCGGAACGGCACCGACCGAGATGCTCAAAACAAGCCTTGAATTTGCGGATGAAAACGACGATGACGAATAAAAGCAAAGCCATCCTTGCTCCCAAGCTACCCGATGCGGAGGTCAACGCCATGAGTATGCTCGGACTTGCCCATATCGGTGATGCGGTGTATGAGCTGCTTACCCGAACCATGCTGTGCTCCGACGGTGTTACAAAAGCGTCTGAGCTCCACAAAATGACGGTGGCGAGGGTAAACGCACCTGCACAGGCACAGGCGATGCAAAGGATATTGCCGAGCCTGAGTGATACGGAGCTTGCAGTGTATAAGCGAGGCCGCAATACAAAGGTAAACTCCGTACCGCAAAAGGCGGATATCGCCCAATACCATGCCGCAACGGGGCTTGAAGCCCTGTTCGGGTGGCTGTACCTCAAGGGAGAGCGTGAGAGGATAGAGGAGCTTTATGCACTGGGAGTGAGCGACGATGGCACTTGACGCAATATTGCTGTCCGGACTTGTAGCCGAGCTTTCCGAAAAGCTTGAGGGAGCGAGGATAGACAAGGTACAGCAGCCGGAGCGTGATAAGATCATGCTTTCGCTGAGGTCAAAGGGCTCAAATCTCAAGCTGCTCATATCATCGGCAGCGGGAAGCGGCAGACTTCAGCTCACAACGGCTTCCTTCGAAAATCCCAAGGAGCCGCCCATGTTCTGTATGCTGCTCCGCAAATACCTTGTCGGAGGCAAAATAGTAAAGCTGAGTCAACCGGATTGGGAACGCCTTGTACTGGTTGACATAATATCGAACAACGAGCTTGGGGACAGCGTTGACCTACGCCTTGCCGTAGAGCTTATGGGACGTAGCTCAAACCTCATTCTCATAGGCAGTGACGGCAGGATAATAGATTGCCTGCGACGTATGGACTATGGCGGCGATGCCGAGCGTATCCTACTTCCGGGCATGATATACAGACTTCCACCCAAGCAAAAAAAGCCGCTCCTCCTCGAACTTGCAGAGGAAGAACGCAATGCGCTTTTGGCTGATATTTCATATGAAAAGCCTATAGATAAGGCGATAATGGATACTTTTTCGGGACTTTCACCGCTTATGTGCCGTGAGATATCGGCAAGATGCAGAGGCGATGTTACAATGCTTCCCACGGTAATCTCCGCTTTTTGCGACAGTGTGCTTGCAGGTGAGCTCAGCCCGATACTCATAAGCTCCGATAATAAGCCGCAGGACTTCAGCTTTATGTACCTGAACCAGTACGGCGATACGTTTTCTCAGCAGGTGTTTCCGAGCTTCAACGAGCTTTTGGATGCCTACTATTTACGCAGGGAATTGCTCCAAAGCCGTCAGACGAGGGCAAAGGAGCTTACGCATATTGTCAAAACGAATCGTGACAGGATAGCGAAAAAGCTCGGTCTGCAAAAGGAGGAGCTTTTGCGTACCGAGGATAGGGAGGAGCTCAGACGTTCGGCAGAGCTGCTTACAGCCAATCTCTATAGAGTCAAAAAGGGTGACGGCTCAGTCACGGTTGAGAACTATTACGATGGCGGAAAAGAGCTGAAAATTAAGCTTGACCCCTTAAAAACGCCGCAGCAAAATTCCGCTGCGATGTTTAAGGAATATAACAAGCTCAAAGCGGCAAGACTGCACCTGACGGAGCTTATCTCAAAGGGCACGGAGCAGCTTGAGTATTTAAACAGCGTTTTGGATGAGATACTGAGAGCGGAAAGTGAAGCCGACCTCTCCGAGATAAGACGTGAGCTCCTTGATACGGGATATATCAAAAAGCAAAAGGGTTCAAAGCCGGAGAAAAGCAAGAAGCAGGGTGTCCTCCGATTCATGTCGGACGACGGCTTTGAGATACTTGTCGGCAGAAATAATGCCCAGAATGACGAGCTTACGACCAAGCTATCCGGACGCAGAGACCTTTGGCTGCATACGAAGTCCGTACACGGCAGCCATGTCATAGTGAGTCTGAACGGAAGTGAGATCACAGACACGGCACTGATGCAGGCGGCATCGCTTGCGGTGTATTATTCACAGGGCAGAGAGGGCGGAAAAACCGCAGTGGATTATACCCTTGTCCGCAACGTCAAAAAGCCCAACGGCGCTCTACCCGGTAAGGTGATATACACCGATCAGCATACGATAACGGCTCAAGCCGACGAAGCCCTTGCCCAACGCCTGAGAATTAAATAGTGACTTAATAGAAATAGTCGATACACGTTCATGTGTATCGACTATTTGTCATTCTCGGAGGCAGAGTATTCAACCATATGAACGATCATTTGCCTGTCTATGTCGCTCAGACGAGAGATCATACGGGTGAGAGCCTCCGATCAGCTAAACTATAGGATAATTATATGAATTCAATGATTAAAAAATAAGCACCTATAGATTAACAAACTTAAGCGTCGAGAATCATTCCGATTATGAGCACTACAGCAGCCTGAAGGAATACTACAATGCGGTAAACTCCTTCTTCAATTTCCTTTCCGAGCCTACGGGTACTTTTGAGCAGCTCAAAAATACCATTAACGATTACAGGAAAGATATACGCGATTGCGAAGCCGACCTTGAGCTTACATTCGACTGATTCAAAGCCCATAAAAAATGCAGCCTTACGGCTGCATTTTTTAGCTTGAAAAAAGGACTTCACAAAAGTGAAGTCCTTTTTGGCAGCGGATGAAGGATTCGAACCCTCACAAACGGAGTCAGAGTCCGGTGTGCTACCATTACACAAATCCGCTAAACGCAAGGGATATTATACAGCATTTTTGCGTTTTGTCAATACCCAATTTGCTATTTATAAGTGAAAAAATCAGGCTGCTACGGCAGCCTGATTTTTAAAGCTTTTCTTCACCGATATAGTTAACAAGCAGCTCATGCAAAAGCTCATCACGATCCAAGCGACATATCAAAGTACGGGCGTTATTATAGTTCGTGATATAGGTGGGATCCTCGGAAAGAATGTATCCCACGAGCTGGTTGATCGGATTGTAGCCCTTGACTTTAAGAGAGTTATACACGGATGACAGTATTTCTCTCATTTCTGTCTTGCTGTCAATAGCGGCAAACTTCCTTGTAATGTCTTCCATGGTACTTTCCCTCCCATTAAAAATTTATATAGAGTTATTATAGACGCTTTGAAATGAAAAGTAAAGGGCATAGTGTGGAAAAATTGAAAACTTTTTAATCAAGGGCACAAGATGTTGTAATATCAGCGAATCGTTGCTCCGAGCTTAGCCTCGAGAGCCGAGAGAACTCTGCGAACTGTCTCCTCCGCATGATCATCGGTAAGGGTCTGATCCTTTGCACGCATGGTAAGCGAGAAAGCGACGGACTTTTTACCCTCGGCAATATGCGAGCCGGTATAGATATCAAAGAGGGTGCAGTCGGTAAGATACTCACCGCCGTTGTGCATTATGCAATTTTTGAGCTCCGCAACGGGGATAGCCCTGTCACATACAAGTGCGATGTCACGTGTGACGGCAGGGAAGCGTGGCAGAGGAACATAGGTGGGATCCTCACCCTGCGACTCAAACAGAGCCTCAAAGCTGAGCTCCGCACAGAAAAGCTCAGTGTCGACACCGTAATTTAAGGCAGTGAGGGGGTGGATCTGACCGAATACACCGATGAGCTTATCGCCGCAGTATACGTTTGCACAGCGACCGGGATGGTAGGAGGGGTTATCGGAGCAAGCGGAGTAATGTACATCCTTTGCTCTGATGCCATCGAGGATAGCCTCAACAAGACCCTTGAGCGTGAAGAAGTCCATATCACCGCCGTAAGCACCGAGAGAGAGGACTTTCTTTTCGATTGCGAGACCGTCCTCACCACCGAGAGCATAGGTCCTGCCTATCTCGTAGAGACGAACAGCCTTGTTGCGGTAATTGTAGTTTCTTGTGAGTATTTCGAGCATCGAGGGCAAAACGGTGGTACGCATGATGGAGGTATCCTCGCCGAGAGGATTGAGGATCTTAAAGCTTTCTCTGCGTTTGTCATCCTGAGGCCAACGGATCTTGTCGTAGTAGGAGGGAGATATGAAGGAGTAGGTTATGATCTCGTCATAGCCTGCTGCTCTACAGGTGCTTCCGAGCTGCTGCTCAAGCTTTTGAGCCTCGGAGTAGCCGCCCTTTGTCGTCTCACCGGATACGAGGGTGCAGGGAATATTGTTGTAGCCGAAGAATCTTGCGACCTCCTCAGCGAGATCGGAGTAGTGCTTAACGTCACCACGCCATGAGGGAACGGTCACGGTCTCACCGTCAACGCCGAAGCCCAGCTTGAGAAGAATGGACTGCATCGAAGCAACGTCGATATCCGTACCCAAAAGCTCATTGATCTTGTCGGGACGCAGACTCAAAACCGTGGGCTCGGGTAGTGAATCGTAAACATCTATAACACCGTCAACAACGTCACCGGCACCGAGCATTTCAACGAGCTCACAGGCACGCTCTACGGCAGGGAGGGTGTTCATCGGGTCAAGACCCTTTTCGAACTTAGCCGAGGCCTCGGTACGCATACCGAGGGAGAGTGCACCCTTTCTTATGCAGGTACCGTCAAAGGTAGCGGACTCGAAAACAACGTCAACAGTGTCCTCAACGATCTCACTGTTCAGACCGCCCATAATACCGGCAAGACCGACGGCACGGGTATCGTCTGCGATAACGAGCATATTGGAGTTGAGCTTTCTGAGATTACCGTCGAGGGTGGTGAGCTCCTCACCGTCCTCGGCTCTGCGAACGATGATTTTACCGCCCTTGACATAGCGATAGTCAAAAGCGTGCATCGGCTGACCGTATTCCATCATGACATAGTTTGTGATGTCAACGATGTTGTTTATGGGACGAACGCCCATGGCACGAAGCCTTTCACGCATCCACTTGGGAGAGGGAGCGATCCTGACGTTGCGGACCATTTTTGCTGTGTATCTGGGACAAAGATCGGATGCCGGCACCAAAACGGTCAGCAGCTCATGAAGCTTACCCTCGGCACCGCCCTTGACAACGGGCTTGTGGAGCTTAAGCTCCTTATCAAAGGTAGCGGAGGCCTCACGGGCAAGACCGATAACGGAGAGACAGTCGGGACGGTTGGGGGTTATCTCAAACTCCACAACGGAGTCGTCGGCACCTATAACGCCTCTTATGTCGTCACCGGGCTTTATATCATCCTCATGGAGAATAAAAATACCGTCGGAAATGCAGTGGGGGAACTCCTCCTGCTTTGCACCGAGATCCGAGAGAGTGCAGACCTTTGAGGAAGCGGTATTGTATGCCACAAGATCGCCCTCATGGATGTTCTGGCAGGCACTTATCGCCTTGACCTCCTCACCGCAATCGAGTGAGAGCTCAAAGATGTTGACTCCGACCGAGGCGATTGCCTTGACCGAAGCGGCAACAACACTGCCGTATATCCTATCACCGGCCTTTATATCCTCGGAGATCGAGGGCTTTGCCTTGTCGAGAGGGTGATAGTCACCGAGGATAGCCGCGGCATCTATCACGGCATAGGGGAAGTCACGCTCATCAAGACCGAGCTCCTTCAAGGAGCAGAGCATACCGTAGCTCACTTCACCTCTGAGCTTGCCCTTTTCAATGACCTTGCCGCCGGGGAGCTTTGCCTTGTGTACCGCAGTGGGGACGAGGTCACCGACATGAACGTTCCAAGCTCCGGTGACTATCTGAACGGGCTCGGCATCACCGACATCGATGGAGCATATCCACATATGATCGGAGTTGGGGTGCTTTATCATGGAGAGTATTTTGCCGACCTTGACGTTTTCGATCTCCGCACCGAGATCCACCGTTACCTCGACCTTAGAGCCGGAGAGGGTCATAGCCTCGGCAAAATCTCTGTCGGCAGTATCTATATCAACGAATTCGTTTAACCATTTTCTACTGAGATTCATAATCTGCCTCCTTAAAACTGTTCGAGGAAACGAACGTCATTTTCAAAAATAAGACGCAGGTCGGAGATCTTAAAGCGACGCATTGCCAAACGCTCAAGGCCCATACCGAAGGCCCAGCCTGTGTATTCCTCGGGATCGATACCGCTCATACGCAGAACATTGGGATGGATCATACCTGCGCCGAGGATCTCGATCCAGCCCTCCCCCTTACAGGTGGGACAGCCCTTACCGCCGCACTTGTGGCACTGAACGTCCATTTCGCAAGAGGGTTCGGTAAAGGGGAAGTGATGGGGACGGAAGCGAGTTACGGTACCCTCACCGAAAAGCTCCTCCATAACGGCATTGAGCGTACCCTTGAGGTCTGCCATGGTGACGTTCTTGTCGATGACCATACCCTCGACCTGATGGAACATGGGGGAGTGGGTAGCGTCAACCTCGTCCTTGCGGTATACTCTGCCGGGTGCGATGATACGGATGGGAAGCTGCATGGACTCCATCGCCCGAACCTGCATGGGACTTGTCTGGGATCTGAGCATGACCCTTGAGTCCTCGTCAAAATAAAAGGTGTCCGACCAATCACGGGAGGGATGACCCTCCTCGGCATTGAGCTTATCAAAGTTGTAGGTCGCAAGCTCGACCTCGGGACCGTCGAGAACGGTAAAGCCCATACCGACGAAGATATCCTTTATCTCGTCAAGTGCCATGTACATGGGGTGCTTGTGACCGAGCTTGAGCTCCTTTGCCGGTATCGTGACATCGAGGGTCTCGGCTTTGAGCTTTGCTTCGAGAGCGGCAGCCTCAAGGCGTTTGCGAGTGGACTCGATGGCACTTTCGAGATCGGCTCTGATCTGGTTTGCAAGCTGACCCATAATGGGACGTTCTTCGGCTGAGAGCTTACCCATCTGCTTCAGGATAGCGGTGAGCTCACCCTTTTTGCCCAGATATTTAACTCTGAGCGACTCGAGAGAATCGGTGCTTTCGGCACCGGAAATAGCATTTAAGGCATTTTCTCTGAGTTCCTGCATTAGTGCTTTCATGATCTGACTCCTCTATACATTAAAATAAAAAACAAAATAAAAAAAGCCCCTCATCCGCAAGGGACGAAAGACCAAACTTCCGCGGTACCACCCAAATTCGATAGCTCGCACTTTGACCCGTAACGGGGGCTTCCGCCGGTGATTAGCCGGAGCTCACGGGCGAACTAAGTACCTTACCCTCCGGCGGCTTTCAGCCGATGACCGCCGTTCTCTGGAGAAGGAATACAGTACTATATTCCCGATCGTCGCATACATTATAACAATAAATATTTTATAGCCCACATATGATAAAAAGTCAAGAGAAAATTGACTATTTTGAGAGATGATACTATAATAACGGAGGAAAGCGAAGTGAAAAAGCGACTGACGCTTTTACTGACGATAAGCCTTCTTTTGACCCTGTGTGCCTGCGGCGGCAACGAGAAGGAGAGCTTTGAGGACTTTTGCGGCAAGGTATCCGACGCTGAGAGCATATGCTTCACTGCGTCCCTGCGTGCCGAGTATTCGGACAAGACGGCGATATTTAAGCTGGGCTATACTCAAAATGAGGACGGTGTCAGAGTCACTGTGCTTGAGCCGGAGATCATATCCGGTATCAGTGCTCATGTATCCGATGACAGTGCAAGACTCGAATACGACGGGGCGATACTCGATATCGGCACCTTGTCGCAGAGCGGACTGTGCCCAATGTCCGCATTACCGATAACGGTGATGGCGATGAAAAACGCCTATGTGGACAGCGTTTGGACGGAGGACGGTATGACGGCCGCAAGACTGATACCCTCCGATGATACGGAGATAATACTTTGGCTGGATGATGAGCTCACACCCTGTAATGCCGAGATCGGCTGTGACGGTAAGACAGTGGTTTTCATCGAGTTTGAAGGCTGGGAGATGAAATAATTGAGAGATCTGCAAAAGAGAACATGGGCCGAGGTTGACCTCGGTGCTATAGAGCATAATTATAAAACGATAAGAGAGAGACTGCCGGAGCATTGCCGATTCCTCGGCATCGTAAAAGCAGATGCCTACGGGCACGGCGCGGCAGAGGTCGCAAAGCGGCTTGAAAGCTGTGGAGCGGATTACCTTGCGATAGCCTGTCTTGACGAGGCGATAGAGCTGCGAAAGAGCGGAGTCACATTGCCGATACTCATTTTGGGGCATACGCCACCTGCCTTCGTACCGGAGCTCATAGAGAATGAGCTTACACAAACCGTGAGCTGTGAAGCCAAGGCGATAGAGTATTCCGATGCGGTGGCAAAGCTCGGCAAGAGCCTCAAGATCCATATCAAGCTTGATACCGGCATGAGCAGACTCGGCTACCTGTGTGCAGGCTCGTATTTCGACGAGGGCGTAAAAAACGTAGTCAGGACCTGCAATATGCCAAACCTCGATGTCGAGGGCATATATACACACTTTGCCGTTTCCGATTATACCGACAGCGACAGTGTGGAATATACAAAGAGCCAGTATAAGCTGTTTTGCGATGTAATATCGGCAGCGGAGAAATGCGGTGTCACCTTCAAAATACGCCATTGCGCAAACTCCGGTGCAGTGGTGAATCACCCCGATATGCTGCTTGATATGGTAAGACCGGGACTGCTGCTTTACGGCTACGGTGACGGCGGCACACTTGGCTTGAAGCCTGCAATGAGGCTTGTCAGCACCGTGAGCACGATAAAGTATTATGAGCCGGACACGTTTATAAGCTACGGCAGAAATTATGCTGCGGATAAACGCATGAGAACAGGCGTTATAGCTGCAGGCTATGCGGACGGCTTGCCGTGGTCTGCGGCAGGGAAATGCTCGTTTTATTCCGAGGGCAGAGAGATACCGCAGTGCGGCAATATCTGCATGGATATGTGCATGGTTGACTTGAGCGATGCACCGAAGGTTCAGGTCGGAAGCGAGGTCGAGATATTCGGAGCCTCTGCATCACTGCTGAAGCTTTCGGCAGCAGCGGGGACTATCCCCTATGAGCTGCTTTGTTCGGTATCGAAAAGAGTACCGAGGGTATATAAGAATGTATAAAAAATGCTCCGCCGAGGGAGAATATAGTCAGCACGCTACATAAAATGTAGAGGCAACTATCTTCCGGAGTGTGAGTTAAATTGAGTACAGTTAAACGAGGAGACATTTATTATGCCGACCTTAGCCCTGTTGTGGGCAGTGAGCAGGGCGGTATGCGTCCGGTGCTGATAGTCCAGAACGATACCGGCAATAAGCATAGTCCGACGGTGATCGCGGCGGCGATAACGAGTCAGACCGGTAAGGCAAAGCTGCCGACGCATATTGAACTCAATGCTCAAAGCGTCGGCCTGTCCCGTGACAGCGTTATACTGCTTGAGCAGATACGCACGATAGATAAATCCCGCTTGCGTGAACGCATGGGAAAGCTTGACGACAAGACCATGAACAGAGTTGACAGTGCGATAGCCGTCAGCTTCGGACTGTAAATTTAAACTCCGACGATAATACCGTCGGAGTTTTTCAATAAGGAGATGAATATGAAATATCCCGTGTACATACAGGGCAAGGAGTGTGGAGAACTTAGCATCTCAAAGGAAGGCTTGTATACATATATCACAGCGGATTGCGAAATGAGAGAGGGCATAATTCGCCTGAGCATATTCGGAGAGGGTAAGAGCGTGAAATTCGGAACCCTTTGCCCAAAGAACGAAAGACTGCATCTCAAAAAACGCTACTCCGACAACGAAATGCGTTGCTTGCCGAAAGGTATAGACTACGCCGCCGATGTCGCCGTTACCGGAACCGAACCCGAAGCTATGGATGAAGCCGATGGGCTGCTCTGGTTTCAGACCGTCGACGGCAGTCTCACCGCCTTTGACGGCGAAAGGAGCCTCATTGCCATACCGACCGATGGCAAAAGGGTAGTGGGACGGTATATGAAACTGGAGGGTAAAAGCTATATGGTTTTCGCGGCGAAAAGAAATTTGAGATAAGTGTGGAAATATTTACGAAAGTGTGCTAAAATTTTAGCGAAAATGCAAAACGGAGGAAATAACTATGCATATGACAGATATTATTGAAAAGAAGCGTGACGGCGGCAAGCTCAGTGCCGAGGAGATACGCTTTGTAGTGAACGGATATACCGACGGCAGTATACCCGACTATCAGATGTCTGCTCTGCTTATGGCGATACTGCTTAAAGGAATGGATAAGGAAGAGATACTGGAGCTCACCATGGCAATGGTACATTCCGGTGAAACTCTCGACCTTTCGATGATAAACGGCGTAAAGGCGGATAAACATTCGACCGGTGGCGTAGGGGACAAGACCTCGCTCATACTTTGCCCCATGGTTGCGGCACAGGGTGTTAAGATTGCCAAGATGTCCGGCCGCGGCTTGGGCCATACCGGCGGAACAATAGACAAGCTTGAGAGCTTTCCCGGCTTCAATACCGGTATTTCCGAGGAAACCTTTATAAACAATGTCAACAGCTTTGGAATTGCGATCGCAGGGCAGACCGCCGATCTTGACCCAGCCGATAAGAAGATGTACGCACTCAGGGATGTCACCGGCACCGTTCCGAGTATTCCGCTCATAGTCAGCTCCATCATGTCGAAGAAGCTTGCAGCCGGAGCGGATGTCATAGTTCTCGACGTCAAATCCGGAAGCGGTTCATTTATGAAGACCGACGAAAAGGCACATGAGCTTGCGGAGAATCTTACCGTTGTCGGCAAGATGGCAGGCAAAAAGACCGTAGCCGTCATAACCGATATGGACGAACCGCTTGGAAATGCAGTCGGCAACGCACTTGAGGTCAAGGAGGCGATCGCCGTCTTGAAGGGTGAGGTAAAGGGTGAGCTCCTTGAGCTTTGCCTTACCTTGGGTAGCTGCATACTCACCGAAGCAGGCTTTGCCGCAAATGACGATGAGGCAAGAAAGATGCTTATCCGCGGCATTGAGGACGGCTCCGCATTAAGTAAGCTTGCAGAGCTTGTCGAAGGTCAGGAGGGCGATCCCAAAGCCGTTTACGATACCTCACTGCTCCCCGAAGCAAGCATTAAGCTTGAAGCACCCTCAACGGCAAGCGGCTATGTAAAGCACATTTCCGCAGCCGATGTAGGACTTGTATCCATGCACCTCGGCGGAGGCAGAGCCACCAAGGAGAGTGAGATCGACCTTTCGGTCGGCGTAATACTCCACAAGAAGGTTGGGGACTATGTATCGGAAGGTGAGAGCCTCGGCACCATCCATGCCTCCGATCCCGAGAAGGCAAAGGAAGCGGCAAAACTCCTTGCAGGCTGCTATACCATAGTGCCCGAAAAGGTCAAAAAACCCCCGTTTATCAAGGGCATTGTAAGATAAATCAACAATAAAGCTGTGCAGGTTGATCATCTGCACAGCTTTGCATTTATTTCACCGTATCGCTTTACAAATGCAAAAAACAGTATTACACCGTGACATCGGTTAGCCGTGCCCAACTAAAAGGTACGGCTATCATCAAAGCCGAGAGTTAGCATACGCTGATTTAAATATAACACAAGGATCCGACAGTATGGCGATAGTGGAATTTAAAAAAGTCACCCGAGTGTACAGAATGGGAGCCCACGAGCTCAGATCATTGGATAATGTAAGCTTTGTGCTTAACGAGAGCAAAATCGTCGTGATACTCGGATCGAGCGAAGCAGGCAAGTCAACGCTCTTAAACCTCCTCGGTGTACTTGACAGCCTCACAAGCTGAAGCATTAGAGTGAATGGAAAGACATATCCAAGCTTTCCGGCAATGAGCTTGCAGACTACAGAGCAAGCACGGTGGGCTTTGTGTTCCGGTTTTACAATCTTGTGCCTACGCTGACTGTTTATGAAAATGTTGCACTTGTAAAGGATATTTCAAGTGCCGCACTTGATACCAAGAAGATCCTCTCGGAGGTCGGACTTTCGGATCATGAAAATAACCGCCTCTTTTGAGGCGGTTATTCATTCGCTCAGATAATACACAAGATCGGCATACACCACTCTGTCGGTTATATAGCAAAACTCGTTACCGTCTTGATCTGTATACCTGACTGCTATACCGTGCTGACGGCTCCATGTCGATATGTCGATATCGGTGTACCAAATATCCAAGCGGCTACCGTCAATGTAATTTATATGTATTCCGCTGTCATAGTCATCGGGGCAGTCGGAAACCACACGGATCTGCTTTGAAACGGTGAGTTTATTATAGAGACCGTAGGCGGTTATGGTGTTGAGATAGCAGTTGTCGTCACCCTCAACGATTATGGGCAGGAGCTTAGCTTCGTTTATGGTTACGGTGCTATTGGAAAGATCGGCAACGTAATCGTCGTAGAGACTGTCCACATAGAACCAGTAGCAGATAGCCAAGCCGATACCGATAAGAAGTATCAAAACAACAGTAAGCAAGACGATGACCCAAGGGTCACGCCGCCTTGCTTTTTTCTTTTGCTCTTGCTTATTGACTTTGTCGTACAAATTGTCCATATCAATATACCATGGCAATTACAAAAGCCGATACGGAAGCAAGGAGACAAATAAGAGTCTCTGCAACCCATACCGTTCTGAGCATAACTTCGCCGGTGTCGACCTTGGAAGAACTGCGTTTGCTTTTGGGCTTAGTTTCGTTTTTAAGCTTTTTCATATCCGTTAAATGATTAATGTTTAAAGCAGGGCGGCGAAATTCGCCGCCCTGAAGTCTAAATATAATTATGATTATTCTGCCTCTGCGAGAGCCTTGGCTTCCTCGATGACCTTCTGCTGAACGTTGCCGGGAGCTTCCTCGTAGCGAACGAACTTGCAGGAGAAGGAGCCTCTGCCCTGAGTCATGGAACGGAGGTCGATGGTGTAAGAGCTCATCTCTGCCATGGGGACTTCCGCCTCAACGGTCTGCATACCGTCCTCTGCGTTCATACCGAGAACGGTACCGCGACGCTTGGAGGAAATGTCGGACATGATATCACCGAGGTTTTCATCGGGGATGGTGACCTTGAGGAGACCGATAGGCTCAAGAATGGTGGGCTTTGCCTTGGGGATACCGTCCTGGTATGCAAGACGAGCAGCAGTCTGGAAAGCCATATCGTTGGAGTCAACGGGGTGGTAGGAGCCATCGTACAGGGTGGCCTTGAGACCGACGAGGGGATAGCCTGCCAGAACGCCCTTCTGAACTGCGTTACGCAGACCCTTTTCAACGGAGGGGAAGAAGTTCTTGGGAACGGAGCCGCCGAATACTTCCTCTGCGAAGATCATATCGTCCTGCTCATCCTGGGGCTCGAAGCGGACCCAAACGTCACCGAACTGACCGGAACCGCCGGACTGCTTCTTATGACGGCCGTGTGCCTCAACTCTGCCCTTGATCTTCTCACGGTAAGCAACACGAGCGGGCTTGAGCTCGGTCTCAACACCGAAACGGGACTTGAGCTTTGCACAGAGAACGTCAACCTGAATATCGCCTGCACCGGAGATGACCATCTGATGGGTCTCTGCGTTGTTGACGAGAGTGAAGGAGATGTCTTCTTCGTTGAGTCTTGCAAGACCGCCGGCGACCTTGTCGTCCTGACCCTTGGTTTTGGGGGAGATAGCCATGGAGTAGCAGGGCTCGGGGATCTCGATAGCGGGAAGCTCGACCTCGTTCTTGGGATCGCAAACGGTGTCGCCGGTCTTCCAATCCATCTTGCCGATAGCAACGATATCACCGCAAACGGAGTCCTTGACCTCGGCGGACTTCTTACCGCACATGGTGTACATTCTGCCGAGCTTATCGGTGGAGGAAGCACGGACATTGCGAAGGCTCATATCACCGGAGACCTTGCCGCTGACGACCTTTATAAAGCTGTACTTACCGAACTGATCGGAAACAGTCTTGAAAACGAATGCTGCGGTGGGATCACCGGACTTGTCCTCGGGAGCCGGAGCATAATCGCAGATAGCCTGCAAAACAGCCTCGGTGCCGATGCCTGCCATTGCGGCACCGCAGAGAACGGGAACGACGGTACGATCCTTCATACCGACCTTGATACCTTCAACGGTATCGGCCTCGGAAAGCTCCATCTCCTCGAAGTACTTCTCCATGAGTTCCTCGGTAGCACCTGCTGCGGTCTCCATAAGGGTCTCACGAAGCTCTGCGACCTTGTCTGCATCCTCTGCGGGAACAGCGACCTTAGAGGTCTTGCCGCCCTTGGTCTGGTATGCGACATTGTGAACGAGGTCGATAACGCCACTGCCATCGGACATGGGAGCCATTACGGGACATACGATGCTGCCGTACTTTTCCTGGAGGGAGGAAAGGACCTTATAGAAATCACCGTGCTCCTCATCGAGCTTGGAGATGTAGAACATGGTGGGAACGTTAGCTTCCTTGAGATACTTCCAGCTTCTCTCTGCACCGACGGAAAGGCCGTCCTTTGCGGAGCAGAATACTATACCTGCCTCGGAGACACGGATAGCGGCAAGTGCATCGCCCACAAAGTCAAAGTAGCCGGGGCAGTCAAGAACATTGATCTTGCAGCCGCCGAAGTTTACGGGAGCGAGGGAGGTGGAAATAGTGATCTGACGCTTGATTTCTTCTGCGTCATAGTCGCAGACGGTGTTGCCGTCGCTGACCTTGCCCATACGGTCGATGGCACCGGTAGCGAAAAGCATACCCTCGGCAAGACTGGTCTTACCGCTGTT
>CAYUQN010000026.1:0-21054 GCA_964446815.1 uncultured Oscillospiraceae bacterium | reverse complement strand
CGATGGCACCGGTAGCGAAAAGCATACCCTCGGCAAGACTGGTCTTACCGCTGTTACCGTGACCTAAGAGACAAATGTTGCGAATGTTTTTGGTTTCGTAGCTCATGTGTTGCGTCCTCTCTGAATATATTAAGTTTAATAAAAATCAATTTGCAAAAATCGAAATCAGTTAATTATACACTAATTAAAAATCAATGGCAACAGTTTTTTGCTTTACATTTGCTTTCTACCGAGAATAAGTACGGAAATAAACTCGGGGATCAGCCAAAGCAGCATATAAATCATGACTCTGCCGGCTCCTGCGGCTGCAAAATCAGCGGAGCAGAAGTAGGAGAAAGCAAGAACTATACCGAGGAAAACGCTCATTATGCTCATAAGAACACAAAGCTGAACGGTATTGTAAAGTCGCCTTGAATGATCTGCAAGGGAGATAAGCGGCCCCAAGCCGTCCTTAGACAGCAGTGCGGCAGGCTTACTTGCCTCCGACGGCGAAGCTGCGGATATCTCATAGCGTTCGATAAACGAGGGAAAATCAAAGCCATCGGTCGGTATATCGAACTTTCGCGAGAGCATTTGCGGACTCATGTTGAAATCACGCAGAGCAAATATGGGGTGACGGTCGGAACGCATGATGTCGACAAGAGACTTATAAACGTCATCCGAGGGCTCATAGCGGATCTCAAAGAAGCCGCACAGCACGCCGGAAGCCGAAAGGAATACACAGTCCTTGAGGGAAAGAGCCTTGGGCAGTCTGATGCCCATGAGCTGCATGAAACCGGCAGGACCGCAAAGAATCTCCTCGCCGTTTATCAGAGCGACTAAGCCGCCGCCCTCATGAACATTGAACTCATCCATACGGAGAAGCTCACCGCCACCCTTTTGCATAAGCTCAATAAAGGAAGGCGTGAGAGCGGAGCCCGATGCCGATATCATCGTACCTGCAAGGGAAAGCACCTTCTCGGAGCTTGCACCTGCGAGTATGTGTGTCTTTTCAATACTGATGTTGGATTTTGCGAAAAGATCGGTGTCGCTTATGATGATGTGCTTGCTCTTTCCGATGTCGTAAAGCCCCGACCAGCCTGCGATCGCCGCGCCGCTTTGAATGAGCTTTTTTGCGGAAACGAAGAAGGGGAGAGGGTAGGAGAACAAGATCGCAAAGGGAGCCGCACATACGAGGATACCGGAAAGAATGTGGGCATAAGCCTTGAAGCTTCCGCCTATTGCCGCTGCGATTATGCTCAGTATCAGAGCGGCAATGATGAGATAGGGAGCCAAAAGACCGTACACCGCTTCATCCGGACCGAATTCCTCTGTTCTGCGAATGAAGTCCTTGGTACCGCAGCGAGACTTGAGAAGCGTTATACCCTCACCCGAGACCGAAGCCTCGGCAGTGAGCGTAAACGGATCACGCAGAGAAACCGCACTTTTGCAGGCGATGCGATTTGAACGGCAGTTTAGCACCGATGCAAAGAGAGTGAAGAACATTGCAGCAGCCGCAACACCGCAGTAGGGGATACCGAAGCCCTTGGCACCGCAAGCGATTATCGCCGCATCTATGACCGAAGCAATACAGGACAGTGAAACGAGTGAATTGGCATTGGGGCGACGCTTCACAAGAGCTGTAAGCCCTGCAACCAAAACGTCAAGACCGCAAAGCATAACGCTCAGAAGCATTATCAGCAATACGGCAGCCTTAACGCTTATATCCTCAAGAGCACCGGGGAGAGGGAAGCCGAACGAAATGTAAGCCATCGGCAAGGTAAGTAAAAATGCCACTCTCGCCCTGAATCTCAGCCAAGGTATGTGCTTGTCGTAGAACTTTACAGCTTTATCGGGAGCGACCTCATCACCGAGATCCTCGGCTTCTTCCGGAGGGGCACTGTGAAAATCGACTCTGCTTTGCTGTACCTTCATTACTATATAAGCCAAAAGTGCGATAAGCGGAGCACCGAGAACCTCCTTCACCGAGCGACGCGGCTGCTTTTCATAATCGTCCTCGTTGTCCTCATCCTCATCTTCATTCTCATCTTCGGACTCATAATCACCGTCATCGGCGTATTCCGAATCGCCGTCATCATCGTCAAAGCCCTGAAGCTCCTCATCCTCCGGCTCATCATCCTCAATGGGTTGAGGATCAATATCGTCGACCTCGGGGCTCACGGGCTCGGATCTGGGTATATAAATATCACTTTCAATGGCAGCAGCGGAAACATTCTCATCCGTGCCTTCGTCGGTATAAACGGGGAGAGCTTCCTCCTCCGTATCCGGCATAGGCTCGGAAGCGACGCTTTTGCCGCCAAACTCGGCAAGTATACTCTCGAGAGAGAAGGGATCATAATTATCCATAAGCGTCTCCTTATCGGGAATTTCCACTGCGTTGACGCAGTACCTCGTACATTATGACGGAAGCAGCGGCAGAGGCATTGAGGGAATTGATACGTCCCACCATGGGTATGCTTACAATGAAATCGCAGCTTTCACGAACCAAGCGACCCAAACCGTCACCCTCGGAGCCGATGACCAAGGCTACCGCACCGCAAAAATCTGTGCTCCAAAGCTCGCTCTCGCCACCTGCTGCAGCACCGTAGACCCAAAGACCGTTTTCCTTGAGCTCCTTTAAAGCGGAGGGGATGTTGGATACCCTTGCGATACGCATATGCTCGGCGGCACCGGCAGATGCCTTGCCGACTATCGCCGTCATACCGGCACTTCTGCGTTTGGGAATAATGACACCGTGAGCACCTGCACATTCGGCACTGCGGATTATCGCACCGAGGTTCCTCGGATCGCTGATCTCATCACATACTATAACAAATGGGGCTTCGTTTCGTTCCCTTGCATAGTCGAGTATATCCGATACCTCGCAGTAATCGCTCACACCGACCAAAGCGACAACGCCCTGATGAGCCTTGGTAACGCTCATGGCATCGAGCTTTCTGCGATCGGCATCGACAACGACGATACCGGCATCCCTTGCTTTGGAGGCGATATGACCGAGAGTCTTATCGGTTTCGCCCTTTGCGATAAATATTTTATCAATGCTTCTGCCTACTCTGAGAGCCTCGACAACGGCATTGCGACCTTCTATAATTTCGTTTTTAATATCGTTTTCGTTATACATTGTTATCCACCGGTATTATATTTTTATTGTAAAGATAAAGATACAGCATATATTCTACCACAGCTTTACAAAAACTTAAAGGAAAATGTTTTGAAGTCGACAATTTTTTTGTAGACTTTAGCGGCGAATAGTTGTACATTATAAAATAGGATTAATATCAAAAGGAAAATGCCCATGAAAAAAATTTCAAGATCAATAGATATGTTCTGCTACAAGCACCCCAACTTCGGCATATCGAATCTTATGCTGTGCATAGTGATCGTATCCGGTGCCATGTGGCTGCTGTCAATAATGGATACTACGGGAATGCTGGCAACTCTGCTGTACCTTTCCCCGGAAATGATTTTAAAGCACGGTCAGGTCTGGCGACTTTTGAGCTTTGCCTTTGTCCCTCAGGGTAACGGCATATGGGAGCTGCTGTTTCTGTACTTTTATTATATGATAGGCAGAACGCTTGAACAGACTTGGGGCACCGCAAGATTCAACATTTTTGTGTTCGGCGGAATGCTGCTCACGGTGATATACACCTTTGCGGTCTATCTCATAGGCGGCATATCAATTGCCGTTAGAGCACACTTCATTTATATGTCGATGTTCTTCTCCTTTGCAACACTGTATCCCGATATGCAAGTGCTTTTGTTCTTCATCATCCCCATCAGAATAAAGTGGCTTGCTTTGCTTAATGCACTGTACTTTGTCGCGGAGATCGTGCTGCTCCCATTCCCCTTAAATCTTTTGCCGGTCATTGCGATGCTTAACTACTTTGTTTTCTTCGGCGGCAGTCTGATAGACGGGCTCAAACGTTCAAGGCGACCCAAAAGCTCAAAGGATTTCAAACGCAAGGTAACGCAGATAAAGTACGAGGAAAAGCTCAAGAGCTACACCTATAAATGCGAGGTCTGCGGTAAAACGGATGCGGACTATCCGGATCTTGAGTTCAGATACTGTTCAAGATGTGCCGGCTACCACTGCTTTTGCAGTGAACATATAAACGGTCATATTCATTTTGCGGAATAACGAGGTAAGGATATGAATACTGAAAAGAAAAAGAAAAAACCAATAATAATAGCGGTCGAGATAGTGCTTCTCGTGCTGCTGCTTGCGGTACTCGGCTTTATCGTTTATAAGACGGTGACGCTTGAAGACGAAGCAGCAAAGCCTGTTGAATCGGCACCGATCGTGACCCCCGAGCCCACACCCACGGTCACACCGACACCCACACCCGAACCCGTAGGCATTGAGAACTTTAACCCTCATCCGGTTGAATCCACGATGCCGGATAAGCTTATCGCCTCCACTGCCATAAATGTAGACGGAGAAGCGGTGGAGACCTATACGAGCCCCTACGAGGTATTCTTCAATGTCGGCAGCAAGTACGCCGCCATTGAGGGCATAGTCACCTTCAGAGGCGATAACTACCGCAGCGGTGCCGCATACGGTACTGCGGAGGTCGTGAGCGGAACCCTCAGCACCGTATGGACAAATTCGACCGGCGGACTCAGCGACGCAAACGGCAACTATTGGAGCGGCAACGGCTGGGTCGGTCAGCCCCTCATCGTAAGATGGCCGGATGAAACGAGAAGAAACCTCACCGCCATGTATGAATGGGCAAGGGAGCAGGACGGTCTTGTTGAGGTCATCTATGCCTCAATGGACGGTTACATACACTTCTATGAGCTTGAGACCGGCAAGACCACCCGTGACGCAATGTACCTCGGCTACACCTTTAAGGGAGCGGGAGCCCTCGATCCGAGAGGCTATCCGATAATGTATGTCGGCTCCGGCGTCCACAGTTCAAGCGGAAGATCGAGATCCTTCATCATAAACCTTGTGGATAATACCGTAATGTACGAGTTCGGCCATAACGATGCATTTGCCGACAGAAGCTTCAGTGCATTCGACTCATCGCCGCTTGTATGTGCCGAGACCGATCAGCTCATATATCCGGGCGAAAACGGCGTTATCTACATAATCCATTTGAATACCAATTATAACGAAGCTACCGGAGAGCTTTCCGTTGATCCCGATAACGTAGTAAAGTGGAAGTTCAGCGGCAAGCGTTCAAACGGCTATACCTACTGGCTCGGTATGGAGGACAGTGCGGTAATCATAAATCATTACCTGTTTATCGGTGATAACGGCGGTCACTTCATATGCCTCGACCTTCTGAATCTTGAGCTCGTATGGGCACAGGATATTTTGGACGACTCCAACTGCACACCCGTTGTCAGCGTTGAGGACGGCCACCCCTATATTTATATGAGCACCTCCTTCCATTACGGTTGGAGAAGCTATACCACGGCAGCCGTTCCCATTTGGAAGCTCGATGCCGAAACCGGTGAGATCATATGGCAGACCGATTACACCTGCTATACTGTGTCCGACCTCTCCGGTGGTGTTCAGGGTACCATAGCAGTCGGAAAAAACGACCTCGACGGACTGATATTTGTACCGATCGCGAGAACTCCGAACGCAAGCGGCGGCGTGCTTGCCGCTCTTTCCAAGGAGACCGGCGAGGTAGTATGGGAGAAGCAGACGAGTATGTACAGCTGGAGCTCACCTGTTGACTTCTATGATTCCAACGGCAAGGGCTACATTGTGTTCTGCGAATCCCTCGGCTATAAGATGTACCTCCTTGACGGACTCACCGGTGAGGAGCTCGACGTTGTGGGTCTCGGCGGCAATATAGAGGCATCACCTGCGATGTTTGAGGATTATATCGTTGTAGGCCATAGAGGTCAGACGATCTATTGCCTGCAAGTAGGCTGATATAAGAAAGAATAATAAGAAAAGACGGTACAGCCTGTACCGTCTTTTCTTATTGAAAACGCATGATCTCATGGCTATCTCCGGCGAGGGAGAGATACGCCATTCTCCAAACATAGCCGAAATTCAGAAGCTTTAGAGCTGCAATGGTCCGAAAAGCGCCCTGCATTCAAGCATATCGCAGTACCCCACCAAGGCAGCAAGCCACCGCAAAATGCTATGCCAAGATCACGAATCCACCCCCAATGTTCCAAATGAAATAATATGTTGATTTTTTTGAAATTAGGTATTGCATTTTTTAAATAGATGTGCTATTATAATCGAGCTGAACAAATCCGGGTGTAGCGCAGATGGTAGCGCGCTTGAATGGGGTTCAAGAGGCCGCTGGTTCAACTCCAGTCACTCGGACCACGTCGTCGTAAGCTTTGTATCGCTTGCGACGACTTTTTTATGCTCAGCATCAAAAAGTCGTCGCACACTCACGCCGCTGCTCCTCCTTTCCAAATCGAACCCGCTATGCAGGGCTTCGATTTGGTGGATAAATCGCAAATGGATTTTTAAGCGGAAGGATAACAGGATAATATAAACAGGCAGTCACAAAAGTGATTGCCTGTTTTGTTTCTTGCTTAGCTCTATATGTTTTTCTCGGCAGCTTGTTGAACCGGCAACCTCTTGCAATTTTAATCCGCCGCTCGGCAGACCCGGACGCATCACTAAGCCGTATACCATATTGCGGCACATCAATTTAGCATTAAATCCTCATGCTTTATCTCGGTTTCACTCATCACCAATATCGATGGGTGATTTCTAATATCATTACATGGACAGGTTGTCCGATTATAATGTACACAATTTTGATGAACTTGAAATTTAAAATACAAAAGCCAAATTAAGTCGGCAAAATAAAAACAAGAACATTGTGAGTAATTACAAAACACTATCGACGCAATTGCAATTTGATAGACATTTTTATAACATAGTTGATGTATCTTTATTTTAATTATAAAGTTGGAGGGAAAAGCTATGGGTGTTTGGAAGAAAACCCAATGCAACTTCTGTGCTTTAAGCTGTGGCTTGGAGATGGAAGTCGAAGGCACTAAGATCGTCAGCGTGAGGCCCGATCCCGACAGCCCCCGCACAAAGGGCTATTGCTGTCGTAAGGGCAGGACTGCAAAGTATTTTGTCGATCACGGTGACAGGATCAAGTATCCCCGAAAAAAGGTCGGAGATCACTATGAGGAAATAAGCTGGGAACAGGCCTACAGGGAGATAGCCGAAAAGGCGAACAAGATAATTGCCGATCACGGACCGAGAAGCTTTTCGATTCTCGGCTGCGCTCTCGGCTCAGCGCAGACCCCCTATGCCACCGGAAAATCGCTGCTGAAAGCAGTCGGCTCACAGTATATATTCAACCCCATAGGCGTTGAGTTTATGGGCAACTGGTGGAGCCACGGAAAAATACTCGGTGACCAGATGCATTTTATGGAGCCGGACGACGGCTTTGCGGAGGTCATAATCTATTGGGGCTCCAATTCCTATGTGTCGCATCAGGTTCAGGACGCAAGAAAGGTATGCCGTGAATTCTCCGAGGATCCCGACAAGATGGTGATCGTAGTCGATCCCAGACTGTCCGAAACCGCAAGAATGGCGGATATGCACATTATGCCCGCACTCGGCTCCGATGCTTTGCTGCTCCGTGCCCTTATTGCGATAATCGTTGAGAAGGGTTGGGAGAACAAGGAGTTCATAGCAAAGTACGTTTCCGACTGGGAGCGTGCAAAGCCGTGGTTTATGAATGTCGATATCGACGAGTCATTGAGAGTTTGCGGTATTCCGAGAGCACAGGCGGAGGAGTTTGCACGCATACTCACAACTAAAAAGTGGGGTATGCACCAAGACCTCGGCATATTCTTCGGCCGCCACAATACAGTGAGCAGCTACCTTTGCGTGACCTTGGCTGTCATATGCGGCACCGCACTTGTGAAGGGCGGAAACGTTGTTCCCGAATGTGTCATCGAAAGAGGCACCTTCACCGACGAGAACGATCCCAAAACATGGAGAGCACCGGTCACAGGTCGCTTCCCCGTACTCAACGTATTCCCCGTCGGCATTATTCCCGATGAGATACTCGGAGATAACGAGGATCGCATACGCATCATGTTTGTCAACAGAGGGAACCCGCTGCGTTCCTATCCCGATTCCACTATGATGGAAAAGGCACTGCGAGCACTTGAGCTGCTTGTTGTCATCGACTGCACCGAGAACGAAATGACGGAGTTTGCAGACTATGTGCTCCCCGGCAGAACGACTTACGAGGGCAACGGCGACTTCAACGCATTTACGCTCAATTACCCTGAGATCGTGTTCCAGGAGCGTAAGCAGGTCATTCCTCCTGTGGGCTCCGCAAGAGAGGACGTTCAGATATTTGCGGAGATCACCGAAGCAATGGGACTCATCCCCAGACTACCGCAGTGGCTTTACAAGGCTGCGGAGAATGCTGTGCTCTCCGGAGATCGCATGAAATACTTTGTGAAGCTCCTCATCTGGACTGCCGCAGGCCACCTCAACTATTTCGACCAGCTTGCGACCGTCATAGCACTAACTCTCGGCAAGGCATACGGAAGTGCCGGACGTGCAATAGCCTGGGCAGGTATGCTCACAAGCCCCATTTGCGGTAAGGGACTTGTCACCGTTCCGATTGACAAAAAGGCACACCCAATACTCTCGAGATTGCCCATGTTCAAGGATTGGTGTGAGATGGATGCAGCGTTCAAGCTTGTTGACGATCATCCCGAGGGTGCTGTAATAGGCATGAACGATCCCGACAATATGCTGAAGAACCATATTCGAACCAAGGATAGGAAATTCCACCTTTGGTGCTCCGAGATCGATGAGTACATAAAACGCATTACCCCCGAAAAGGAAGAAGCGGAGCTCACCTTGAAGGACGGCTGCAACATTATCCTGTCGGCAGGTCGTCATTCCGAGGAGGGAATGAATGCGACTATGCGTAATCCTGCGACCTACAAGCACCGCAAACCCTATAAGCTCGCAATAAACCCCGAAGATGCAAAGGAGCTGGGATTTGAAGACGGACAGCTTGTTCGTGTCACCACTAAAGCAGGTAGCCTTGAGATCCCTGTCGAATATACATGGCAGACCTCCAGAGGCTATGTGCTCATACCGCATCACTTCGGCTATAAATTCGAGGGCAAGACAGACGGTACTCATGTAAATATTCTGACCAGTCACAAGGATATAGAGGAGCTCACCGGCAACCCCGTATGGCGTTATACGCCTTGCCGCATTGAGGCGATCTGAGGAGGTGCGATATGATAAACATAAGCATAAACGGTAAAAGCTACGCTGTACAAGAGGGCAAAACAGTCCTTGAAGCGGCAAAAGAAAACGGAATATACATACCCACCCTCTGTGCCTACGAGGGAATGAACCCCAAGGCAGCCTGCAAGCTGTGCATCGTTAAGATAGAAGGCGAAAGCAGCGAAAAGTTAGCTTGTGCGACAAAGGTCAAAGAGGGTATGTCGATATGCACCGATGACGATGGGCTTTTCGCAAAACGCAAGGCGACGGTAACGGAGATGTTCCGTCAGCACACCGTCGATTGCCACCATTGCATGAGAATAGGCTCGACTCTTTCGAAGGACTTTGACCCCAAATTCTGCAAGGACTGCTATTTCTGTGACTGTGTCCGTGACGGCTTCTGCGAATTGCAGGAGAAGGCACTTGAGTTTGGCATCGATGTTCTGCCCTTTGAACCGCAGGAGCACGATTTTGCGATTGATGATTCGACCGGAAGCCTTGTCAGGAATCCCAACAAGTGCATCAAATGCCGTCGCTGCGTAGATATATGCAAGGCTCAGGGCGTGGGAATACTCGGACTTGTAAAGACCGAAAACGGTCAGACCGTCGGAGCTAAAACAACGCTTATGGCAGAGGGTTGTGTAAGATGCGGTCGCTGTGTTGAAGTATGCCCCACCGGTGCTCTGTTTATGAAGGAGCACAAGGACGAGGAGATCTACTTCGCTCACCAATACGGAACAAAGACTGCGGCACTTGTAAATTCCAATGTCATCCCCGAGCTTGAAAAGCTTTTCGGTGCCGAGAATGGAAGCTTCAAGCTTGAGCAGATAGTCGACGGAATGAAGAAGCTCGGTGTTGATGAGGTATACGATGCCAAGTCTTTCGCTTGTGAATCCAACGCAAAAGCTGCGGAAATGCTGGATGAGCGTCTCGGCAAGGGCTGTGTCATCATGACCGATGACTATGCCGCAAAGAGCTTCCTCAATACACATTATCCGGAGCTTAAAGACAGCTTCCTGCTTTGTGACAGTGCCGAGAAGCTGTTTGCCGACAGCGTTAAAGCAGTGTCACCGGATACCAAGCTTTATGCAGTGAGTGCCAAAAACTCCGTCGGTGCGGAGGCTGCTGATCACGGAGTTGCAGATTACTTTATAAACGCAAGAGAGCTCTACCGCATATTCCTTCGCTGCGGTGTCGATCCGAAGCAGCGTAAGGGACTTTCTCCGGAGCAGCCTTATTGCGTTGATTGCAACGGTAAATACAAGGAGCTTTTCGAGATCTCCGGATGGTCACTCGACTCTCAGCCCGAGGAAAAGATCCTCACCGTAGACGGCAAAGAGTACAAAGCACTTGTCTGTCACAATCTCGGTCAGGTGAAAAAAGCGGTCGAGAAGATGAAGGACTACGACATTATTAAAATCATAGGATAACAAAATTTAAAAACGCTCCGAGTCTCATTGCCTAAAACTTAGGTCATGGCGATGAGACCGGGGTACGGGCGGAAACACCTGTGCCTTCCGTGTGTTGAAAAGGAGTAAACATGGACAGATCAAGATTAAGAAGTCTGATTTTTATGGCATTATGCTGCGATCTCGGGATATTTGCAAAAAAGCTGATAGTCCCGGCAGCAAACATTCTTACCGATTCTCTGCATATCCCCGGAGGCATCGGTACAAGCTTTTCGATAATGTTCCTTGTTATAGCCGCTGCATTTATACCACGCTTCGGAGCGGGAACGCTCATGGGAGCGGTGCAGAGCGGAATAGCTTTGAGCATGGGCACTGTCGGAAGCATGGGTGCACTCGCTCCTATAGGTTATATTTTGCCCGGACTTGCCATCGACTGTGTGATGTATCTTGCACGACGCTTCAAAATAGGCAGAAGTGAAAGCATGGTGCTTGCAAATGCTGCTGCATCCGTAGCGGCTTGTTTAACGGCAAATATGATCGTATTCAGACTGCAAGGCATCGTACTGTGTCTGTATGTATCCGTATCGCTCCTCAGCGGAACTCTGTGCGGAACGGTTGCCTCTGCGGCTGCAAAAAAGCTTGAACCTGTGTTCGGAAAGGATGTAAGACATGAAAAAGAAAATAACGATAGGAATAATAATACTTGTAATACTGACGGCAATATTTGCGATAATTCACCTGACAACTCGCACGCCTGATATCGAAGGCTCGGTGCTGGTAAACGGTGCCGAGGTTAAGCTCTCCGATCTTGACTATGAAAATGTGACGGGCAGCGTTAAAAACGGCAAGGGTGAGGTAAAGGAAATAGATGCCGATGGCATTAAGCTTGCCGACATACTAAGCGATGACTATGACACCGTAAAGGTCACCGCATCGGATGAATACAGTGCTACCGTTTCCGCAGACGAGATAGATAATGCATATCTCATCCTTGAAGACGGAACTTTGAGACTGATAGTGTTCGGTGACGAGAATTCAAAGCGTGATGTTAAAAATGTTGTTAGGATAGACACCGAATGACAAAGCAAAACGGCGTAACGGCTATACTTCTTGCCGGAGGCAAGAGCTCAAGAATGGGACAGTGCAAGGCTGAGCTTAAGTGGCAAGGCACCACACTTATAGAATATCAAGTCGAAAAGCTGAGATCTTTGGGGATAGAGGATATCGTAATCTCCGGCTATGCAAACGAGATAAAGGGCACTCGCTTTGCAGAGGATGTCTATAAGCATAAGGGGCCTCTCGGCGGTATACATGCAGGCTTAAAAGCAGCCCATAATCCGCACTGTCTGGTTCTTTCGGTCGATACTCCGCTTGTACCGACCGAGACCTTGGCAATGCTGATAGAGGAGCATATAAGCAAGGGCAATTTGATAAGCCTGCTTGAGGACAGCAGAGGCATAGAACCGCTCATAGGAATGTACGAAAAGAAGCTGCATCCCCTGTGCGATCCGATACTGAAAACGGAGCAAACAGCGGTTAGAGAGCTGTATAAGCCGGCACCGCCGAAAACCGTTCGTTACCACGGCGATGATGAATTCCTTGTGGACTGCAATACACCGGAGGATTACCGAAAGGCGTATGCATCTCAAACGGAATTAGCCGATAACGATCTTATATAAAAAGTGACTGCTTTTGCAGTCACTTTTTATTCATCCAAGTACCCGTAATAAGCAGCCATCCCGCTTTCCGGAACATCGCCGAAGTTTGTTGAAAACTTTACTCGTACTCCGGAATTCATTTCAATTACGGAAGTGGCCTGAGAGCTGCTTTCGTAATAATAGTTCTTCTTTTTGAATATCGATTTCTCGGAAAGCTCAATGCTCTTTATCGTAGCTCCGACGATGTTGCCAAGTATCCGTAAACGTTCTCGAGTTCACAGTCGGGTAAAGCCGTATCTGTCCATACGTTTGCGGTATCCGAGCATACCAAAACTCCACCGTCATATACAAAGTACAAATTCCCCATATAGCAGTTGTCACTGTTGAAGGCAGGATCGTGTATTGAGAAGAAAACCGCGCTGTCATCCCGGTATATCGCAAGCACAGCGGTTATCTTCTTTCCGAATGCGAGCTCATAAGTGTTGATGCCTCCATATGGGCGACCCTCCTCAAGTGTTTTCATAATCGTCACCGTACATCGACAAAGGGTAGCAGCTCAATATGCAAGACAGCAAATTATCATAGCTACCGGGGAGAAAGGCGTTGATATCCGCACCCTGCCTTAGTAGCTCCTCGGCGGCATAAAAGTCGGGAGCACCGGAACGAAAGAGGCGGATCAGTTTGTTCTCAAGCTCACCGAAGCCGTAATCATAATCGTATTTCATATAAATCACCTCACGATCACAATGTACAATAAACCGTGTACCGAAAATCACCCATCGATATTGGTGATGAGTGAGCCGAGATAAAGCATGAGGATTTAAAGCTATATCGCCATTGGCGATGTGATGTTCGTTCCGATAGGAACGGATATCATTGAAAAAAGCACTGACTATCGTCAGTGCTTTTTTCGTGGTGCGGGTAACAGGGGTCGAACCTGCACGCTTTCGCACAAGAACCTAAATCTTGCATGTCTGCCAATTCCATCATACCCGCATATTCGGTTGACAGTGGAAAGTTGTTTGTTGTCAACACTTTGTTCCATAACTTTCAACTGTCAACTTGCTCTTGTTTCGTTTTTCAATTATAAGGTCAGTTGCCGATAAAATCAATAGTCATTTCAAGATTGTTGTTGACATTTTTTCATCGTAAATCTATTATAAAAAAGATTTGAAATATTGTAGAGAAAGAAGGGCTTAGGTGTTAGGCGTTGTTGCGAATGCACTTATGATAATTTTCGGCGGAGTAGTCGGTGTGCTGTTCCGCAGCAGGATAAAAGAAGGACTTACCAATACGCTTATGTCGGCAATGGGACTTGTCATCATCGTTATCGGCATCGACGGAGCAGCGGATGTTCGAGATATAACCGCGGTCGTTGTATGCCTTGCTTTAGGCGGTGTGATAGGCCATGCCATGAAGATAGACGATTTCTTTGACGGACTCAGCGATAGGATACACGAAAAGACCAGGAATACCCGTTTCGGCGGCGGTAAGTTCGGTGAAGGACTTGTGACCGCATCGGTGCTGTTCACCGTAGGCAGTATGGCAATAATGGGCTCGATCGAAGCAGGTATCAATCACAATTACACGATACTCATAACCAAGGGCGTTATCGATATGGTGAGCACCATAGCATTTACAGCCGCTATGGGCTTAGGTGTTCCGTTTGCTTTTATCGCAGTGTTTGTGTGGGAGAGTATAGTGACCCTCCTTGCAACGGTGATATCGCCCTACCTCGGTGCAAACGTCATAGCGGATATGACGGCGATAGGCGGAGCACTGTTTATAGGCATGGGAATAAATCTACTCGGCATATCGCAAAAGCGTATAAAGGTCAACGATCTTCTTCCTGCGATACTTCTTCCGATACTCTATAATCCTATAGCCGATTGGCTGGGAGGCTTACTGTGAAGAAAAAGAAATATGCCCTATGCGTATTGCTTGCAGGAACGCTATGGGGCTTTATGGGCTTTTTCCGCAGAAGCCTTGACGCTATGGGAGTATCCGCAAGCGGCTGTATTGCCGTTCGCTGCGTATTCGCAACGCTGTTTTTTGCCTTGACTATACTGCTTACCGATAAGATGGCATTCAAGATCCGACTCCGTGATATTTGGATGTTCTTCGGCACGGGCGTGCTGTCGCTGTTTGTGTTCGGCGTATGCTATTTCAAGGCAATGGATCACATGAGCCTTTCCGCCGCAGCAATTCTTTTATATACAGCACCCTGCTTTGTGATACTGATGTCGGTACCGCTGTTTGGGGATAAGCTCGACAGACGAAAGATCGTGGCAATGCTCATGGCATTTTGCGGCTGCTGTCTCGTATCGGGCATAGCCTCGGGAGATCAAAAACTGAGCATAGTCGGTGTTTTGCTGGGACTGACATCGGGAATATGCTATGCATTGTTCAGCATATTCAGTCGCTTTGCGATAAACAAGGGCTACGGTACCTTGACTATCAATCTGTACTCATGCCTTTTGGCGGCATTGGCAGCGACTATACTCGACGGCGGCGATTTTGCCGTTCATATCTGTAACGGAGCCGGCAACTTCGCATTTGCCGCTGCGACCGGAGCGGTGACCTGCTATCTGCCATATATGCTGTACACCTACGGGCTAACCGGTATGCAAAACGGCAAAGCATCGATCATGGCATCGATCGAGCCCGTTGTCGCGACCTTGGTAGGTGTGATAATATATAAAGAGGGAATGACCGTGCCGAACGTCATCGGTGTTATCATGGTCATAGCCGCAATAGTCATATTGAATGTAAAAGGTAGATCACATGAAGAAGCAAAGAATCTGGGAGCTTGACGCATTTCGAGGTATATGCATCCTCGGAATGATCGTAGTCCATACGGTGCTCGACATAAAGGGATTCGGAAATACCGGCAACGCAGTGTTTGACTTCGTAAGAGAGTGGGGAAGCCTGCTGTTCATCCTCATATCCGGTATTTGCCTGACCTTGGGCAGTCACAGTGTACGCCGCGGTCTGATCGTTTTCGGAGCAGGTATGCTGTGTACCCTTGTCACATGGGGAATGTATAAGGTGGGTATGGAGGGCGAAGGTATAATCATACGCTTCGGCATACTCCATTGCCTCGGCATCTGCATGATACTTGCAGCGGCAATAAAAAAAGCACCGAAAACGGTGCTGCTCATCCTCGCGGCGGTGCTCATATATCTCGGCTTCTACGTCAATGGAATTACGACCGAGAGCCGATATCTCTATCCCTTGGGCATAACCTACTTCGGCTTTTACTCATCCGACTATTTTCCGCTTTTACCGAACCTCGGCTACTTTATAGCGGGAATGTTCATCGGCAAAACGGCTTACGCCAAAAAGCAAAGTCTGTTGCCTATGGTAAACAGCTCCGTTGCACCGCTCCGCTTCCTTTCGTGGTGCGGCAGACAGTCATTGTTTATCTACCTTTTGCACCAGCCTGTTATCTACGGTGCGGTGTATGTGATACAGAATGTGCTGTAAAAAATCTCCCGACAATGTCGGGAGATTTTTCGTATAGCCTTATTTTTTAAATCCGTCCTTTAAGGATACGGCACGGTTGAATACAAGGTGTTCGGGTGAGGAATCCTTGCTGTCAACACAGAAGTAGCCCATACGCAGGAACTGGAACTGGGCCGGAGCGGTAGCGTTTTCAAGCATTTTTTCAAGCTTGCAGCCCTGCAACACCTCGAGAGAATCGGGGTTAAGGCAGCTCAGATAATCCTTATCTGCGGCATCGGGATCGGCATCGGAGAAAAGATTGCCGTACATTCTGACCTCAGCATCGACGCAGCTTTCGGCATCGACCCAATGTATCGTAGCACCCTTGACCTTACGACCGTCGGCGGGATCACCGCCGCGACTGTCGGGGTCGTATGTCGCCAAGATCTCGGTGACATTGCCGTTTTCGTCCTTTACGCAGCCGGTACACTTAATAAGGTAAGCACCCTTTAAGCGGCACTCGGGACCGTCGGGATAAAGACGCTTGTACTTGGGAATGGGGACCTCGAGGAAGTCGTCGCTCTCGATCCAAAGGGAGCGTGAGAAGCTGACCTTCCTTGTGCCTGCATCGGGATCATTGGGATTGTTTTCGACCTCAAGCTCCTCGGAAACGCCCTCGGGATAGTTGGTGAGGGTGAGCTTAACAGGACGCAAAACCGCCATGGCACGCTGAGCATGATCGTTAAGATCCTCACGCAAGCAGTGCTCAAGGAAGCCGTACTCAATGGTGCTGGGAACCTTGTTTACACCGATACGCTCACAGAAGCTGCGTATTGCGGTGGGGGTATAGCCACGGCGACGCAGACCGCAAAGAGTCGGCATACGGGGATCGTCCCAACCGGAGACATAGCCCTCCTCAACAAGTCTGCGAAGCTTACGCTTACTCAAAACGGTGTAGTTGATACCGAGTCTTGCAAACTCGATCTGACGGGGCTTTGAGGGAACGGAAACATTGTTTATCACCCAATCGTACAAAGGACGGTGATCCTCATACTCAAGGGAGCAGAGGGAGTGGGTTATACCTTCAAGCGCATCCTGGATGGGGTGAGCAAAATCGTACATGGGGAAGATGCACCATTTGGTGCCCTGACGGTGATGCTCGATGTAGCGTATGCGATAGAGCACGGGGTCACGCATATTGAAGTTGCCGGAAGCAAGATCGATCTTGGCACGGAGGGTATATTTACCCTCGGGGAACTCACCGTTTTTCATACGCTCAAAGAGATCGAGGCTTTCCTCAATGGGTCTGTCCCTGTAGGGACTGATCGCAGGACGGGTGGTATCGCCCCTGTACTCCTTAAACTGCTCGGGGGTCAGCTCACAAACGTAAGCGAGGCCCTTCTTTATAAGCTCAATGGCGTATTCATAGGTCTTCTCGAAATAATCGGAGCCGTAGAAGAAGCGATCGCCCCAGTCGAAGCCGAGCCAGTGGATATCCTCCTGAATGGCATCGACGTACTCGGTATCCTCCTTGGCAGGGTTCGTATCATCCATGCGGAGGTTGCACATACCGTCGTACTTCTCGGCAGTACCGAAATCTATGATAAGTGCCTTGCAGTGACCTATGTGCAGATAGCCGTTAGGCTCGGGAGGGAAACGGGTGTGAACGGTCATACCCTCACATCTTCCGCCCTCGGAAAGATCCTCATCTATGAAGTTTTCGATAAAATTTTTGCTGAGCTCGTCCATATACATATCTCCAAAACAAAATTTTGAGTATTCTACATTATATATGATTAGTCAAATGATTACAACAAAAACTTAAAATTCGTCGTAAAATTTCCAAGGTGTAGCCAAAGCACTTGAGTAAGCGGTACGGCTTTGGTATAATATAAGAGAAAGAGGTGCTGCAATGAAATACGATGTTTTAATAATCGGCGGAGGCCCTGCTGCGGTATCTGCGGCATTGACCTTGAAAAACAGAGGTAAGACCGTAGGCGTTATAGCAAATCCCCAAGAGACGCAGAATTTGTACAAGGCAGAGCATATAAGCAACTACCCCGGCATAGTCGGAAGCGGTAAGGAGCTTTCGGATAAGTTTTCGGAGCAGCTCATTTCCTCGGGAGCGGAGCTTATTCATGGCAGAGCACTCAGTGCAATGAAGCTCGGTACTGCCTTCGGTGTCGCAGTCGGCAATGACTTTTACGAGGGCAGAGCGATCATTGCCGCAACGGGAATAAGCCGCCGTCCGCTGTGTGACGGCGAGACGAAATTTCTCGGCAGGGGAGTCAGCTATTGTGCCACCTGTGACGGTATGCTGTATCGAGGCAAGACCGTTGCTGCGATAGGCAGCGGCGAGGAATTTGAAAGCGACGTTAAGTTTTTAAAAGAGATAGGCTGTACCGTGCTGTGCTTTAACGGCGGCAGATTTGAGATAGAGGGCAGCACAAAAGCCGAGCTTTTGATCCACGACGGCAAGGAATACAGCGTCGACTGTGTGTTCATATTGAAATCCACCGTATCGGCGGACAGCTTACTTCCCAGAGTTGCCACCGAACGCGGAAGAATAATCACCGACGAAAAAATGCGTACAAGCGTTGATGGCATATTTGCCGCAGGAGACTGTACGGGAGCACCGTTTCAGCTTGCAAAGGCGGTAGGTGAGGGCAACATTGCGGCACTTTCCGTTTGCGAATACTTGGATAAAGAATAAAAAAGGAGATAAAAATCATGGCTATCATTCATCTTACAAAGGACAATTTCGATTCCGTAATCGAAGAAGGCAAGGCTATCGTTGACTTTTGGGCGACCTGGTGCGGCCCTTGCCGTATGCAGGCACCCATCTTAGACGAGCTTGACAAGCTTCTTTCCGGCAATGTCAAGGTCTGCAAGGTAGACGTTGACGAGAATCCCGAGCTTGCACGGCGTTTTTCCGTGTTCTCCATTCCCACGCTCATAGCCTTTAACGACGGCAAGGAGACCGAAAAGCGTGTAGGCGTACAAAGCATCGAACAGCTTCAGGAGATGCTGGGCTAATAAAACTCTTGCAATTTTTCATGTACCTGTATATAATACAGGTACATAAAAATTTTTAAGTATTTGAGGTGTAACCATGTCCGATTATATATTGAGCTGCTGCTCCACCGCCGATCTGAGCAAGGAGCACTTTGAAGCCAGAGATATTCATTACGTTTGCTTCCACTATTCACTTGACGGTGTTAACTATTCCGATGACCTCGGTCAGAGCGTTCCCTTTGAGGAGTTCTACAGAAAAATGGCGGAGGGTGCGGAGACCAAGACCAGCCAAGTCAATGTTGAGCAGTATATTGAGTTTTTCACTCCCTTCCTTGAGAGCGGTAAAGACATTCTCCATGTGACCCTGTCCGGCGGCATTTCCGGTACAATAAACTCCGCAAAGATCGCAGCCGATGAGCTGCTTGAGAAGTACCCCGATCGCAAGATATATATCGTCGACTCCTTGGGTGCATCCTCCGGCTACGGACTTATAATGGATACCCTCGCTGATATGAGAGACAATGGCGTTTCCGTTGACGATGCACATGATTGGATCGAGGCACATAAGCTTGAGCTGCACCATTGGTTCTTCTCAACAGACCTCACCTTCTACATCAAGGGCGGTAGAATAACCAAGGCGGAAGGCTTCTTCGGCACCATGCTCAAGATATGCCCTCTGCTGAATATGGACAATCTCGGCAGACTTATTCCCAGAGAAAAGATCCGCACCAAAAAGAAGGTCATCCGTCAGGCGGTCTCCAAGATGGAGGAATTTGCGAAGGACGGTCATGACTATTCCGGCAAGTGCTATATCTCAAACTCCGGTTGCTATGAGGATGCAAGAGCGGTTGCGGATCTCGTTGAGGAGCTTTTCCCGAAGCTCAACGGTAAGGTTGAGATCAACAGTGTCGGCACCACGATCGGAAGCCACACAGGCCCCGGAACCGTAGCACTGTTCTTCTGGGGAAGCGAAAGAAAGGATTGACTTTTTCGCTCCTTACGGATATAATTATCAGAAGTCAACGACTATGACGAGCAGGAGTACGCAGATAACGCATCAAAGAGAGGGAACGGTTGGTGTAAGCTCCCATGCGGTACTGCGGAAGGTCGGCTCCGAGTCTTTCCGCCGAATTATTAAGCGGAAACGGCAGCTCCCGTTACAGAGCATTGAGTGCCGCGTTTAGTGTGCAATAGCAAGGAAAATGCGGAATTCAGGTGGTACCGCGTATTACTACGCCCTGATATTATCGGGGCGTATTTTTATTTAGCATTGGAGGAATAGACATGAAAGAATTACCGAAGGTGTATGAGCCTCAGGCGGTTGAGAAGAAGATCTATGCCATGTGGCAGGAGGGCGGATATTTCAAGGGCACTATCGATCCCGACAAAAAGCCCTTTTCCATAGTCATGCCGCCTCCCAATGTAACGGGACAGCTCCATATGGGACACGCTCTCGATACAACGCTTCAGGACATTTTGACACGCTATAAGAGGATGCAGGGCTATGCGGCACTGTGGATCCCCGGCACCGACCATGCCGGTATAGCGACTCAGATAAAGGTCGAGGAGGAGCTCCGTGTTAAGGAGGGCCTTTCCCGTTATGACCTCGGTCGTGAGAAATTTCTTGACCGTGTGTGGGATTGGAAGCATAAATACGGTAGCCGTATAGTTGAGCAGCAGAAGGTGCTCGGTGCCTCCTGCGATTGGGACAGAAGCGTTTTCACAATGGATGAGCAAAGAGCAAAGAGCGTCCGTGAAACCTTCTGCGAGCTTTACGAAAAGGGACTCATCTACAAGGGCAACCGCATTATAAACTGGTGCCCCAAATGCCGTACCGCTCTGTCCGATGCCGAGGTCGAGTATAAGGATATGCCCGGCTCCTTCTGGCATATTCGCTATCCCATCGAGGACTCCGACGAGGAGTTTATCATAGCGACCACCAGACCCGAGACCATGCTGGGTGACTCCGGCGTTGCCGTTCATCCCGATGATGAGCGTTATGCCCACCTTGTAGGCAAGAATGCCATCCTTCCCCTTGTCGGCAGAAGACTTCCCATCGTAGCGGACGATTATGTTGAGCTTGGCTTCGGTACAGGTGCAGTTAAGATGACTCCCTGCCATGACCCCAACGACTACGAGGTCGGTCTCCGTCACGATCTTGAGCAGATACTTGTTATCGACGAGGATGCAAAGATCATAAACGGCGGCAAATATAACGGTATGGATCGCTATGAGGCGAGAAAGGCGATAGTAGCGGATCTCGAGGAGCAGGGCTATCTTGTCAAGGTAGAGCCGTATAATCACAATGTCGGCTGCTGCT
>CAYUQN010000025.1:0-21298 GCA_964446815.1 uncultured Oscillospiraceae bacterium | reverse complement strand
CCCGGCACTACAACGGTCTGACCGCTTACAGCTTCATGCTCTTTAACCTCCTCTGTGCTCCCTGCTTTGCTGCAATGGGTGCTATCAAGAGAGAGATGAACAACGCAAAGTGGACCTGGGCAGCGATCGGCTATATGTGCGGATTTGCATATGCGGTCTCCCTCATGGTATACCAGTTCGGAGCATGGTTCATCGGAGCCGGTAACGTTCTCGGCACCGTATGTGCTGCGATCGTCCTCCTGTTCATGCTCTATATGCTGCTCCGTCCGGTAAAGAAAAACGCAAGTCTATGAAATTATAACACGCAAAAGGAGTGATCTATATGCTGCAATGGATAGCCGCAAATGTCGCAAATATCATAATAAGCATCGTGCTGGTGTCGGTGCTGAGCCTCGTTACGGTGAAGCTCATCCGTGATAAGAAAGCACATCGCTGCTCCTGCGGCTGTAGCTGCTCCGGTTGCGGCGCAGTCTGCGGAAGCGCCTGCTGTGCTTCCTCGGTTGACCTTAAAAACGTAAGTGACCTTCGGAAATAAACGACCTGCCGATGTGCCAACTGTAACCCCCTTTCTTCCTCTTCCTCTTTACTCTTTAACATTCCAACATTACCTTTCTATGTCTGTATATACGATAAGGGCGGGCTCGTTTAAAACAGCAAATACCGAAGTCAATGATAAAACGGTGCAGATAAACTCTGCACCGCTTTTATCGTTGTTTTATTTTCTTCTGTACTCATCGGGAACGTCGTAGAGGGTCTCGTGTTCGCGGAGGGCGGTTTCGCGAAGGTCGAAGCTGCCCTTTGTGCGACTCCACTCATACGCCGCTCCGAGGGCGATCCTCACTCCGAGAGTCACGATGTCCTCGGGCTTGTTGGCGTTGCGGATCATGCCCTGACGCTGACAGTTCTTTATAAGCTTGACGAACCAATCGTTGAACGCATAAAACAGATCGAGTATCCCTATCGGATTTTTCAGCTCCAGCGCAAGCAGCGTTCCCGTGAGATCGGGTCCGAACTCGGTCGCAAGACCGAGGTAGCGATCGTAGAGCAGCCATATGCGGCACAGATCGTTCTCCGCCTCCAAAAGCTCCGAAAATACCGAGGCGTAGTCCTCCTTGAGATCACGCAGCATATATATGATTATATCCTCCTTGCCGCCGAACACACTGTAGAACGACGAACGGGGGACGTTTGCACGGCGGCAGATCTCGCTTACGCCTACGCTGTCGAAGCCCTTTTCCTTAAAAAGCTCGAGTGCGGCGGCGGATATCGCTTCACGGTTCTTGGAGTGTATTACTTTCATGGCGACCTCCTTGGACAGTTGTACATAGTTCTTATACAGTTTATCCCGAATCGTTGAAAAAGTCAAACACATTTCCAAATCAGTTGTCAGCAATTGCTTGACAAAATTGGAGAAAATATAGATTTTTCAATACTTTTTTCGCTTTTGTTGACGAACGCCGCTTTGTTATTTTATTATCGTACTGTAGGCTGCGGCGCTTTATCGCACCATGTTCAAAGCTCACACCAATCCCTCAGCTCTCCCTTTGGGAGAGCAAAGCGTTGGGCTCGGCAATCGATTTTAGTGCCGACGATGGATCTATACACCGTGCAAAATCAAGAAAAAGCCATCGCTTGAGCAGTTGCCGCACCGGTGTTCGTCGTTGCATTGCAGATATAAAAAATGCATCGCACCATGTGCAGAACATGGAACATACCATAACCATCAAACTCATAAACATCACACAGCGGAAAGAGAGGAAAACAAAATGAGCTACGAAACACTGCTGTCTCCGTTCAAGATAGGTGAGCTTGAGCTCAAAAACCGTACGGTCATGACCGCAGCCGAGGTCAGCCTCGGTCAGACCGACGGCACCCCCACCGAAAAGCTC
This sequence comes from uncultured Oscillospiraceae bacterium, assembly GCA_964446815.1. Classification (GTDB taxonomy): domain Bacteria; phylum Bacillota; class Clostridia; order Oscillospirales; family Oscillospiraceae; genus F23-B02. Next base: position 19,409 of record CAYUQN010000025.1, on the reverse strand, counting down.
ATGGCTTATTACGAGGAGAGAGCAAAGGGCGGTGTCGCCCTTATCATTCCGGGTATCACGAGGGTCAACGATGACGGTGCCGCATCGACCTATACCCAGCTTGCGATGAGCCACGATTACCATATCGAGCCCATGCGTGAGTTCGTTGAGCGTATCCACAGCCACGGTGCCAAGCTCGGTTTGCAGCTTCATCACCCCGGTCGTCAGGGCTACTCCAGCTCCATCCACTCTCTGCCCATGGTCATCCCCATGCTCAAGGTCTTTCCGGGTATGCTCGGCTCCATTTTCAAATGCACGCCGATACTCATGAAGCTTGAAAAGCAGGGCAAGCTTTGGCCCGTTCAGGCTCCGTCCAAGTGTGAGCTTGCAAATCACGGCGCCATGAAGGTGCGTGAGATGAGCCGCAGAGAGATCAAAAAGCTCATAGGCGATTTCATCGATGCCGCCGAACGCTGCAAGAAGGCCGGTGTCGATCTCGTTGAGCTCCACGGCGGTCACGGCTATATCATTCAGCAGTTCATATCGCCGCTCACCAACCGGCGTACCGATGAATACGGCGGCTGCTTCGAGAACCGTATGCGGTTCATCACCGAGATCATCGACGGTATAAAGGATCGCTGCGGCAAAGACTACCCCCTCATGGTACGTCTCACCGCCGATGAAATGTACGACCGCATAGGTCATGCCGGCAAGGGCTACGACCTCGAATACGGAAAGCTCGTTGCAAAGCGTCTTGAGGAGCTGGGAGTCGATGCGATAAACGTCACCTCCGCCTGCTACGATGCATATAACTATTGGCTCGAGCCCACGTCCTTTGAACCGGGCTGGAGAAAGTATCTTTGCAGAGAGCTCAAGAGCGTTGTGTCCATACCCGTAGGCGGTGCAAACGTCATCCGCACACCGGAGCAGGCAGAGCGTCAGCTAAACGACGGCGATCAGGATTTCATAGGCTCGGCAAGAACCTTCATCTGCGACCCCCACTGGGTCAAAAAGGCTCGGGAGGATCGTCCGGAGGAGATCCGCCGCTGCATAGGCTGCTTAAACTGCATCCGCTCCTTTATGACCAATGCATGGGTCGGTGAGCCCTGTGAATGCGCCCTCAACATGGGCATGGGCAAGGAAGCGGAATACTTTAATATGCCGTCCGACGGTGAGGGCAGGAAGATCGTCGTCATCGGAGCGGGCCCTGCCGGTCTTACCGCAGCACAGACTCTTGCCACGAGAGGCTTTGACGTTACCGTTCTCGAAAAGGCGGAGAAGGCAGGCGGTCAGGTCATAACCGCAGCAGCCTGTCACCTGAAGGATAAGCTCTATTGGGCGATAGAGGATCTCATGACCAATGCACAAAAAGCAGGTGCAAAGGTCATCCTCGGCACCGAGGCAACGATCGAAAGCGTAAAGGCGTATGAGCCCTACGCCGTCGTTGTCGCAACAGGCGGCGTTCCCCTGCGTCCGTCCTCAATATCGGGTATAGACGGTGAAAATGTCATCCTTGCTCCCGAGATCATCATGGGCGAAAAGAAGATAGAAAACAAGAAGGTCGTTGTCGTAGGCTCCGGTATCACGGGACTTGAGGTAACGGAATTCTTGAACGATGCAGGCTGCACCGTCACGGTGATCGAAATGGCACCCGAGATAGCACCCGGTGCATGGTTTGAGCTCGTCGACGATGAGCTGGAGCGTATAAAGCCCTACGGCACAAAGTTTATGACCGGAACGAAGCTTGTTTCGATAGAGAGCGACGGCGTTGTGACCGAGGATGTAGCAAGCGGTGAGCGTAAGAAGCTCGATGCCGAGGCGGTCGTGCTGTCTCTCGGAGTCAGACCCCTTGACGGTATTGCAAAGGAGCTGCTTGAGGGCGGTGTTGAGCGTGTTGTAAAGGTCGGTGACGCAAAGCAGAGCGGCACCATAGCCGATGCCTGTCACAGTGCATACGACACGGTGATGAAAATCAAATGAGGAGGAAGCATAAATGATAGACAATAAAAATATCGTTCTTACCGGTGCATCCAGCGGTATAGGACTTGAGGTTTTGAAGCTGCTCTGCAAGGGCAGCGGCAACAGGATACTGGCGGTCTCCCGTAACGCAAGCAAAAAGATATTCGACTTCGGTGAAAACGTCATCGTCTTTGATGCAGACATCAGCACCAAGGAGGGTGTCGATGCGGTGTTCGCCAAGGCGGAGGAGTGCTTTGAGAAGATAGATATCTACTACAACAACGCAGGCTTCCCCTATTACGAAATGTACGACTACGAGGATTGGGACAGGCTTAAGGCGATATTCGACACGAATACGCTGTCTCCTGCCTACACCTATGTAAAGTACCTGCACCACCTAAACGGCAGAAAGGGCCATCTGTGCTACACGGTGTCGGCTATCGGTACCATGGCGATGCCCGGCTACGCTCTGTATTCCGCATCAAAGTTCGGCTTGCAGGGCTTCCAGGAGGGCATACGCCTCGAGATGCCGCCGAACATGAAGCTCACCTGCCTGTATCCGGTCGCCACCGATACGAACTTCTTCAAGGTCGCAGCCGACGGTGTTCAGTTTGAAAAGCCCTTCCCCGTGCAAAGCCCCTCGGTCGTTGCGAAGAAGATGGTAAAGGGCATGGAAAAGGGAAAGAAGAAGGTCTCGCCCTGCAATCTGTTTACCTTCAGCAAGGTGCTCATGACCGTACTCCCCTTCACCAGAACGATCTATTGGAAGCTCGAGCAAAACAAGCTCCGCCGCTTCGTCGCCAAGAACAATAAATAAAGCATAAACCGGAGGCGCAGTATATGCATCTCCGGTTTAAAAATGCCTTGCTTTTGCATATTTTAGTTGAAACCTTTATTGAGTTTATGGTAAAATAAAATACTTGAAGTATTCTATTTCTATTCTATTTATCTCAGGACAGAGGGCAAACGAAAATGGCTTATGTGAGAAAAGAGATCGGCGTTGAGGAGATCCGAAAGCAGGAGGAATACTGCTCTCAAATCTTCGATAGGATCACCGCCGACGGTGCTCGTCCCCTTGCTATGGTGGACACATACGGATGTCAGCAAAACGAGGCAGACAGTGAGAAGATCAGAGGCTATCTTGCCGAGATGGGCTACGGCTTTACGCAGGACGAGTTTCAGGCTGACCTTATAATCGTCAACACCTGTGCCGTCAGGGAACACGCCGAAATGCGTGTGCTCGGCAATGTCGGTCAGCTCAATCATTCCAAGAAAGCGAAAAAGGGTCAGATCATTGCGGTGTGCGGTTGCATGGTACAGCAGCCCCATATGGCGGAGAAGATCCGCCGCTCCTACCCCGTTGTCGATATGGTATTCGGCCCACATGAGCTGTGGAGATTGCCGGAGCTCATGCTCAGATATCTCGACAAAAGGAAGCGTGTTTTCGAGATCTCACCCGACGACGGCTCCGTTGCCGAGGGCATACCGCTCAGGCGTGACGGAAGCGTTAAGGCGTGGCTTTCCGTCATGTACGGCTGCAACAATTTCTGCACCTACTGCATAGTTCCCTACGTCAGAGGGCGTGAACGCTCTCGCAGACCGGAGGACGTTGTAGCCGAGGCAAGGGAGCTCGTTGCGGCAGGCTACAAGGATATAACGCTCCTGGGTCAAAACGTCAATTCCTACGGCAAGGATCTCGGTCTGGGCATTGATTTTGCCGACCTCATCGCAATGATAAATGAGATCCCCGGGGATTTCCTCATCCGCTTTATGACAAGTCATCCCAAGGATGCTACGGAGAAGCTGTTTAAGACCATGGCGGAGTGCGAAAAGTGCGCTCACCAGCTTCATCTTCCGGTTCAAAGCGGCAGCGACCGTATACTCAAGGCGATGAATCGCCATTACGATTCCGAGAAGTATCTGAAGCAGGCTGAGCTTGCAAGGCGGTATATGCCCGATCTCGTTGTGACGACGGATATAATCGTCGGCTTCCCCGGTGAGACGGAGGAGGATTTTGAGGATACCGTGGCACTGTGTGAGAAGGTACGCTACGATGCGATGTTTACATTCATCTACTCAAAGCGAGTGGGTACCCCAGCGGCGGAAATGCCCGATCCCACCACCAGAGAGGAAAAGCAGCGTCGCTTTGACAGGCTTCTCGATACCGCAAATCGCATATCCGCCGAAAAGCACGCCGAATACGAGGGCAAGACCGTTAAGGTGCTCGTTGACGGTGAGACGGGTAAGGCGGAGTACAATCTTTCGTCGAGGACGAACGGCGGCAGACTTGTCCATTTGAAGGGTTCGCCCTCTCTTATAGGAAGCTTCATCAATGTTAAAATCACGGGCTCCAATACATGGGCCCTCTACGGCGAGACCGTAAAGGAGGACTGAAAATGCCTAAGGAAAGCATCAAAAAGTTTAAGGTCACCAAAAGCCTGAGACTCAGCGGAGGTCTCATGAAGGGCATATTCTTCTTTGCGGTGGCACTGTGTATATTTGCCTTGGTCTCTCTGGCAGTATGCCTTATCGGCGGCTTGGGGGACAACTTCATTATCGGCTTACTCGTTATACTTGCCTGCGTGTCCGCTCTTTGGTCATTCGGCTTCAAGCTCGTTTCCGTCAGCTCCTACGGCTTTTCCATGGTATCGTTTGGGGATAGGAGTATGCGTTTTTATCTCAACGAGGCGACCGACGATCTGTACTGGAACAAGGTCACGAACTGCGGCATGATAAAGAATCTGTGGCTGAAGTGGGTGTACATATCCGATCATCCGCTGACGGCTGAGGAGCTCAAGAGCTTCCCCGACAATACCGACGGCGGCACCTTCTATTTCGAATACGACGATGAGGCGTTTGAGGAGTTCATGAAGTTCCTCCCCGAGAATTTCCACGAGGAAATGCTCAAGGCAAGGGACGAGATGATCAAGAAGGATTCGTGATTCGGAATTTTGGGCGGTCGATTTAGTGTCGACGATATATCGCACCATGCGCAAGCCCTCTCGGTCAGCTTCGCTGACAGCTCTCCCAAAGGGAGAGTCAAGTGTTGGGCATGGCAATAATTTTTACTCCGGAGGTGTGCTATGGCTGAGCTCACACCGATGAAACAACAATATTACGAGATAAAGCAGCGTCATAAAGACTGTCTGCTTTTCTTCCGTCTCGGGGACTTCTACGAGATGTTCGACGATGATGCACGTCTTGCTTCAAAGGAGCTTGACCTTGCGCTCACCACAAGGGACAGGGGCATTGAGGATCCGGCAAAACGCACGCCCATGTGCGGTGTTCCGTATCACAGCGCCCAGAGCTATATCGCAAAGCTTGTGTCCAAGGGCTACAAGGTCGCAATATGTGAGCAGGTCGAGGATCCTGCCGAGGCAAAGGGTCTTGTGAAGCGTGACGTTATCCGCATCGTGACCCCCGGAACGGTGACGGACAGCATTATGCTTGAGGAGGGCAAGAGCAACTATCTTGCCTCCGCTTACTATGTCAACGATCAGCGTGGCGGCGTTGCCTTTTGCGATGTTTCGACCGGCGAATTTTGCTGTGCATCCTTTGACGGCGATGCCATTACTCATATCATCAACGAGCTTGCTCGCTTTGCCCCCCGTGAGGCGGTGATAAACGGCGGAGCTTATATGGATGACAGGATACCGAAATTCCTTGTCAAGCGTATGCACTGCTCCGTTGAGATGGGGCACAACTTCGAATATTCACAGTCGGCAACGAGAGTGTGTGAGCAGTTCAAGGTGAGCTCACTCGATGAGCTGGGACTCGGTGACGAGGAATCGGCTGTAAGTGCTTGCGGTGCCCTGCTGTCGTACATACAGGATACGCAGAGGGTGGAGCTTGCCCATATCCGCACCGTCGATCTTTTCGACAAGGGTAGATTCATGGAGCTTGACTGGGCAACGAGACGTTCACTTGAGCTGACGGAATCCCAACGCACCGGTGAGAAAAAGGGCTCTCTCCTGTGGGTGCTGGACAAGACCAAGACCCCCATGGGAGGAAGACTTTTAAGGAGCTGGATCGAGCGTCCGCTCCTGAGCCCCGTTATCATAAGACGTAGGCTCACGGCGGTCAACGAGCTCTACGGCAACAACACGGCAAGAGCCGAGATAATACAGACCCTCAAGGGCATAAACGATATGCAGCGGCTCATCGGCAAGGTGGTCTACGGTACCGCGAACGCAAGGGATCTGCTTGCCCTCGGTGAGTGTACAAGGGCCTTGCCGAAGCTTAAAGCGCAGCTATCCGGATTTAAGTGCAGCACGCTTAAAGAGATCGCCGCAATGGACGAGCTAAAGGACATTACAAGCAGGGTGGAGCGTGCCATATGCGATGATCCTCCCTTCTCCGTCCGTGAGGGCGGAATACTCCGAGAGGGCTATTCCGAGGAGGTCGACAAGCTTCGCAAGATAAGGGACAACGGTGCCGAGGCGGTGGCGGAGCTTGAACGCAGAGAGCGTGAGCGTACCGGTATAAAGAAGCTCAAGGTCGGCTACAACCGAGTGTTCGGCTACTATATCGACGTTCCCAAATCCGCAGGGGAAAGCAACATCCCCGACGATTACATAAGGAAGCAGACCCTTGTTTCCAACGAACGCTACTTTACTCAGGAGCTCAAGGCACTGGAGAACGATCTTCTCACCGCATCCGAGAGAATAAAGGAGCTTGAGTACAAGCATTTCATGTACGCCTGTGAGCTGATAGCGGCAAGAGTCGCCGCAGTTCAGGACAGCTCCGATGCCGTTGCGAACTTGGATGTTTTGTGCTCCTTTGCGGAGGTCGCAGTACGCAACAACTACTGTATGCCCGAGATCGACACCTCCGGCGATCTCATGATCCGTGAGGGGCGGCATCCCGTTGTGGAGCAGTCTGTAGGTGATGTCAGCTTTGTTCCGAATGATACTCTCTTAAACTGTGAGGGGAACCGTGTTGCGATAGTCACGGGCCCCAATATGGCAGGCAAGAGCACATATATGCGTCAGACCGCACTGATCTGTCTGATGGCTCAGATCGGCTCCTTTGTTCCGGCTAAAAGCGCCGTTGTCGGAGTGGTGGACAGGGTATTCACGAGGATCGGAGCCTCCGACGATCTTGCGGCAGGACAATCGACCTTCATGCTTGAGATGAGCGAGGTCGCGAACATTCTCAAATACGCAACGAACAAGTCTCTGCTCATACTCGATGAGATAGGCAGAGGCACCTCGACATATGACGGTATGGCGATAGCGAGGGCGGTGCTGGAGCATTGTGCCGATAAGCGTCGCCTCGGCGCGAAAACCATGTTCGCAACGCATTACCATGAGCTGAGCACCCTTGAGGGTACGGTCGAGGGCGTTAGGAATTACAGTATCGGTGCGAAAAAGCAGGGCGGTAAGCTTGTGTTTTTGCGCCGTATAATGCCCGGTGCCGTGGATGACAGCTACGGTATCGAGGTCGCAAAGCTTGCAGGTGTTCCCGATGCCGTGATAAGCAAGGCAAAGACCTATCTCAAGGAGCTTGAGAGGGCAAACACCTGTACCGAGTTTGAGCCTGCTGCGGTATCCGACCAGATAAGCATAATGGACGCGGGCACGGACGAGGTTGGGCGTATCCTAAGACAAACGGATGTCGATTCGCTCACTCCGCTGGAGGCACTCAATCTTATAAATGAGCTGAAAAAGAAAGCGAGCGGCTGATGGTGTTCAAGGATAAACTGACTTCACGGGAATTTATCGGGGCGATGGTGCTTCTTGCCCTGCACTGCGTGTTTTTGCCGAGGATCCTGCTAATCATATCGCTGCTTTTCGACTTAAACCTCGACGGAGTCAAATTCAATCTCATCTACTACATTCTGAGCTTTTCACTTGTGCTGCTGCTTTTGGGCAGATATTTAAGACGCAGCTTTGACAATCTTCTCGACGATCCGCTGCTTTGCCTGAAACAATTTATTGCGGCTTGGGTCATATGCTTAGTGCTGAACTTTGCCGTCAATCTTCTGTTTGCCATGATAGGGCCGATCGGCGGCAATCCGAATGAGAGCACCGTTGATGAGCTTGCAAGCGTCGATCTGAAAACCATGACGATCGTTGCGGTTTTGCTTGCTCCCATGGTCGAGGAGCCGATATTCCGAGGCGGTATATTCTGCACACTGCGACACAAAAGCCGTGTCGCCGCCTATGTGGTGACGGTGCTGGTGTTCGGACTGTATCACGTTTGGTCGTATATGTATGCCGCAAGGGACATAAGTATGCTCATTTATGTTCTGCAATATATCCCCGGAGGAGTCGCCCTGTGCCGGTGCTATGACAAGAGCGGCAGTATATGGACGGCGATAATCTTCCATATGAGCTATAACTATCTGACTATGAGTATGGGGTAATGACCTTGAACGTATGTATATTCGGAGCATCCAGCTCCAAGCTTGACGAAGTATTTTACACCGAGGCGAAAAAGCTCGGTGAGCTTTTGGCTGCCAACGGACACGGCATAGTGTTCGGCGGTGGCAGGGAAGGGCTCATGGGCGCATCTGCAAGAGGCGCCGTCTCGAAGGGCGGCAAGGTGATAGGCATAGCGCCGAGCTTTTTCAATGAACCCGGGATACTTTATGAGGGCTGCACCGAGCTCATCCTCACCGAAACGATGAGGGAGCGGAAGCAGCTCATGGAGGATATGAGCGAGGCCTGTATAGTCCTCCCCGGCGGTATCGGAACATATGAGGAACTGTTTGAGATACTGACACTAAAGCAGCTCGGTAAAACAAACCGTGCGATAATCTTTCTGAACACCGACGGATATTATACCCCTCTGCTGTCCTTGCTTGAGCACACCGCCGACAGACGATTCATGTCACGGGGCTGTCTTGAGCTGTATTCCGTGGCGTCCTCCCCCGAGGAGGCGGTCGCCGCATTGGAAAGCTATTGCCCCGTTTCCGGCGATCTCGGCCGTCTTGAGGATTATTGTAAGTAGCGTTTTTTGCGAAAGGATACCTATGACCAGAATAAACATTTTGCCGCCGCATTTGGCGGATATGATAGCGGCCGGTGAGGTCGTTGAAAGACCTGCATCGGTCATAAAGGAGCTTATGGAAAACGCCTTTGACGCAGGTGCGAAAAAGGTGACCGTCGAATTCAAAAACGGCGGTACGCCGTATATCCGCATAAGCGACGACGGCTGCGGTATGAGTCCGGAGGATGCCGGTGTTGCCTTTATGCGTCATGCGACGAGTAAGCTTCATGACGAAAGAGGCCTTGAGGCAATAGGCACCATGGGCTTTCGCGGTGAGGCGCTTGCAGCCATTGCGGCAGTCAGCAGGATAGAGCTCACCACAAGGGAAAGAGGCTCACAGGAGGGCATCCGGATGAGCGTCGAGGCAGGAGATATCGTCGATATGCTGCCCTGCGGCTGTCCGGAGGGTACGAGTATAACGGTGAGGGATATCTTCTTCAACACTCCGGCAAGGCTCAAATTCTTAAAGAGCGACAGGAGCGAGGCATCGGCCTGCGTTGCCGCCGCAATGCACTGTGCCCTCGGCAGACCCGAGGTCTCGGTACGCTGCATAAGGGACGGGGTCGAGGAATTTTTCACTCCCGGTGACGGCAGGGAGGATTCCGCCGTCTATTCGCTTCTCGGCAGGGAGCTTGCAAATTCCCTGCTCCCCTGCAAGGGTGATGCGGACGGCGTTTCCGTTGAGGGCTTTGTGTCCTCTCCGGCAAAGGGACACGGAAACCGAGGCAAGCAGTTTTTCTTCTGCAACGGTCGCTATATCCGCTCGGCACTGCTTCAGGCGGCTCTTGAACAGGCATATAAAAACACCCTGCTGACCGGAAGATTTCCGGCAGCGGTCATATACATAAGCCTCGGCAACGCCGCCGTCGATGTCAATGTCCATCCTGCAAAGACGGAGGTGAAGTTCTCCGAGGAAAAGAAGGTATTCGATGCCGTGTATCAGACGGTGCTTGCCGCCGTCAACGCCGAGGAAAAGCCCCCGGAGCTTGAGCTGTCAAAGGGCACCAAAAAGCTCGTTTCGGAGCCCAAGCCCGATTTCTACAGGAGCATGAGCAGCGAAAGCTACCGTGAGTTTGTTTCCGCAAAGCCCTCTCAGCCCGTAGCAAGACCCTCGGCTCCCACTCCGAAAATGCCGCCGAGGATGCCCTCCAAAGGCTTGGCATTTCGCAGTCCTTCGCCCGATTACAACAGGGACATCACCGCTTCGACAAGAATCGAAAATGTTGAAAAAGCGGTTGAAAATGTTGAGAAAATTGCCACTTCAAGCTACCGAGTTATCGGTGAAGCTTTGAACACATATATCGTTGCGGAGTATGAAAATGAGCTTCTGCTCATCGATAAGCACGCCGCCCATGAGCGTATGCTTTTTGACAGGCTCAAGGCACAGCAGCGTGAGATAATGTCGCAGTCCTTGATAGAGCCGGTGCTTATCCGCCCCTCCGCAGAGGATGCGGAGCTGCTTGCGGACAATGCGGAGCTTATGGCAGCCCTCGGCTTTGAGATCGAGGAATACGGCGAAACAGCCCTTGCCATCCGTGCCTTGCCCGAGGACATAGACCCCGGCAATGCAGTCGCCACCGTTGAGGAGATATGCGAAAAGCTTCGTCTCGGAGGCAAAATGTCCGCCGACGAAGCACGGGACGAAATACTCCACACCGTGGCCTGCAAGGCTGCGATAAAGGCGGGCTCACGTCATGACATGAAGGAGCTTGAGAGGATAACCGCCGAGGTCGTCTCCGGCAGGGTCAAATACTGTCCCCACGGCAGACCGGTATCTGTGCGACTTAGCAAGGCGGAGCTTGATAAGTTCTTCCGCCGCATCGTGTGAGGTGCAAGATGGAGCGGAATGACAATGCACCCTTTGTCGTGGTGATATGCGGCCCCACCGCCACCGGCAAGACAAGGCTTTCCGTTGAGCTTGCTCTTGAGCTTAACGGTGAGATCGTTTCTGCGGACTCCATGCAGCTATACCGCCGTATGGATATCGGAACGGCAAAGGCAAGCATAGATGAGCGTTGCACGGTGCCGCATCATATGATCGATGTAGCGGAGCCCACGGAGTCCTATTCCGTGGCAAGGTATGTTGAGGAGGCGGCAAGCTGCATCGATGATATCCTCCGCCAAGGAAAGCTTCCGATCATCGTCGGCGGCACAAATCTGTATATCGATTCCCTGCTTTCGGGACGGAGCTTTTCCGCCGCGGTCGGTGACGATCCCGTGCTCAGGGCGGAGATCGAGACCGAGTATGATTCCGTGGGCGGTGAGGAAATGCTGCGTCGCCTGTCCCTTTTCGATCCCGACAGGGCGGCAAAGCTTGCCGCAGCCGACCGCCGCAGGATAGTCAGAGCCCATGAGGTCTACCGTCTCACCGGCAAGACGATAACGCAGCACGATATTGAAACTCAAAGCATACCGCCGAGGTATAACGCCGCCGTTATTATCCTTGACTACGCCGATCGAGGCAAGCTGTACGAGCGTATCGACAGCCGTGTCGACGAGATGGTGAGCATGGGACTTTTCGATGAGGTACGTTCCCTGCTTTCGGAGGGCCTCTCTCCGGATTGCACCGCAATGCAGGCGATAGGCTATAAGGAGCCTGCCGCCGCGATAAGAGGCGAGATAAGCGATGCCGAGGCGATAGAGCTCATAAAGCGTGAAAGCCGCCGCTATGCCAAGCGTCAGCTCACCTGGCTTCGTCGCAAGGACGGAGCTTTGCGGATAAGTCACGGCGACGTTCCCGATTTTTCCGAGGCACGACGACTTTCGACCGATTTTATACACGGCTTCGGTCTATGATAGTGACCTAAACTACATAGACAGGAGCGATAATATGCAAAAGACACAGAATCTACAGGACGCATTTTTGAATCAGCTTCGCCGTGACAGGGTAAGCCTCACGGTGTTCCTGATGAACGGCTTTCAGCTTCACGGGGTCATCCGCGCCTTCGACGGCTTCACCGTTGTGCTCGACACCGACGGTAAGCAGCAGCTCATCTACAAGCACGCAATTTCGACCATAATACCGCCGAAGCCGCTTTCCCTTGAAGAAGCTTGACCCGAGCCTTCGTATTGCCGTCGCCGCCCTCATATTGGCTGCGGCGGCATATCTCGGTGCGGCAATGTTTGCCGATGGCGGCACCGAGGCGGTACCGAGCGAAAGCACCGCAAAAAGCACCGTGACGCTAAAGGGCGTTGTGCTCAGGGACGAGCTTGCGGTATTTTGTGACGGCGACCTGTACTTTGTCGCAGCCGAGGGCGAATTCGTCCCCGGCGGTGAGGTGATCTGTGTTCCGTCGGTGAGCCGTGACGATTATTTTGCCGCTATTGACAGCGGTAAGGCTTATGAGGGCGACTGTGTGCGAGCCCCCACGTCGGGCTATTTTTGCACCGATCTTGACGGCTTGGAGGATGCAGATCCCGAGGACTACCCAAGGCTGCGTGAAGACAGCGTTGACGGTGCCGTGTGTCGCATAGTGTACGGTGCAAGCTGGTACTATGTCGCAGCCGATAAGGACGGCGATTTCACCGAGGGCGAGACCGTCACGCTGAAGCTGCGGCGATCGTATACCGCAACGGTGCAGTCAGCCGAGGACGGCGTTGTCGTTTTCAGGGTCCGTGAGGGGCTGTATTCCGTGCTCTCCCTCCGCTACGAGACCGCCACCGTACTGCGATGAAACAGAGCTTGGCAACGATCCCTCAGTCAAAAATCAAAGGTTTTTGACAAGGCAAGAGAAGCACGATGAGCAAGAGATTATTAATATTTTCCTCTCGATTGTCGGGTCGGGATGTGATACAATGGATCCGACGTTGACGTGAAAGGCAGGGAAGCATATGGGCATTGGCGAAAATGTATTGCTGGTAAAGGAGAAGATATCCGCCGCGGCACTGCGTAGCGGAAGGTCTCCCGAGGATATCCTCCTTTGCGCCGCTACCAAAATGAACGATGCACAGCGTGTTAAGGAGGCGATCGCCGCAGGAGTCGATATCTGCGGAGAGAACCGTGTTCAGGAGCTTTGCGAAAAGTATGAGCTCGGCGCATATGAGGGCTGTCCTCTGCACTTTATCGGTCATCTGCAAAAGAACAAGGTAAAGCAGCTTGTCGGCAAGGTATCGCTCATACAGTCTGTGGATTCTGTGGAGCTTGCCTCGGTGATCGATCAAAGAGCCGCTCTGCTCGGCATCACACAGGACATATTGCTTGAGGTCAACATAGGCGGTGAGGCCGCAAAGAGCGGTATTTCCCCCGAGGCGGTGTTTGAATTGACGGAAAAAATCGCACGATTTCCGTCATTGAGGGTCAGAGGGCTCATGGCGATACCTCCGATTTGCCTCTCTCCGGAAGAAAACCGCCCATATTTTGCGCAAATGAAGCAGCTTTTTGTTGACATCGGAGCAAAAAAATACGATAATGTTTCTATGGACTATCTTTCGATGGGCATGAGTGCGGACTATGAGACCGCAATTGAAGAGGGTGCCAATATAGTCCGTGTCGGTACCGGAATATTCGGTGCCAGAAATTATGCATTGAAGGGGTAACTCATGGCATTTTTGGATGATTTCAAAAAGCTCATTCGTCCCATAGACGATGACGATGATTATGATTATATCGATAACGATGACGATTACGACGAGGATGGCTTCTCCGAGGAGCTCGATGACGAGCCCGAGTATGAGGAACCAAAGCCCAAGCCTCAGCCGAGGCAGGCCTCCGTCTCCAAGCGTGAGATACACACGGAAAGCTACAGGAGCCCTGCCGACAGAGTAGGCAACGGAAAGACCAAGATGGTCATGAGGAATCCCGAGAGCTTTGACGATGCCGCCGCAATAGCGGAGGAGCTTGTGGGTCGCAAGGCAGTGCTCATCAATCTGGAACTTGCAAGCGGCGACGATGCTCGCAGGCTGATAGATTTCCTTTCCGGCGTTGCATATGCCCTCGGCGGCAAGATAAAGAGGTTTTCCGCCAAGGCGTACATTCTCACACCTTCCAATGTTGATCTGGTGGGTGACACCGTGGATGAATTCGAGTCCGACGGTATATACTTCTGACAGTTAAAGAAAGGTGGATATTGATATGACAAGTCCTCAGGATATTCGTGAAAAGACCTTTGAAAAGGCAGTGTTCGGCGGCTACGATATGGGTTCCGTCGATGATTACATGGACGCTCTCGCCGCAGAGATCGGTGCTATCCAGAAGGAGAATACCGCACTCAAGGCAAAGATGAAGGTTCTTGTCGACAAGATCGAGGAGTACCGCACAAACGAAAGTGCCCTCAATATGGCGATCCTCTCAGCTCAGAAGCTCAGCGTTCAGATCGAGAGTGACGCAAGAGCCCGTGCCGCAGCCATCGTTTCCGATGCTGAGGCTAAGGCCGCTGCGACCATCGGCGGTATCGAAGCCCGTATCGCCCAGGAGGAGTCACGCCTTCAGGCAGCAAAGCTCAGCTCCGCAAAGTTCATCGACTCCGTTAAGGAGCTTTGCAGCAAGCAGCTTTCCAATCTCGAAACAATCGGCGCCGCATCCCGTGCAGTTAAGTACGATGTGGCCGATGCCGCACGAATACCTGACGAGAACATAAGCAATAAGGCAGAGGCCGATCCGCTGGAAAACGGCAACACTCAGGTCTTTATGTTCTCTAAGGACAACTGAGACATTTGTTATTTACAGCGAAAGGGCGTGCCTTCAAAGCACGCTTTTTTGCGTTCGTTAACCTATAGATTTAGATTCAGATAAGGAGACAGAAAGATGGCACAGAAATTCGATTACACCCTTAACCTGCCCAAGACCGACTTCCCCATGAGAGCGGGTCTCCCCAAGAGAGAGCCCGAAATGCTGGCTCATTGGCAGGAGCTCGACATCTACAATGAGATGCTCAAAAAGAACGAGGGCAAGCCCCTCTTTAACCTTCATGACGGCCCTCCGTTCAGCAACGGCAATATTCATATGGGTCACGCTTTGAACAAGTCCATTAAGGACTTCATCACCAGAAGCTACGCCATGAGAGGCTATTACACCCCCTATATCCCCGGTTGGGACAATCACGGTATGCCCATTGAAAGTGCGATCATCAAGGAGCAGAAGCTCAATCACAAGGCAATGAGCGTTGCGGATTTCCGCTCCGCCTGTGAAGCCTACGCCGAAAAGTACATCGGTATCCAGATGGAGGGCTTCAAGCGTCTCGGTGTCATCGCAGACTGGGAGCATCCCTACAAGACCATGGACAAGGGCTTTGAAGCCGATGAAGTCCGTGTGTTCGGTAAAATGTACGCAAACGGTCATATCTACAAGGGCTTAAAGCCCGTTTACTGGTGTGCTCATGACGAGACCGCTCTTGCCGAGGCTGAGATCGAATACAAGGACGATCCCTGCACCACCGTCTATGTCAAATTCCCCATGGGTGACGATATGGGCAAGCTCTCTCACCTCGATCTCTCCAAGCTCTCCTTCGTCATTTGGACCACCACTATCTGGACCCTCCCCGGCAACCTTGCCATCGCTCTGCATCCCGATGAGAGCTACGCCATCGTAAAGCCCGATCACGGTGATGAGATGTTCATCATGGCAGAGGCTCTTGTTGAGAAGGTCATGGGCATCGGCGGCTACACCGGCTACAGCATCGTTGAGACTCATTCCGGCTCTTTCTATGAGAATATGCTGGCAAATCACCCCTTCCTTCCCAAGACGAGCCGTTTGGTGCTTGCCGATTACGTTACCATGGACTCCGGTACCGGCTGCGTTCATACCGCTCCCGGCTTCGGTGCGGATGACTATCTGACCTGCAAGCGTTACGGTATGGATATGGTCGTTCCCGTTGACGATCAGGGTCGCCACACCGATTATGCCGGCAAGTACGCCGGCCTCGGTACCGAGGAATCCAATCCCGTCATCTTAAACGATATGAAGGAGAGCGGTGCTCTGTTTGCCTCCGAGGAGATCGTCCACAGCTATCCCCATTGCTGGAGATGCAAGCACCCCATCATCTTCCGTGCCACTCCTCAGTGGTTCTGCTCCGTTGACGGCTTTAAAGAGGAAGCCGTAAAGGCGTGTGAGGAAGTCCGCTGGCTCCCTGCCTGGGGTAAGGAGCGTATGGGTGCAATGATCCGTGAGCGTGCCGACTGGTGCATCTCCCGTCAGCGTCGTTGGGGTCTGCCCATCCCCGTGTTCTACTGTGAGGATTGCGGTAAGCCCGTTTGCACCGAGGAAAGCATCGAATCCGTCGCTTCCGTATTCGAGGAGCACGGCTCCAATGCATGGTTTGAAAAGGAAGCGGCCGAGCTTCTGCCCGACGGCTTCGTTTGCCCCCACTGCGGCGGTAAGCACTTCACCAAGGAGACCGATACGCTTGACGGTTGGTTTGACTCCGGCTCCACTCATTTTGCCGCAATGAAGCGCGATCAGGGCTTCTGGCCCTCCTCCATGTACATGGAGGGCGGCGATCAGTACCGCGGCTGGTTCCAGTCCTCTCTGCTCGTTGCCGTAGGCGGCCTCGGTATGGGTGCCCCCTATAAGGAATGTCTCACCCACGGCTGGACCGTTGACGGTGAGGGTAAGGCAATGCACAAGAGCCTCGGCAACGGTGTCGATCCTGCCGATATCATCAAGGAATTCGGTGCCGATATGATCCGCCTGTGGGCAGGCTCCTCCGACTATCACGTCGATGTCCGCTGCTCCAAGGAGATCTTCCGTCAGCTTTCGCAGAACTACCTCAAGTTCCGCAATACCGCTCGCTACTGCCTCGGTAATCTCGACGGCTTCGATCCCAACGAGCTTGTCGCTCCCGAGGATATGCTCGAGCTCGACCGCTGGGCAGTCACAAGACTCAACGCCCTCATCGAAAAGGCTGCTGCCGCCTATGATAATTACGAATTCCACGTCATTTCCCATATCATCAACGACTTCTGCGTTGTCGAACTCTCAAACTTCTATCTTGACATTATCAAAGATAGGCTGTACTGTGAAGAAAAGGAAAGTCTCAAGCGTCGCAGTGCTCAGACCGCACTGTTCTTGATCCTCGATACGCTGACCAAGATGTTCGCGCCCATCCTTGCCTTTACCTGTGACGAGATCTGGCTCTCCATGAAGCACAGGGACAGCGACGATGCCCGTAACGTCGTTCTCAATGAGATGAATAAGCCCTTCACCGAGTACGCTCTCGATGATGCCACCATGGCAAAGTGGGATGCACTCATCTCCGTAAGAGGCGATGTCAACGGCATCCTCGAGCGTGCAAGAGCCGATAAGCGTATCGGCAAGCCCCTTGAGGCATCCGTCACCCTCAGCGCAAAGGGTGAGAGCAAGGACGTTCTGGACAAGATCTCCGATATGGATCTGCGTGACCTGTTCATCGTTTCCGAGTGCCTCATCTCCGATGACGAGGACGAGAACGCCGTCAGCGGCGTAGGTACCGCAAATACCGGTCTGCACATCTCCGTTAAGGAAGCAGACGGAGCAAAGTGCCCCCGCTGCTGGATGCACTCCACCGCTGCCGATCCCGAGACCGGACTTTGCCCCCGTTGTGCCTCCGTTGTCGCAAAGCTGTAAGATCATTTACCGCTCAACGTAATTCCCGATTACGAATTACGAATCGCCCCCCGTTCCGAATATAAAGAAAGGAACCTTTGCCATGCTGTATGCTATTATCGCCGTGGTAGTCCTGATACTTGACCAGTGGCTCAAGTATTGGGTCACCGTCAATATCACTCTGGGTACGGGTGATATGCCGCTTATCGGTGGCATTATAAAGCTTGTGAACGTCCATAACGACGGTGCCGCCTTCGGCTTGTTCGGAGACGTGCCTTACATGAAGTGGGTCTTTATCGGGCTCACCGTCGTGCTTTCCGTGGCTATCGTTGTGCTGCTTGCCAAAAAGGTGTTCCACGGTAAATTCGCAAGCCTGTGCCTTGTGCTGATCCTTTCGGGTGCTGTCGGCAATTGCATCGACCGCCTTATTCACGGCTATGTTGTGGATATGTTCAAGCTCGAGTTTGTGAACTTTGCGGTGTTCAATGTTGCCGATGCCGTGCTTGTCGTCTCCGCTCTGCTGTTTATAATCTACCTGTTCGTGAGCGGAAACGGTGACGAGTCCGAGGATAAGCCCAAGGCAAGGGCTAAGGATAAGTCCAAGCCCAAGAGCAAAAAGCGTCGTGAGGATGACGAGTCCGAGGATAACGATGTGGTGACAGCCTCCGTCGGCGGACATGACGAGGAGCTTCCCGAGGAGCCTACCCCCATTGCCAAAGAGGAGGATCCCTTCTGGGATGCGTTTAGGGCATCGCTCAGGGAGGATGAGGACAAGGAAAAGGACGCAAAGCCATATTCCAAGAAGCAGCCTGCGAAAAAGCCCACCGAGCCCAAGCTTGATATGAAGGCGGTCAAGGAGGCGGCAAAGCCTGCAAAGGCAGAGGCTCCCGAGTTTAAGATGCCTCCCAAGGAAGAGCCCGAGACCTACTCCCTTGAGGATATCCTAAACGAGTTTAAGTGATATGAACGAGATAATAATAATTGCAGAGGAGAGCGGCGAGCGTATCGACGCTCTCCTTGCTCAAAATGTACCGGAGCTCAGCCGCAGTGCGGCACAGCGTCTCATAAACGAGGGCAGTGTCACCGTCGGCGGTACGGTCATTCGGAAAAATTACAAATGCAACGCCGGTGACGAGATCACCCTCCTGCTTCCCGAGGTCGAGGAGACGGAGCTTTTGCCGGAGGACATCCCCCTCGATATCGTGTACGAGGACGGCGACGTTATCGTCGTCAATAAGCCGAGGGGAATGGTGGTTCACCCTGCCCCGGGTCATAGCGGCGGCACCCTTGTAAATGCCCTGCTGTACCATTGCGGTGACAGCCTCTCCGGCATCGGCGGAGAAAAAAGACCCGGGATAGTCCATCGTATAGATAAGGACACCTCCGGACTCATCATCGTTGCGAAAAACGATCATGCCCATCTTGCACTCTCGGCTCAGCTTGCGGATCGCAGCCTTTCGAGGGTGTACGAGGCTGTCGCAAGGGGCTCCTTCCGCGAGGATAGCGGCACGGTCAATGCCCCGATAGGACGGCATCCGATCGACCGAAAGCGTATGGCGGTGACGGATAAGGGTTCACGGAATGCGGTGACGCATTGGGAGGTCATAGCACGCTACGAGGGCTATACGCACATACGTTGCCGACTTGAGACCGGCCGCACTCATCAGATCAGAGTGCATATGGCGAGCATCGGACATCCGCTGCTGGGCGATGCCCTCTACGGGGCCAAGTCACCGGATAAGGGACTGGAGGGCCAGTGCCTCCACGCAAGGGAGCTGAAGTTCATCCACCCCACCACCGGCGACCCCGTCCACCTCATCACCCCCCTCCCCGATTACTTCACCTCCACCCTCCACCATCTCGGAAAAGAAAAAGAGAGATAGAGATAAAAAACACCCGAAAAGCAAATGCTCCGGGTGAATAAGGAAGTATTTTAGAAAATGCGGTGTAACCTCGCAAA